>JBGAWE010000058.1:0-22705 GCA_044227705.1 Saprospiraceae bacterium
GCTGCGGAAGAGGTCGAGCGCGTGCCAGTAGCTCAAGGCGCGAAGGAAGCGTGCCTCGGCCCGGAAGCGGTGCACGTCGGCCTTCGTCGCTGCGTCGACTCCGCGCGAGTCGAGCTTCGCGTCGGTCGTCTCGCGGAGGAACTCGTTCTCGAGCGCAATCTGGAAGAAGATGCGGCTGTAGAAGGCGTAGATGAATCCGTCCTTGTCCGTCCACGATTGGGCGTGGAAGTCATTGATGGTCTGATCGTTCCAGGCGATAACGGCTTCGTCAGTCGGCAGCTCCTGGTGGTACCAGTAGCCGCGCAGGTACTGGCCGAAGCCTTCGTCGATGCCCGCGATGTCCGGCTGGCCGCTGGGGCCTTCCTGCCCGCTGACGGAGAAGCCGGCGTAGAGCTTGGCAAGCGCCTTTTTATAAGAGTTCGGGTCGTCGTAGACTGTGGCGGCGGTTGTGACGGTGGGGTCTTTGGGGACGGTGTTGAGGTCTTTAAAGCAGCCCGCAGAGGCGATGATGAGTGCGGCGACGGCCGCTATTTTTTGTCCGAATTTCATTTTCTGAAAAAATTTATTTACCCAAAACCCCTTCCCCGAAACCAATCTGTCCGAGAAAGGGCCTTTCGGCGGAACTCAAAGTTTGAGCGCGACGGCCAGCGAGAACGTCCGCGCCCTGGGGTAGATGCTGTTGTCGATGCCTGTCCCGATTTCCGGGTCAATGCCTTTGTAGGGGGTGAACAACCCCCAGTTTTCGAGCGTGGCCGTCACATAGAGGTCGCGGTCGATAAGGCGGTGCAGGTCGTAGCCGAGCGAGACGTTGTCGATGCGCAGGAACGAAGCCTTTTGCACGAAATAGTCGCTGTAGATGAGCGACCCTTGTTTTTCGAGGCCAAGGTCGACGGCCGACTGCGTGACATTGGCCAGGTTGCCCGACGAGCCGTAGAGCCGTGCGAGGTAGCCTTGGTCGGTGAGGACGTTGTTGTAAACGTACTGCCCGATGTTGGCGCGAGCGGCGGCCGAGAGCGTGAAGCCCCAACTGCTGACGGAGGTCGAGAGGCCGAACGTCCAGCGCGGCGCAGGTGAGTGGAAGCGGTAGAAGTCGCGCGAGTTGACGATGCCGTTGCCGTCCAGGTCGGCGAACTGGCCCTCTAGGATTTTCCCGTCCGGGCCGTAGAGCTGTTTTTGAACATAGAAGCTGTTCGGCGCGTAGCCAACTGTGTGGATTTGGATGTTCGAACCCACGCCGCCCGCGATGCCGCCGACAGCAACGCCCTGAAAGGTCGAGTCCTGGCTGCTGGTCAGCTTCGTGATTTGCGAGCGGTTGTAGGCAACGTTGGCCGTGATTTCCCAAGTGAACTCGCGGGCCTTGACGGGCGTGAGCGAGAGGCTTCCCTCAACACCCTTCGACTCCATGGTCCCAATGTTCTTGTAAAAGAAATTGGAGAGGTTGCCCAGTGCGGGGTATGGGACGTTTTGCAGCAAGTCCTTCGTCTTGCGCAAATAGACGTCGGCCGACCCCGAGAGGCGGTCCTTCACGATGGAGAAATCGACGCCGCCGTTGTACGAGTCGGCTTGTTCCCACTTGATGTTGGCCAGATAGGGGTCGGGCCGGAGCGTCTGCACGAACTCGTTGCCAAACTGGTACGCGGCCCCGCCGGTGCTGGTGACGTACTTGGCGAGATAGGCATAGTAATAATCCTCGCCGAGGTCCTGCTGGCCGGTGCGGCCCCAGCTTCCACGAAGTTTGAGGAAGTTGAAGGTCGGCCTGTTCTTGTCGATGAGCTTCAAGCCGAGCGCCGCCGCCGGAAAGACGCCCCAGCGATAGTCGGGCGCGAAGCGAGAGGTGCCATCTCGGCGCAGCGACCCCGTTAGGAATACGAGGTCGTTCCACGAGTAGTTGGCCCGGCCGTATACGCTGACGAGGTAGAGCTCTTTCGGGCGCGAGAGCGTGTAGGTGATGGAAGCGATGGGCGTGTTGGCCCAGTTGGAGCGGCTGTCGATGTCCTTCGCAAGGTCGATGTGCTGCCAAGAATAGCCGCCCATGACGTCGAAACTGTGGTCGCCGAGGGCCTTTTTGTAGTTGAGGTAGGTCTCGAGGACGTCGTTGTTGCGCGTCTGCTCGTAGTGGTTGTCCGTGCCGCCGCCGTTGATGGCGTCGAAGGCGAAGGCGGCGTAGTTCGGCACGAGGACCGTCCCCTCGCCGTGCCGGTGGTCACGGCCGACCGTGAGGTTGTACCGCAGCGCGGGGAAAAGGCGGAAGCGGTAGTCGACGGAAGCGTTGGCGAGGTACTCCCAGTTCTTCGAGCGGTCGTCCTTCAAATATAGGAGGGCGACGGGGTTGCGTGGCGCGAGGACGTTTGGGTTGCCGTTGGGGATGGTCCAGGTCCAGTAGCCACCGTACTTCGAGTTGCTGTCGTAGACGGGCTGCGTCGGGTCGTGGTAGCCTGCCGCTCCAATGGCGTCGCGGTTGCCGAAACGGTTCGTCGAGTAGATCTGCTGGAAGTTGAGGTTGAACTGCAGGCGGTTGTTGAGGAACTGCGGCCGCAGGTTGATTCCGGTCGTCCAGCGCTTGAAGTTGTCGGTTTTAAGAAGTCCATCCTGAAAAAGGTGTCCGCCCGAGATGCGATACGGCATGCGCCAAATGCCGCCAGAGAGGTTGATGTTGTGTTCGTAGAGGCCACCGGGCTGGTAGATTTGATCTTGCCAATCGGTGTTGGCCGAGCCAAGCAGGTTGACGGGGTTGTTGGCACCGGGGTCGGGGTAGCGGTCGTTGAGCACTTTGCGATACTCGTCGGCCGTCAGGTAGTCAACACGCTTGGCGACCTTGCTCACCGCGAGCTTGCCGTTGTACGTCACGGCGAGCTTCCGCGACAGGTCGCCCTTCTTCGTCGTGATGATGACGACGCCCGCCGAGGCGCGATTGCCATAGATGGCGGCGGAGGAGGCGTCCTTGAGGACGGTTATCGATTCGATGTCGTTGGGGTTGAGGAAGGAGAGGCCCCGGAGCTTGCCCGGCCCGGGCGCCCCCCGGCTGCCGGAGACGTTGGCGTTGTCGAGCGGCACGCCGTCGACAACGAAGAGCGGCTCCTTCACCGCATCGAGCGACGACTCGCCACGGATGCGGATGTTGCCCACGCCGCCTGGCCCGCCATCTGGCGTGACGACCACCCCGGCCAACTTGCCCGAGATGAGCTGTTGCGCACTGACGACGGCCCCTTTATTAAATCGGTCGGCCGTGACGGACTGAACGAGGCCGGTCGCATCCTCTCTTTTCACCGTGCCGTAGCCAATGACGAGCACCTCTTGTAGGGCTTTCGAATCGCCCATCTTCACATCGACATTGCTCACACCGACGATGCTCTGTTCGACCAGGTCGAAGCCCGTATAGCTGACGAGGAGGGTCTTCCCATCGGCCCCAACGGTGATGGAAAAATGGCCGTCGACATCGGTGACAGTCCCACGCGACGGCTCCTCTTTGACCACGACGTTGGCCCCTATTAGGGCCTCGCCATTGGAGGCGTCGGTGACGGTTCCAGTGATGGTTCGCTGGGCGGTCGCCGTGCCGAGGCAGCAGGCGAGAAACAAGAGCAGCGTTCCGTGTTTTGTAGAAAACTTCATAAAATAGCAGTTGTGTAGATTAGGCAACCTTGGTCTGAATAAAGGCCTCAAGGCAATCGAAAAGCCGGGTAGTGTCAATTTGACACTTAAAACAACCAGCCAGAAGAAAATCCATTCTAACTTTGAGGCAAACTTACAATCTGTTCGATTTTTTACTAAAAAGTTCAAAAAAATGAAGTTACGTCTACTCTTCTCCTCCTTCCTCATGGCCCTCGGCATGGCTGCCTTCAGCCAGTCCGTCGGCCTCATCGGCTCCGCATGGTCGGGCGGCTGGGACAACGACACGAACATGGTCCAGCATCCCGACAGCGCTCACCTTTGGTCGCTCGACATCACCCTGGCGAAGGGCGAGGCCAAGTTCCGCCAAGACGATGCCTGGACCATCAACTGGGGTGCTGACAGCTATCCGACCGGCATCGGCACACAAGGCGGGCCGAACATCCCCATCCCCGGCGGCGGCCTCTTCCACGTCGATTTCAACTCGACCACGGGAGCCTACAATTTCCTCCACACGGCCGACATCGGCATCCTCGGCGACGCCACGCCCGGCGGTTGGGACAACGACACTGACATGTACCGCGACGCCGCCGACACCAACCAGTACTACATCACGATGAACCTCGGCCTCGGCAAGTGCAAGTTCCGGCAGAACAACACCTGGGACGTCAACTGGGGCGGCGCCTTCCCCAGCGGCACGGCCGTGCCCGGCGGCAGCGACATCTCCATCCCGAAGGCGGGCGAGTACGTCGTCAAGTTCAACAAATCGACCCTCGAGTACTCATTCGTAGAGAATGTCGCTTACACCGCCATCAGCATCATCGGCCCGGCCTACGTCGACTGGTCGACCGACTACGACCTTGCGCAGGACAACGCCAACCCCGACCTGTGGAAAGGCGAGCTGAACATGAAAAAGGACTCTTCCTTCAAGTTCCGCGCGAACCACGACTGGGCCATCAACTGGGGCGGCGGCCCCTTCCCTGCTGGCACCGCCACGAAGGGCGGCAACGACATGAAATGCGACTCGACGGGCCTGTACGCTGTTGAATTCACACCGAAAACGGGCGTGTACAAATTCACTTACATCCCGATTTACACCTCCGTCAGCATCATCGGCGACGCCGCGCCCGGCAGCCCGACGACCGACAACTTCCTCGACCCCGACCCGACCAACAAGTCCATCTGGAAGAAGCGCTACAAGATGAAGAACGGCACCGCCAAGTTCCGCGCAAACGGCAACTGGGACGTCAACTGGGGCGCCGGCGACTTCCCGACCGGCGTTGGCATCCTCGACGGGCCGAGCATCCCCGTCGTCGCGGGTGATTACAAAATCACGTTCAACTCCACCACGGGCGACTACAACTTCGACCTCGTCGTCGTCTACGACACCATCGGCATGGTCGGCAACGCCTTCGCCCCGCCCACATCCTATGACTGGGACCACGACCTTTTCATGAAAAAGGACCCGACCGACGAGTACAAGTTCACCATCGCCTCCATCGATCTCATCGACGCGCCCATCCCGGCGATGGGCACCGACACGGGCGGCGTCAAGTTCCGCGCGAACCACGCCTGGGCCATCAACTGGGGCGCAAAGGCCTTCCCGGCGGGCACCGGCACACAGAACGGGCCGAACATCAAGACCGTCGCAGGCAAGTACGGCGTGACCTTCAACACCGGCACCGGCGAGTATGCCTTCGGCGACCCGCTCTCCGCCACGCACGAACTGCTCTGGGCCGATGCCGTCAGCCTCGTCCCGAACCCGGCCACCGATTTCGTGCAAATCGAGACTTCGGCCGCCGAGCTGACCGGGGACGTGCGCGTCACTGTCTTCGACAACCTCGGCCGTCGCGCTCTCGAGCAGGAAGTCTCGCTCGTCGGCAAGGCCTCGATCAACGTCTCGTCGCTGAAATCGGGCGTCTACGCGCTCCAGATTTCTCGCGGGAAGTACATCGTCGGCAAACAGCTCGTCGTAGTCCGCTGATTTTCTCTCGGAATTCACCGGCATGAAAAAAGCGGGAGGGCGGCTTCGGTGCCGTCCTCCCGCTTTTTTTTGCCGCCGCAATCGTCATCGAAAATAGATGAAAAACTTCTTCGACAACAAGGCCAACGGCCTCTGGATGGTGCTCGCGGGCTTCTTCCTGACCAACGCCATCGTCGCCGAAATCATCGGCGTCAAACTTTTCTCGCTCGAAAAGACGCTCGGCCTGCCCGAGGCCAACCTGACCATCTTCGGCTCGAGCGGCCTGTCGTTCAACCTGACGGCGGGCGTGCTGCTCTGGCCTTTTGTCTTTGTGATGACCGACATCATCAACGAGTATTTCGGCCCGCGCGGCGTGCGCACGCTCTCCTGGCTTGCGGCCGGTCTGATTGGCTACGCATTTCTCATGCTGCTCATGGCGATTCATCTCGAACCGGCCGGTTTTTGGGTGAAATCGCACATTTTGGATTCGATGTCGCCCGAGGAAAAGGCCGCCCAACTCGAAAAAGTAGGCGATTACAACGAGGCCTTCCGACTTGTTTTCGGCCAAAGCCTGCTCATCATCATCGGTTCGCTGACGGCTTTTTTGACTGCCCAGTTCGTCGACGTGGCCATCTTTCACCGCATCAAAAAGGCCACGGGCGAAAGCCGAATCTGGCTCCGCTCGACGGGTTCGACCATCGTCTCGCAGTTCTTCGACTCGTTCGTTGTCATTTTCATCGCCTTCTATTTGCCGGGCAAGTGGACGCTCGCGCTGACCTTCTCGGTGGCCATCGTCGGCTACCTCTACAAGTTCCTCGTCGCCATCGTCATGACGCCGGTCATCTACGCCGTCCACCACTGGGTCGACCGCTGGCTGGGCGAGCCGCTGGCGACGGAGATGAAGCGTACGGCGCACGGGCTGAAAGCAGATTGACCTGAAAAGCTCATATCCAATCACTCGAACGCATGCGCCACCCATCTTTGCCCGATGTTCCTTCGGACGCTCAAACTCTCCAATTTCAAGAACTGGCCTGCCGCCTCCCTCGACCTCTCGCCGCGCCTCAACCTGCTCGCCGGCCGCAACGGCATGGGCAAGACGAACCTGCTAGAGGCCGTCCACCTGCTCTGCCTGACGAAAAGCCACAGCGGCCTGTCCGACCGGCAGCTCATTCGGTTGGGCGAGGACTTTTTCCGCGTCGAAGGTCTTTTTGAAAAAACGGGGCAGCACGAGCTGGTTGTGGCCAAAATGCAGCCACCCGCCCGCAAGGAGATGGAGCGAAACGGCTCTCCCATCCTCCGCTTCGCCGACCATGTTGGGCAGTTTCCAGTCGTCATGGCCGCGCCCGACGACGTCCGGCTAGTGCAGGACGGGAGCGAGGAGCGGCGGCGACTCCTCGACCAGACGCTTTCCCAAATCTCGCCAGCCTATCTTTCCAACTTGCTGGTTCTCAACCAGTTGCTTCGCCAGCGGAACGCCCTACTCAAAAATTTTGCAGAGGACAAACGGTTCGACGCACCGCTTTTGGAGGGCATCGACCGGCAGCTCCCCGCCCCGGCGGCCGTCGTTTTCGAGCATCGGAAAAACTTTGTGGCAGGATTCGTCGGTCAGTTCCAAGCTTTTTACGAGAAAATCAGTGGCGGCGGCGAACGGGTCGAACTTGGCTTCGAGTCGCCGCTCGAATCGACGGCCTTTGATGAAATCCTAGCTCGAAACCTCGAAAAGGACCGCCTCCTCCAGCGGACGACTGACGGCCCGCACCGCGACGACCTCGTTTTCAAGCTCGACGGCCAACCGGCAAAGCGATGGGCCTCGCAGGGCCAGCTCAAGTCCTTTTTGCTCGCCCTGCGGCTGGGGCAGCTCTGCTTTCTGAAAGCCGAGACCGGCTTCTCCCCCATCCTGCTCCTCGACGACCTTTTCGACAAGCTCGACGAGGGCCGCGTCGACCGGCTCATCGAGGTTTTAGCGGGCGACGGCTTCGGGCAGGTCTTCGTCACCGACGCGCACCCGGCGCGGGCGGAGGCCGTTTTTGGGCGGTTCGGGGCCGATTTTCGGGCTTTTAGAATCGAAAACGGAACTGTTGTCTGTTGAACGAGCGGCTGCGCAGGGCAGCGACGCCGTCGCTGGTTGCTCCAAAAATCGCCCTTCCCTCGCCCGAAAATCCGCACCGGTCGCATTCCTCTATTTGAAAATTTTTCACCGTCGAAGAACAACCCGCTGAACCCTGTTCACATTCCGAAAACCGGGCATAACGGGAGGCGATGGGCCGTTCTACCTTTGTCCGCCGCCGGGTTTTGTGTCGGCCGACCGACGCTTTTTTACTCATCCTGCCCGGCCCGAGACTTTCTGAAATGAGCCATTTTTTGAAAAAAATCCCCGCCTTATTGTTGGCCGCCCTGTTGTTCAACGGCTGCCTCGAGTTCGAGAACCGATACTCGAAGCTCGCTCCAGGCACATGGCGCGGCGTCCTCGAACTCGTCCCGCACGAGCCGCTGGCTCTCGGCAAGAAGGACGTCGCCCGCATCACCGATGAGTTCCAAGAGGGCGATTTGCCGTTCAACTTCGAGGTGAAATACTCGGATGCCGACCATTTCTACCTCGAAATCCAGAACGGCCCTGAGCACATCCGCTGCGACAGCGTTCGCTGGTGGCGGTCGAAAAACTCGGCATACGACACGCTGGTTGTCGAGTTCCCGCACTATCAGACCTATTTGCGGGCCGTCGTCCGCGAAAAACTGATGGAGGGCGAGTGGGTCTGCCCGGCGCGCGGCCCCAACTACCGCATCCCTTTTCGGGCAAAACAGGGCCTCGACCACCGCTTCACCGCCATGAACGAGCCGCCCGTCGCCGACCTGACCGGCCGCTGGGAGACCACCTTCGACCCCGACGAGAAGGCTGTCGGCGAGTTCGTCCAACAGAAAAACCACCTCGGCGGGACATGGCGGACAGAGACCGGCGACTACCGCTTCCTCGAGGGCACCGTGCAGGGCCGCCACTTTTGGCTGAGCGCCTTCGACGGCTCGCACGCCTTCCTTTTCAACGGCTCGATCCGCGGCGACTCGCTCAACGGCGAGTTCCGCAGTGGCACTCACCACCAGCAATTGTGGTCGGCGCAACGCAACCCAACGTTCGACATCCGCCCCGCCGACTCGCTCACCAGTCTCAAACCGGGGGCTTCGGGCATGCATTTTGCCTTTGCCACGCCAGACGGCCGCTCGGTCGGTATCCCGTCGGAGGCCGGTCGGGGCAAGGTCAAAATCGTTCAGTTCATGGGGACATGGTGCCCAAACTGCCTCGACGAGACGGAGTTTTTGGTCGATTATTTCTCGAAAAACCCCTCGCCCGACGTGCAAATCATCGGCCTCGCCTGGGAGCGGAACAGCGACCCGAAGCTGGCCAACGAACAGCTCGCCCGGTACAAAAAGGTGAAAAACATCCCATACGACCTCGTCTGGGCTGGCCCGGCGAAAGCCGACTCGGTCGCGGCGAGGTTCCCCGAGCTGACGAAGTTCATGGCCTTCCCGACGATGGTTATCATTGACAAAAAAGACCGAGTCCGGAAAATCCACACCGGTTTCGACGGCCCGGCGACTAGCCGGTTTGGGGCCTTTCAGGCCGATTTCGACAAGACTTTGAAAGAATTGCTTGCCGAAAAACCATAGCCGCAGCCCCCAATCCCCGATTTCTAATCCCTGCCCGCCCGCACTAACGCTTTACCCAAACTTATGGAAAGGGTCATTCTCGCATACTGCCACGAAAACGCCCGGCTGGCAGCCCATATCGACGAAAAACTGCGCCGCACGGGCCTCCATTTCGACCACGTCACCAACCTCAACGACCGGATGCCGGGGCAGTTCGTGGCGGCCGTGCAGGCCTCGACGGCACCGGTGGTGCTGCTCGTCACCGACAACTTCCTGCGTTCCGCGGCCTGCATGGCCTATGCGCGGCCCATGCTCCAGCAGCTCATCCGGACGAACCGGGTGCTGGCGGTCGTCGCCGACGGCTACCGCACGAACCCCGAGACCGGCCAGGTCGAGCGCGTCGAGACGCACTTCGAGCGGGTCATCCACGCCATCATCTACATGAACTATTGGCAGTCGATCTACCTCGAACTGCGCCAAAAAAAGGAGACCGCCAACCCCGACGACATCGAGGCGATCAACCGCGAGCTGTCCTCCGTCCGCGACATCTCGGTCGAGATCGGAGATTTTCTCAACACATTGCGCAACGCCGAGCCGGTCGGCTGGGAGGTTTTCTCGGCGAACAACTTCGAGGTCTTTTTCAAAAAAATGGGCGTCGCCGAGCGGTTCCAGAAATACCGCCTGCTCGCCTCCGCAGACGCGGATGTGGAGACGGATTCCATCTTTTTGCCCGAAGCACAGTCGAAAACGGCCCGCTTTCAGCCGGTTTTGGAAGTCGCGGCATCTGCCATCGAATCGCGTGGAGCCGTCGCCGAGCCGGTTTGGGTGGAAAGTTTCGACTCGATTTTGGAGGAGCCGCCGCTGGCCGAGCCTGCCCATTTTGAGCAAGAACAACCGGCCCCGCACGTCGAGGAACCCGATTGGGGAAAGCCCAACTGACGCCCGACGACAGCGGTTTCGAGCCTGAAGGCTTCGACATTTTGGCCAGCCTCGAAAACGGCATAGACACTGAAGCAGCCTCCGAGGCGGCGAAGGCACGGCGAAAAAAACGAACCGCCCCCGACCCAGATGAAAGCGCAGCCACCCCTCCGCCGCCCAAAAAAACGAGGGCAAAAAAGGAGGTCGTCGAACCCACCCCACCCCCACCGCCGGAGCCGGTCGTCTTTTTGGAGGACACCATGCCGGTCGAGGTATTTGAAAAAACGGAGGTTGAGATTTCCGAAAAAACAGAGCCGGTCGGGGTGCCGGTCGAGCGGAAGCTGGCACCGATGCCGCAGACGCCGACTCGGGAGGAGATCGAGGCGCTCGTCGCCGAGTTCGTCCGGGAGGACGCGGCGAAAACGGCTGCTCAACCTGTTGTCGCCGGCAACTCGGGCGAGACGGAAAACCGCTCGGCCGCCGAGCCTGTGATTGGTTTTTCGACAAAGGAAAACGGGGTCGTCGCCGAACTGGAAACCAGCGAAGATGTGGTCGCTCCGCGAGTGACGGCGATGCAACTGCCTCATTTCCAGCCGGTTAGCGCGAACTCGGCCATCAACGACGACATCCGGCAGACGCAGGCGGCCGCCCATTACTGGATTCAAAAAGGAGACTTTGCACAAGCCCGGCTGCAGGCTGAGGACCTGACGATGAAGTTCCCGGCGCGGCCCGAGGGCTGGGTTTTGCTCGGCGAAATCGCGGAACAGGTAGGCGATTTTCCCGCCGCCCGCCGCCATTTCGAGCAGGCGATTTTGGTCGACGACGACTTTCCCGGCACTCATCTGCGGCTTGCGCGGATGCTCGATTTCAAGTTCAAAAACGAGAAAAAAGCCGCCGTCCAGCACTACCGCGCCGCCGCGAAAAGCGACCCCTCGGACTGGGAAAGCACCCACCGGGCGGCCGTCATCTGCCTCGAAAACCTCGGCAAGCACGACCGCGCGCGGCGGCTTTTCGAGAAGACAGTCGAGCGGAACCCGGGCCATGCGCCGTCGTGGTACGAACTTGCCCACCTCGAGCGGCACCTCGGGAATTCGGTCGAGGCATACGCTGCTTGGGAGCGGGCGATTGCCATCGATCCTATCTTGTTTTCCGAAGTCGAGGCAGGGCTTTTTCCAAAAAAAGAGATTGCCCCGGCGGTTATTGAACAGGAAGTTGAGACTCCTCAAAAAGAGTCCGAAAAGGTTGAAAATCAACCACTTGCGGTTGAACGGCAAGTTTCGCCGACAGACAAACTGACCGTCCTCGTCACCGGCGCGACGAGCGGAATCGGGCGGGCGACGGCCGAGGAGTTCGCCCGGCATGGCCACCGCGTCATCCTCACAGGGCGGCGCGGCGAGCGACTGGACGAATTAGGCCGGGAGTTTTTTGAAAACCACGGGGCGGAAATCCTGACCGCCTGCTTCGATGTGCGCGACCGCCAGTCCGTCGAGCAGATGGTCGAAAACCTGCCCGAAAACTGGCGCGACATCGACCTTTTGATAAACAACGCCGGGCTGGCGAAGGGCCTCGACCCCATCCATGAGGGCGACTTCCGGCATTGGGAGGAGATGATCGACACCAACCTGAAGGGGCTCCTTTACATGACGCGCCTTGTCGCGCCGGGCATGGTCGGGCGGCAGCGCGGCCACATCATCAACGTGGGAAGCATCGCGGGCAAGGAGGTCTATCCGAAAGGCGCGGTCTACAACGCCACCAAGTTCGCCGTCGACGCCCTAACGCGGGCCATGCGGCTCGACCTCGCGCCGCACGGCGTGAAGGTCTCGAGCATCAGCCCGGGCCATGTTGAAGCGACGGAATTTGCGCTCGTCCGCTTCGACGGGGATGCCGACCGGGCGAGGATTTACGATGATTTTCAACCACTTACGAGCCGCGATGTGGCGGAGACCATCTATTTCATCGCCACGCGGCCGGCCCATGTGGCCATCCACGACATCGTTTTGACAGGTGCGCAACAGGCCTCGGCGACGCAGGTGACACGGAGCGGACGGATGGATTTTTGACGGGGCGGCCAGCTTTTTCGGTTGTCGCTGGGGGTTAAATCGCAATGCTTTTCGAGCCTCTTTCAATAATCAGCACGACATGCGCTAACCAATCTTGCGCAAGCTGGTTCCCTTCTTCAACGGCATCGTCCAGCCGATCAGCGCTACAAAAGAAAAGGCCGCTGCCATCCGATTGCGGGTTGACAGCGGCCTTTTGCTCATTCGCTTCGTTCTTTAGAAAGTGTACCCGACGGCCACGTTCACCGTCATGCCGTTTTTGTAGTTGAACATCTGGCGGTCGCCTTTCTTGTCGAACTTCCCATTTTGGTCGGCGTCTTGATAGTAGACGAGCGTCTGGTGGAGCAAATCGCCCGCGGTCAGTTTGACGTTGAACTTCCCAATCGTCTTCCCAACCTGTGCGTCAACAACAGTGCGAGGTGCCTCGAAGATGTCCTGCCGTGTGTCGCCGAACTTCGGATCGACGCCTACGAAAGCGATGCGCCTGCCAATACGGTTGACCACCGCGCTGGCGAACCAACCCGATTCGACGTTCTCGTATTGGAGACCGCCGTTGAGCACGTACGGCGACTGTCCCTGCAACTGCCGGTCCTTTTTAGCCTGCGAACCTTCGACGAAGCCGAGCCGCGAACGAACAATGGCGAGGTTGGCGAAAACCCCGAAGTCGCGCCACATGGGCTTGCTGCCGATGAAGCTGAAATTCTTCCGCACTTCGAGTTCGAGGCCGTAGTTGGTGGCCGATTTTTCGTTCTCGAAAGTGAAAGTGGTCGTCGGCTGCGTGATGTCAATGGCCTGCTCGACGGGGTTTTTGATGTCCTTATAAAAAGCACCGAATGAAACCAGTTCCGCGCCAGTCGGGAAGAACTCCCAGCGGATGTCGTAGTTGTTGAGCCTGGCCACCTTGAGGTCTTTGTTGCCTCGGATTTCGGCGTTCTTGTCGAAGACATAGAAAGCGAACGGCGCCAGCTCGCGGAACTCCGGCCGGTTGACCGAAGCCGAGTACGCAGCCCGAAGATTCGTCTTTTCGGAGAGGCTGTAAGAGAAATTGGCCGAGGGCAGCAGGGAGCGGTCTTTCACATCGGCGATGTCCATGTCGACGGATTTGTTGTCGACATTGATGTCCATGTCCTCGAAGCGAACGCCCCAAACAGCGCGGAATTTCTCGAAATACTTCTGGTCGGCGACGGCGAAACCAGCCATGAGTTTCGACTTGCCGTTGTAGCTCGCCAGCTCTTTCGAGGTCTTTTCAATCAAAAACAGCTTCGTCGAGCCGATTCCCTCTTGTCCGAGGTCGATGGCCGGGTCCTGCGAGGGAGTGTAGAGCGCACCGCCGTAGACGAAGCTGCGGCTCATGAAGTCGCGCGTCCGGTCTTGGTAGGAACCGCCGATCTTGACAGTGGTCTTCACCTTCTCCACGTCAAGTTTCTTGCTCAAATCGAGGCCGCCGCCCATCAGCCGCTCGTCGAGGTCGCTCACGAAGCGGCCCGTCGAGGTGTTGAAGAAGTCGCCGAGCGCGAGGTTGTAGTCCTCGAAATCGGGCGTCTTCGTGTAGCTGGCGATGCGGTAGTCCGGCGTGCGGCGCATGATGGTCGAGTAGTTGACCGACGCGCCGACGTTGAAAAGGTTGTCGCCCACCACTTGTTTGACGGACAGGATCGAGTTGACGAGGCGGTTGACGCTGACAAAATTGGCGCGGTTGCGCACGTCGATGGCGTCGGTGACGTTGCCCGTGCCGGTGCGCGTGATGGTGTTGTTGTCGGAGTTGACGTTGACCAGGTTGCGGAAGTTGACCTGCGTCTTCGCACCGACGAAGTTGACGTTGAAGATGCCGCCGGTCGAGGTGTTCGTCGTGAAAGCGCGGTCGTTGAAACGTGCGGTGAGGCCCGCGCCGTCGTAGCTGTTGACCGTCCCGTCAGAGGTCTTCAAAGTGTTCGAATAGTTCAAGGCGACGATGACACCGAGCTTCCGAACGTCGTCGAGCTTGATGGGAAGTCCGAGCGAATACCCGAAACGGGTGCCGGGCAAGGCCTTTTTGTCGGTCGCGGACCAGTCGTTGTTGAATTTTTGGGAAATCGCGGCCAGCTTTTCAGCCTCGGCCGCTGTCGGGAAAGGCCCACCGGTCTTCAGGTCATTCTCGCCAAAAGAAGGCAAGTCGCGCTGGTTGCCAAAGAGGTTGAGCACCTCGCCCGAGTATCTTTTTGATTGGATGAAATCCTTGTTCGTCGTCAGCGCGTGCCATTGCCCGCCGACGTTGACGCTCTGCGTGAACTTGTCGGGCACTGCTTTCGTGTTGATGCGGATGATGCCGCCGCCGAAGTCACCAGTGAGGTCGGGACTGCCGGTCTTGGCGATGGTGAGGTTGTCGAGCAGGCTTGCCGGGACGACGTCGAAGGCGAAAGCCTTCCGGTCGCTTTCGGTCGAGGGAAGCGGTGCGCCGTCGAGGTAGCCCGCGTTGTAGCGATCGTTCATGCCCCTGATGACGGCGAACTTCCCTTCTTGAATCGAGGCACCGGTCACGCGCTTCAAGACATCGGAGGTCGTCCTGTCGGGAGTCTTGCGGATTTGATCGGCAGAGATGCCATCAGAAACTTGGGCCGCGTTCTTCCGCTCGGTTAGCAGCGCGAGGGAACTGGACTTCTGCACCGTGTAGGTGATGACGACGGTCTTTATCTCATTACTGCCAAGGTCCTCCTGCATCACAAAGTTGGCGAAAGTGGTCTCGCCCACCTTCACGTCGACCTGCATTTTCTCTGTTTTATAGGAGATGTAGGTAAAAACCAGCGTGTAGCTACCCGGCGCGACGGAGAACGAGTAGTTCCCCTCGATGTCAGAGACGGTACCGGTCGGTGTGCCTTCGAGCTGGACGGTTGCACCGATGAGCGCCTCACCAGTGGACTTGTCGGTGAGCTTCCCGGCGATTGTCCCCTTCTGGTTTTGCGAAAAACCCGTCGCCGCGAAGAGCATCGAGGCAATGAAAAGGATGTGAAAGGTGGCTTTTTTCATGTCGTAGGTTTGAGAATCAGTCAAAATTTGGCGCAAAGGTTCTCGGGTGCTTTTACCTCAACATGAAGGCCGTGTTAAGTCTCGATGAAGTTTTTCGCGCTGGTGTGGATTGCATGAAAACTTAAAACTGGCTTAACCTGCGGGCAACCGGTCGCCCGGATTTTTGGTCAAAATTTCGGAACTGATGAAAAGAAGGCCAGAAATCGTCATCCTCTCCGGTGCTCGGCTTGGCAGCGACGCGGCCCGCGCCTCGGAGCTTGTCCAATATCTGAAGAGCATCCGCCCGGCGACGCTCGTTTTGAACGGCGGGTTGTTCGACATGCAGGGCCGCTCGCTCAACCGCTTCCCGAAAAGCCACCTGAGAGTTTTGCGACACCTATTAAAGATGGCTGCCGACGGGGTTCGCGTCTGGTATGTCGCGGCCGACGGGGACCGGCTGCTCGGTTCGCTGGGCGAGTTCAGCCTCGGGCAGATGGAGTTCCGCGAGCGGCTCGTCGTGCAGCTCGGCGGCGTGAAATACCTCATCCATCCGGGGCAGACAGACGCGGGGCCGGGCTTTTTTGAAGGTGGGAAAAGGCGAGTTCGCTCGGCGACGGGTTGGAAATCCTACAAAAAGCGCCCAGAACTGGAGGAAAACGCCATCCGGCTGGCGCAGGAGGCGGGCTGTGCGGCGGTCGTCTGCGGTAACCCGTTCCGCCCAAAAATCCACGAGACTGATGGCGACGTGCAGTATTTGAACAGCGGGGTCTGGTCGGAAAACGTCTCCGCGCTCGAATTCTCTTTCGGGAAATGGACGCTGTTCACCTACCACCCGGCCGATTTCGAGGTAAAAAACCCGAAGCTGACGGTCGAAAAAGAGGAACCGGAAGAGGTTCAGGCCTTCCGCAGTGAGGACTGGTCGGTTTATCAAACAGGTCAATAAAAAGGGCGCGCCCCATCGGACGCGCCCTGCCCGCTAGCGGCGGACTGCTTAATTATAAACCGAATCAAATCTCGGGGAGCAGTGTTCGGCGGGGGTGAAACCTGCGTTAAGTTTGCGTAAAGCCCGAAAACTTAACATTGATTTCATCTTGAAAAGCCAGGGCGGGCTGGGGTCGCTTTCCATTTTTGCCGCAGAATTATTTTTAATCCCCTTGTTTTCAGCTTAATTATAGACCAACTATGCAGCTACGCATCCTCACGGCCGTCCTCGCCGTGACCCTCGCGGCGGGCTTCGCGCAGGGACAAACCATCACCCCGGACTCACTCAACAAGCGGGTCTCGGCCATCGAACACGATTTCGGCTGGCTCAAGAACCTGAAAATCACCGGCTATGTCCAAGCCCAATGGCAGAAGGCCGACACTACGGGGGCCAAAATCCTCGGCGGCGGCGGCCTCCCGGCGAACAGCGACAACAAGTTCTCGCTGCGGCGCGGCCGCGTCAAGTTCACCTTTTCACAGAAGCACATGTCGCTGAATGTCCAGCCCGAGCTGACCGAGCGCGGGGTCACGCTGCGCGACTTCTTCGCAACGGTGACCGAGCCGTGGACGGGGCATTTTAGCCTCACGATGGGCCAGTTCAACCGGCCCGTCTCGTTCGAGCTGCTCAACCCATCGGCCATCCGCGAAACGCCCGACCGGGCGCGGGCCTGTCAATGGCTCTACCCTGACGAGCGCGAAATCGGGGCGATGCTTTCCTTCAAAAAAGGTGCTTGGAAGGCCGACGCGGCCCTCGTCAACGGCAACGCGCAGGCCATCGAGAGCGACAAGCGCAAGGATTTCATCGGCCGTCTCTCATGGACGAAGAAGCTCGGAGCGCACAACCAGCTCTCTGCGGCGGCCAGCGTCTATGACGGCGGTGTGAGGCAGGGGACGAAATTTGCCTATGAAACAACGTCCTCCCGCGCCGGGATGGTGCTAAAATACAACGACTCGACGGCGCTCGGCAGGTTTGCCAAAAGGCAGTACTTCGGCGGAGACGCGCAGTACACCCACCAATGGACGCCAGGTGCGACGACCCTCCGAGCGGAGTTCGTGACCGGCACCCAAACCTCGACGGCAACAGCGAGCGAAAGCCCCAAAACCTCGACCGGACTGGTCGGCGACGCCTATTCGCGACCGATGATGGGCGGAATTTTCTACCTCATTCAGAACCTCGGAAAGAGCCACTTTCAGGCAGTCGTGAAATACGACTTCTTCGACGGCAACACCCGGGCAAGGGGCGATGAAATCGGCCAGACATTCACACAGCTCGGCGCGGGCGACCTCCGCTGGGACACATGGGGCCTCGGCCTCAACTTCTACTGGGAAAACCTGACGCTGATGGGCTACTACGACATCGTGAAGAACGAGACCTCGGCCAACCTGCCTGCCTATCGGAAAGACCTCAAAGACAACGTCCTGACGCTGCGGATGCAGGTCAGGTTTTGAGCGAAACCAGCTTATGTCACTGTAAACCAACGACTTATGAATCTCGGGTTCATCATGGGGCTTGACACTTCGGCCTCTATTTTCCTCCTTGTCTGCATATTCATGGTGCTCGTCTACGAGGCCATCAACGGCTTCCACGACACGGCCAACGCAGTGGCGACAGTCATCTACACGAAGACGCTCAAGCCCACGTTCGCCGTCATCTGGTCGGGCCTCTGGAACTTCGCGGGCGTGTGGCTCGGCGGCATCGCCGTGGCAATGGGCATGATCAAGATGCTGCCGCTCAACGACCTGATGACGCAGCCGCTGGGCGAGAACATCGCGCTCGTGATGGCCGTCCTCGTCACCGCCATCGCATGGAACCTCGGCACTTGGTACTTCGGCATCCCCTGCTCGTCGTCGCACACGATGATTGGCGCGCTGCTCGGCGGCGGCTTTGCCTTCTGGCAGATACACGGCGGATCAGGCATCAACATAGAAAAGGCGAAGGACGTGGGGCGCGCACTCCTCTTTTCGCCCTTTCTCGGCTTCACGCTGGCCATCATTCTGATGATGATTTTGCGGGCGACGGTCAAAAAGAGATCGGGCATCTTCGACGAGCCCAAGGAAAAGAAGGCCCCGCCTTTCTGGGTCCGGGCCATCCTCGTGACAACCTGCACGCTGGTGAGCTTCTTCCACGGCTCCAACGATGGGCAAAAAGGTGTCGGCCTGCTTCTCGTAGTGCTCATCGGCTTCCTGCCGATGCAGTTCGCCCTCGACCCGAACATCCCGGTCGCGGGCATCAAGTCTTCGGTTGAAAAAATGGAGATGGCAGTCCACTCGATTGGGCCTGACAGCCTCCTTGACGCAAAGCAAAAAGCACTCATCGCCACCATCGGAAAGGCGAAGGACGGCATCGCCAAAATCGAGGCCGAGCCGGGCAAGAAGTCGGCCCTCGGCCTGCGGAAGAACATCCAATCAGTGGTGAAAGACTTCGACCAGGCCATCGCCGACGGCGAAATCAAGGGCGACGTGGCCAAGACCGCGAAGGCCGAAATCCACAGCTTGAAAAAGACCTACGAGTCTGCGCCGCTCTGGGCCATCGCGCTCATCGCCCTCGCCCTCGGCGTCGGGACGATGATCGGCTGGAAGCGCATCGTCGTGACCATTGGAGAGAAAATCGGCAAGAGCCACCTGACCTACGCGCAGGGTGCCTCGGCCGAGCTGGTCGCCGCGCTCGTCATCAGCATCAATACCTACTACGCGCTGCCCGTCTCGACGACGCACATCCTCTCCTCGGGCGTCGCTGGGACGATGGTCGCCACCGGAGGAACGAATAACCTGCGCCGCAAGACGGTGACGAACATCGTCCTCGCCTGGCTGCTGACCCTGCCGGTGACGTTCATCGCGGCGGCGGCGCTTTATATGCTGTTCCGGCTCGGGGTGTCGAAGTGATTTTCGCGGAACTACACCTTATATATAGGAGTGAAAAGCCCGGGCGGTCGTGCCGTCCGGGCTTTTGCTTTTTGGGAAATTAGCCACCTTCGCCCGCCAAATTTTTGAGAAAATGACCAACTTGATCAGCGACACCGTCACCGCCCTTCAAAGGCGATGCTCGACGCGATGATGGCTGCCGAAGTCGGCGACGATGTTTTCCGCGAAGACCCGACCGTCAACCGGCTAGAGGCGATGGCGGCCGAGATGTTCGCGCACGAGGCCGCGCTCTTCTGCCCTTCCGGCACGATGACCAACCAAATCGCACTGAAAACTCACACGCGCCCGCTCGACGAGGTGGTCTGCGACCGGTTGAGCCACATCTACCAATCGGAGGTGGCCGGCTACGCCTTCAACAGCGGCATCGGCGTGAACCTCCTCGACGGCGAGAATGGCATCCTTTCCGCCGAGAAAATCGCCGCCGCCGTCAAGCCCGAGGCCGACTGGCTGCCGAGGACGCGGCTTGTTTCATTGGAAAACACCTGCAACATCGGCGGCGGGAGCTTTTACCGCCTCGAACAGGTCAGGCCCATCCGCCAGCTTTGCATTGAAAAGAAGCTCGCCCTCCACCTCGACGGCGCGCGCCTGTTCAATGCTCTCGTCGAGACAGGCGAATCAACCGAGGATTGGGGAAAACTTTCGACTCCATCTCGATTTGCCTTTCGAAAGGCCTCGGTGCGCCCGTCGGCTCCCTTTTGATTGGCGGAAAGGATTTCATCAAAGAAGCCCGCCGCCTCCGAAAAAGTCCTCGGCGGCGGATGCGGCAGGCTGGCTACCTCGCCGCCGCCGGGATTTTCGCCCTCGAAAACAACGTGGGAAGATTGAAAACCGACCACGACCATGCCCGGCAACTGGCCACCGCCCTTGCCGAGCTTTCCATCGTGGAAAAAAT
The DNA here is from genome assembly GCA_044227705.1 of Saprospiraceae bacterium. Classification (GTDB taxonomy): domain Bacteria; phylum Bacteroidota; class Bacteroidia; order Chitinophagales; family Saprospiraceae; genus JANOQP01. The sequence continues at coordinate 19,961 of JBGAWE010000058.1, forward strand.
CCGGCCAGTGCAGACGAACATCGTCTTCTTCGACCTCATACCGACGGTGACGGCCGCGAGCTTCCTCTCGATTTTGAAAATGCGGGGCATCCTCGCCTCAAATTTCGGGCCGCAGACCGTCCGTTTCGTCACCCATCTGGATGTGTCGCCGGAAGAAATCGAGCAAGTTTGCCGGGTGTTGCTCGAAATGCGCGGGTGATAAAAATACCTTTGCCGACAATGGACCCCGTAGTTCAACGGATAGAATAGGAGTTTCCTAAACTCTTGATATGGGTTCGATTCCCGTCGGGGTCACTGAATTTTGAAAAGAAAAATGCCCGGGCGGCCGTTGCCTCCGGGCATTTATGTTTATTGCCATGAATAATTTCAACTGAAAGGGTCAACGGATGACCTCGATTTTCTTCACCACCTTCCCGTTGGCCGTAGTGGCGTGGAAGAAGTAGGTGCCATTGTCCAGCCCGCGCACCGGCACGTCGGCCGATTTCCACGCGACGGGGCCGCTGTTCCAGACCTCATTGCCGCTCACGTCGAGGATTTTGAGGTTCTCGATTTCGTTGTCGCCGTTGAGGTGGAGGCTCACATGGTCACTAGCCGGGTTCGGCGAGGCTTGGAAGTCGGCATCGCGTACCGGGGCTGCGTTGGCCTTTTTTCTCTCCCCTTGCTGATGGGCAGCTCGATGATTTGGTCGCCATAACCACCGGCTGTCCGTTGCCGTCGAGCATCTGGATGTTCGCAGTTGCGTAGATGTTTGGCATCACCGCGAGTACCATCAATAATATCAACAACAATAAACCCAACCTCACCTATTATCCCATGCCCGCTCGCATTCAGCCCGTTCGTGTGGGTGAGGGCCGTTTCCAGCCTTCCTTGGCGCGGGCGGCGTTGAAAGTTCAAGGTGGGCGCGTTGAAGTTCATCCAACTGTCTTCCTTGAAATCCATATGGAAAATCGAGTCACGATTTGCGGGCTCAACGACATGTCGAAAGTGAACCCGTACAGGTTGGTCACGGGCGCGACAGCCGTCCCGAGCTGACACCTGTATGCGAACCAAATCGCCCACTTCAAGCGGCGGCGGCGTCAACAGGGTCAACTTGAACGGTAGACCCTTGTCGGGCGAGAGCATCGTCGGCAGCACGTTGTGCGTCTTTCCATAAAAAGATCCGATGGCGGTCGTGTCGGCCGCCGAGATGGCCCCGTCGCCGTCGGTGTCCACGTGTTTAAGGTCGAGCGTGAAGCCAGTGTAGGGGTTGGCCCAATTGGGGGCCCCCTGCCCGTACCATTCGAGCGCGGCATTGGGCCGTGCCAGTCCGTTTTCCCCCATCCAATAGCCCAGCGGAAGGATGTCCTTGTTGTTGACGATGCCATCGCCGTTGACATCGCCCGCCCAGACGCAGTCGGCCACGCAGAATTCATCGGGGTTGAGGTGATTTCCGCCACGTCCACCACCACTGACAGTGGCGCACTGGCCCGTCGAAGCTGCATACAATAGTTGACCTCAACCGTCATCGGCGCCGCTGTAACCGGGATTGGGTGTGTAAATCAACAGGTTGTACCCGCTGACGGACTGGCCGTTGTATGTGAACGTGTAATAACCAATGTGTGGAACGAAGGTTGCCGTGCGTGGGCCATTGGTCGACGGCAAAATCAAACCCGATGAACGGGATTTGGTAGTTGATGACCATCGGCACATCCACCGGCGTGGTCAGGTGAAAGGTCGCGGCCGAAGGGTTCATGTTGCCCACCATCACCGAGACGGTGCCGACCTCCACCACGCTTTGCCACATACGTTGCCAATCCTTGTACTTGAAGGTGGCCACACCTGAAAAATTGGGGGGGATGAACTTCACCTCCCCCGGCACCGATGGGTTGGGGATGAAAGTGCCTTGATTTGCGTTCGCGGTACCCAACTGTTGATATTGTAATAACCTAAATCGTTGGTCTTGACGTTGAGCGTCACATCCACATTCTTGGCCGTCCAAGCGTAGTCATCTATGGCGTACTTGTTGGGCGTGGCGAAGTTGAGCACCGAGACGACGACCGTCGTGAAGACCGGCGGCCCAAAGGCGGTGTTCACTGCCACCAGCGTGTCGGTGCCGGTGAAGTTGTTGGCGGGCGTGAAGTCGACCAAGAAACCGCCGTTGATGACGGCCGTCCCGTGGTTGGCGTTGGCGTAGATGGAATAGCCACTGTGCTTCAAAGGGACGGAAAGCCGGGCGTTCTTGGCGGTGGAGACAAAGACCGTCTCGTTGACGGGGGCCGCCGAGGGGGCGACCACCACCGTGGCCGAGCCGTTTTCGCAGGTGCCGAGGTTGTCGCAGACCACATAGTTGAAAAAGGCCGCGCCCGTGTATCCGCCCTGGGGGCTGAACGTCACCGTGTTGTCGGCGTTGACCGTCACCGTCCCATGGTCTTTCAACGGCGACGCGGACACGGTCAAAGAGCCGCCCGAAGTGGTGTTGTCGTTGGAAAGCACCGAGAGGGTGACGGGCGTGTTCTCCGTGGTGGAGGCAAAGTCCGGCACCGCATTGACGATGGAGTTGAACACGCTTGCCCGGAACGCCTCATAATAGGTGACGGGCGGCTGGCCGGTGACGGTCGTCTCGATTTGGAAAGTGTCGACCCCGACGAAACCATTATCGGGCAGGTAAACAATCTTCCACATGGTACAGTTGTTCCCGCAAGGAATCGACCATTTGTGCAAATCGCCGTGCGCAGGATAGCGCTTGTTTGTGGGCGCGTAGGAAGA
>JBGAWE010000059.1:0-21925 GCA_044227705.1 Saprospiraceae bacterium
GCCCAACTGGCGATCGAAAAGGACTTGGTTGAGGCCTTTTTGCTCGATGCCGATTTTTTTCCTGCCTTGTTTTTGGGGGAAATCGCGGCTCAATTTCCCGTTTTCATAAAAACATTGGCCGCGCCCGAGTCCGTCGTCGGCCTTGTCCGGGCCGTCAAACCGGCCGGGCTGGTGTTCACTGGGGGCGAGGAGCTGAAGACCGGGCTGCGCTCCTTCGAGGAGATTGAGGCGATTTTCGACGGGCTTTGAAGAGCCGCAACCGGTTCGGTTTTCGGCAAAAAGAAAGGGCCAATTCGTTGACAATCAACGAATTGGCCCTTTGCCTGAAATGGTGGCAATCGCCGTCAGCCCTTCGGCCCGGCCGCGACTACCTCCGCCGAGCACTGGTCGGCATACTTCTCAAAATTCTTGTTGAAAAACCCGGCGACCTCTTTCGCCTTCTCGTCATAAGACTTTTTGTCGGCCCATGTGTTGCGCGGGTTGAGCATGTCTGTCGGCACGTCGGGGCATGTGCATGGCATGGCGAGGCCGAAGACCGGGTGGTTCTCAAATTCAACCTTGTCGAGGCCGCCGGTGAGCGCGGCGGAAATCATGGCGCGGGTGAAACGGAGCTTTATCCGGCTGCCGACGCCGTATCCGCCGCCAGACCAGCCGGTGTTGAGCAACCAAATGTTGACCTTCGATTTCTTCATCTTGCTTCCCAGAAGTTCGGCGTACTTGGCCGGGTGCAGTGGCAAAAACGGAGCGCCGAAGCAAGCGGAGAACGTGGTCTTCGGCTCCGTGATGCCCATTTCCGTCCCCGCGACACGGGCCGTGTAGCCGCTGATGAAGTAGTACATGGCCTGCGCCTCGTTCAGTTTGGAGATGGGCGGCAGCACGCCAAAGGCGTCGCAGGTGAGGAAGAAGATGTTCTTCGGTTGGCCGGCTCGGCTCGGTATGACGGCGTTCGAGATGTGCCGGATGGGGTAGCTGACGCGCGTGTTCTCCGTGATCTTCTTGCTCTCGTAATTGACGGTGCGGGTGCCGGGGAAGAACTCGATGTTCTCCAAAAGTGCCCCGTGGCGTATGGCGCGGAAGATGTCCGGCTCCTTTTCCTCGGTCAAATCGATGGTTTTCGCATAGCAGCCGCCCTCGAAGTTGAACACCTCTTTGTCTGTCCAGGCGTGCTCGTCGTCGCCGATGAGGCCCCGGTTGGGGTCGGCGGAGAGGGTCGTTTTCCCCGTTCCAGAAAGGCCGAAGAAGAGGGCCACGTCGCCGTCTTTTCCGACGTTGGCCGAGCAGTGCATCGGCAGCGACGACTTGGCGCGGACGGGAAGCACGAAATTTATGACACTAAAAATACCCTTTTTGATCTCGCCGGTATAACCCGTTCCGCCGATAAGCAGAATCTTCTTTTTGAAGTTGATGATGGCGAAGTTCGGGTTTGCCGTTCCGTCGACCTCTGGGTCAGCCTGAAAACCGGGCGCGCAGACCACCCGCCAAACCGGCTCGAATCCCTCGATTTCGGAGCGGTCGGGCTGGATGAACATGTTGTTGGCGAACAGGCTGCTCCACGGGTACTCGGTGATGACGCGGACCCGGAGGTTGAACTGGTCGTCGGCGCTCGCGCAGGCGGTCACGTCGCGGACGAAGACGTCTTTCTTGCGCAGGTAGCTGCAAACCTTGCGGTGCAGCGCGTCGAACTTCTTGGGGTCGAATCCGAGGTTGACGTCGCCCCAGTTGACGTGCTTCTCGGTGATGTTGTCGCGGACGATGAAGCGGTCCTTCGGCGAGCGGCCGGTGAACTTGCCGGTCTTGATGCAGAGCGCGCCGGTGTCGGAAAGCTCGCCCATGCCCCGGCGGATGGTCTCCTCGATAAGCTCCTCGGGCGTGAGGTTCCAGTATGCGTTGCGGGTGAACCGGATGCCGTACTGTTCGAGGCTGGCTGCCGGGTTCTTCGTGCCGAAATTTGCCATGATAATGGAAGTGTGGTGGTTGAGTGGAATAGGCCGAGTGGCCATTTTTCAGTGAAAATTGCTCAAAAACGGGCGGTTTTCAATCAAAAACCGAGGGGGAAGGAGCGGCTGGGGGCTGTCGGAAGTTAGTCGGGCGAAGTTCAACACAAAAGGCAGAAGCCAAAACGCGGCCCCAAAAAATTGCTTGGCGAAGGGCAGCAGCCGTCTACTTTTCGGCCGTCAATTTTCACGAAAAACAGCTTTCAAAATGGGCAACTTCGCAAAGGACATCGGCCAGACGGCCATCGCTTTTGCCGTGCTTTTCGTCCTGCAATGGATAATCCCCTATGTCTACCTCGTCATCGGGGCGGGCGGCTGGGGCCTCTTTCAGATAGTCTCCGAGAAGAAGCGGAGCGGGTGGCACTATCTGGTTGCCGCGGTGGTTTTGGGGGTCAATGCCTGGATTTATGACCGTTATTTCAGGAAATAAACCCATCGCCCCTGGCCGCTGTTTTCATCAAAAATTAAGGAAAAGAACATGGAAGCATACCTCATCAAAGGATTTCGCACCGCCGTCGGCCGCGCCTCGAAGGGCGGTTTCCGGTTCACGCGGCCCGACGACTTGGCCGTCGCCGTCATCCAGCACCTGCTGAAGAACACGCCCGAGCTAGACGCGCAGCTCGTCGACGACGTCATCGTCGGCTGCGCCAACCCGGAGGGCGAGCAGGGGCTGCAAATCGGCCGCCTCATCGCCAACCGCGCCGTCGGCGTCCACGCGCCGGGGATGACGGTCAACCGCTATTGCGCCTCCGGTTTGGAGACGATTTCCATTGCTGTCGCCAAAATCCGGGCGGGGATGGGGCATTGCTACGTCGCTGGCGGGGCGGAGAGCATGAGCCTCATCCCGATGACGGGCTACAAACTCGCACCCAATTACAACGTGGCCGCGAACACCCCCGACTACCTCGTCGGCATGGGCCTCACGGCCGAGGCGGTCGCCAAAAAATGGGGCATCGGCCGCGAGGAGGCCGAGCTTTTCGCCACCGGAAGCCATCAAAAAGCCGCCGCCGCGCAGGCCGCCGGAAAGTTCAAAGAGGAGATTCTTCCTATTGAAATAGAGGAAGTCTTTGTGGAAAACGACCGCCGCCAGACGCGCAAGTTCACCGTCGACAGTGACGAGTGCGTCCGCGCCGACACGAACCCGGCGGGGCTGGCGAAGCTCAGGCCCGTCTTCGCACAGACCGGCGTGGTCACGGCCGGGACCTCCTCGCCGACGAGCGACGGGGCCGCCTTCATGCTCGTCGTGAGCGAGGAATTGGTCAAAAGCCTCGGTTTGAAGCCCATCGCCCGGCTGGCCGCCTGCTCGGTGGCGGGCGTGGAGCCTATTTACATGGGCATCGGCCCGTGCGCCGCCATCCCGAAAGCTTTGAAACAGGCGGGCATGAAGCTCTCCGACATCGAACACATCTAACTCAACGAGGCGTTCGCCGCGCAGGCCCTCGCTGTCATCAAAGAGGGCGGCCTCGACCCTGCGCTCGTCAACCCCAACGGCGGGGCCATCGCGCTCGGCCACCCGCTCGGCTGCACGGGGGCGAAGCTGTCCATCTCCCTTTTGAATGACATGGCCCGGACGGGAAAAAGGTGGGGCATGGTCACCGCCTGCGTCGGGGGCGGGCAGGGGATTGCGGGGATTTTCGAGCGGCTCAACTGAACGGCAGACCCTGCTCAAAAGAAACAGGGCCGGAAGCTGCGCGCAGCTTCCGGCCCTGTTTCTTTTTGCCCTTTTTGCAACGGGCTTTATTTCCGCACCAGCAGCTTCCGCGCCGCGCCCTCGCCGCTCGCCGTCCGAACCTCGTAGAAGTACAGCCCGCTCCCCCCAATCTCCTTTTCAGACACCTCGAACGACTGCCGACCGCGCCCGAACTCGCCCGCTTTTTCGAAGACAAGCTGCCCAAGCGCGTCGAAGATTTTCAGAGAGACCTTCCCGACCGCCGTCATCGAGAAGCCGATGGTCGTCCTTTCCGAGAACGGGTTCGGTTCGTTTTGGAACAGCTCGAAACCGCTCGCCTCGATCGCCGCGTGGCCGCTCGGCATTGTGAATCGGAGGATGCAGTCGAGCATCCCGCCCGCCCGGTCGTAGCCCTCCGCCGCCGTGATTTCGCTGCCGATTTGCAGGGATTTGCGCAAAAAGCCGCCTTTTTTCGCTGAAAATCGCAGACTGAAAAGCACGTCGCCCGAGGCGATGCCGCTCGTCTCGCCGTTCCACGAGGTGGTCAAAATGCCGTCGGCGAGGCGGTTGAGACCGAAGTTTTCCAGCCCGAGGCCAGCCAACCGGCCGGGCGCGATGCCCTCGAAGTCCAGTTTTTCCGAGTCGAATTTCAGCGTGAACTGCCAGCCGAGCACGTCGCTCAAGTCCGTTGCCCGCAGCGGGATCTCGACCATCTGCCCGGCCTCGAAGCCGCGCTCGTCGAGGTCGAAGACCACCGCGCCGACGGGGCTACGGTCGGCCGCCGAGGAGAGGTTGTTCGGCACGGCGTCGAAGTTCACGTCGCCCACTTTGACGGCCGTGAAATCGCCCAAACTCGACTGGCTTTGCAGGTTTTTGATGGATAACTCCTCTTTGAAACCTTGCGAGAGCGGGTTTTGGCTCATGTCGAACGGGAAGTCCTTCTCGACAAACCGCCACGAATCGTTCTGCGGGAAGTCGGTGTAAATCCCCAAAATCAGCTTGCGAAGCTCCACCACGTCGAACGTCGTGACCTGCCCGTTGTGGTTGATGTCGGCCGCGAGGTACTGCCACGGGGTCGTGAACGGGGTCACGTTCAGGACGTGCTTCGACATCGCCACGAGGTCGAACGTCGAGATTCCGTTCAGCGGGTTCACGTCCTTCGTAGGCGTCACGACGTAGTCCTGTCCGAGCGGCAACGCGCTGAAATTGTAGTCGCCGCCCGCGCCGGTGAAGATGCTCGGCGACGGCAGGCCCGGCTGCGACCCCGTGATTTTCACGGAGACCGCTTCCACGCCCTCGTCCTTTTTGGTTTTGATGGCACCCGAAATCGCGCCCTTTGTGCCGCCGCAGGCCCCGACGTTGTCGCTGACGATGCAATAGGTCTGGCAGAAATCGGCGTTGCCCGCTGCGTCTTTCGCCCAAACCTCGACCGTTTGCGTCCCGATTTCCGAGCAGTCAAAGAGGATGGACTGGCTTGTCGGGAAGCCCGTGCCGGTGCCCGTTTTGCGAACCGCGTAAGCCAGATTGGCCGGTTTCGTGCAGTTGTCGACGGCGTATTGGACAAAATCCGAGGCCCAGAGCGAGACCATTCCGTTCTGCATGATGTTCGAGGCGAGGCCGTTGAGGCAGGTGACGGTCGGTTTTTTCGCGTCCTTTATTTCAAAGGAATATTCGCACGACGCGAGGTTGCCGCAGCCGTCCTCGACGAGCCATTTGACAAGGTGATTGCCGTAGGGCAGGACGAGTCCCTGCAAGGTCCCCGTCACTTCTCCGGTCGTCGCGTCGAAGTTGGTCTCGACCGTCGGCGTGCCAGGCTGGTTCGAGTTCCAGGTGGTCTCCATCTGCCCGTCGCCGTCGAGGTCGAGCTTCAAAATGTAGCCGATCTGGAGGTTCGCCCCCGCGCATTTGTCGTGGCCTTTGACCGAAATTGGCGCGAGGCCCTCGCACAAATCCTTCCCGCCAAAATTGAACAGGGCCGGGTCGTTGTCCGTGAAATCGTTGAAGACGACCGGGCTGGCCGGGCAAACGATGACCGGGTCGACCGCGTCCTGAACCTTGATGACCTGCGTGTAGCGGAGGTAGCCATGGTTGATGTCCGTCCCGTAGGCTGTCGCGCCGATGGAGGAATTTTGCGGGTTGTCGATTTCGAGCGGCTGCCAGTTGGGGTCATAGTCGCACCAGTTGATGATGGTCCACGTCCTGAAAATCTTGAAACAGGCGTCGGTCTGGAGGGTGAATATCTTGTCGTCGAAGTTGATGGCGATTATTTCGCAGTTCTCGCCGGTGATCACGGGCGAGCCGTAGTCGCCGGTCGCCGCGCAGTCGTTGAGCTGCACGTCGTCGGGGAACTTGACGGTGAAGTCCGTTTTCGGCACGACGGTCACTTTCTGCGAGCACTTCGAGGTGTTGCCGCCCTCGTCGCGCACCGTCCAAGTCCGCGTCAGGATGCCCGACTTGCAGGCGTTGTTGAACTGGTTTGTGTTGACCGAATAGAGAATCGTGTCGATGTTGCAATTGTCCAAACCGACCGCCGTGCCGTAGCTCCAAAGGGTCGGGTCGAAAGCGGCGCATTCAACCGTGACGCTTCCTGGCGGCGTGCAGAGCGGCTTGTACTTGTCCTCGACAAAGACCTGAACCATGCAGTCGTTGAACAGCCCTTCGAGCAAATCGTCCGGCACCGGCCCGTCCGGCACCTTGTCCTGATAGACCCGCAGGATGACCAGAACCGTGTCGTTGACGTCGGAGCAACAGAACTTCGTCTGGTCGTCGAACTGGTTCTCGGCGGCCGGGACGCAGTCGCTGTCCCACATCCTTTTCACCTTGAAATAGACGGGCGAACAGAAGTCGTAGCTCCCCGCGTCGAACGATTCCGCGTTGGCAACGGCCACGCCGTCGAGGCCGAGCGCGACTTGGGTGAATTCTTGGCAGATGGCGATGGGCGGTTTTTCATCCTTCACCACGATGACGAAGCTGCACTTTGATGTGTTCCCGCAATCGTCCTCCAAAATATACGTGAAGGTGTGCGCCCCGAGCGGGAAGCCGTTGAGCGTAGGCATGACGGCCAGCGTGTCGTTCGCCGCCGGGTCGGAGCCGGGGAAGCCGACGAGCGAGCCGGGCAGCGTCGAGGTCACGCCGTTGTCGCCCGTCCATCGGACGACGGCCGAGTGGATGCGCGAGCAGTTGTCGGTCGCCACCACGTCGGGCAGCTTGATGTTGGCCGAGCAGTCGTTCGGGACGACAGACACGGTCTGGTTCGGCGGGCAGGTGAACGACGGCCCGGCCTTGTCGAGGTATTTGATGATTTGGATGAAGTTCTTCGGGTTCGTCGCCGAGATGGGCAGGCACCAGTCGAGCACCGTCCAGGTGCGGATGACCTTCAGGCTGCCGTCGCAAATCGGGAAGAGCTGGTCGCTGTAAATCGCGTTCAGTTCGCAGTACGCGGAGGTCGGCCATATGGGGTTCCCGTCGATGGTCGGCACCCCCGATTGGGTCGGCGGCAGGTCTTTGTTCTCGCAGATGTTCGTGGTGAAATCGGGCGGGAAGACCACGTCGGCAACCACTTTTCGAGTGAAATTGATGTACTGGATGCAGCTTCCGGTGATTTCGCTCATGTCCGTCGCCACCCAAGTCCGGGCAATTCGAGCAGAGAGGCCATTGGTCGCGGCGCAGTCGTAATCGGTCAAAACATCGCTGTAAGAGATACTGATGATGGCGCAATTGTCCTCCACCGTCACCCCGCCGAGGCCGCCGATGCTGACCAGCGCGGGCATCCCGGTCAGGTCGGGGATGACGGGCGAGACGTCGCTCTGCGAGCAGGGCAGCGTCTTGTCGGTGCAGACCAGTTTGGGCGGGAATTTGTCCTCCGTCTTGATGTCGCCCCAGCAGGAGTTGCCGATGCACGGCTCGGTCACTTTGAATTTCCAGAGGCCCTTTCCGGTGATTTTCGAGCCGGGAAAGGGGTTCCCTTTTTCATCGGTCAATGAAATCGCGAAGCCCTGAAAGGTAGGGTAGTCGCCGTCCAAAAGCATCTCGGCCGTCAGGTTGGCCGTGCAAGTTTCATCGAGCGAGATGTTCAAATGGCTCTTGCAGACGATGGCCGTCGGGCGGATGTTGACCGTCAGCGCGTCGTTCATCGAGCAGCCGTGCTCGTCGGTCTCTTTGACGACGACGAGGTAAGGCCCGCCCGGCGTGGCATTCCATTTCACGACGAGGGTGTTCTGGTTTTGAGAAAGGACGATGCCGCCCGTCGGTACCGACCATGCCCATGTCGAGCCGTTGTGGTAGGGCGAAGAATAGGTGTGCGTTGAGCCGGGGCACGGGAATTTTTCCCCCGTGACAAAGGTGACCGGCAGCGGCCAGACGGTGAAAACCGCCGGTTTCCTGGTCGAGACGCACGGCCCGCACTCGCATTGGGCGTAAAAAGTGGTCGCGCCGGGGATGTTGTTGTTGACTTGCCCGACCGACACCGGGTCGAACGGCGAGCCGGTTCCGACTTGCATCCCGCCCGTCGGCGTGTTCCACCAAGTGACGGTTTGGGCGTAGCCGGTCGGGCAGGTGCCGCAGGTCGCGGTCAACCCGCCGCCCTGCTGGACAGGCTCGCTCTGGCAAACCGCGTAGCCGTTGACCGGCGACGGCGGCGCGACGACGATGCCCGGTAGGATGGTCCGGCTCGTTGCGTCGTTGCAGTCGGGGTTGCCGACTTCGCGGACGACGATGCTGTAATTGCCCGGCATCAGGTTTTGAAAAACCCCCGTCGGCTGAAAGCTCCCGCCCCCGGTGTTGGAATATTCGAGGTTCGCCGCGCCCGAGGCGGTGATGGTCAGCGAGCCGTCCTTCGTGCCGAGGCAGGTCTCGTTTTTGACGACGACCGCGTCGACCTTCACCTGACAGCCGATGATGAAACCGAAATCGCAGGCATGGTCGGCACCCGTCGAGGTCGCGGTGAACTTGATGGCCGGGTAGTCGCCCACGCAGCCCTGCGGGTCGATGACGCCGTCGCTGTCGATGAAGTCGGCGTCGGGGCCGCTGCCGGCGTTGGCCGGGGCCAGCTCGTATTGCCCGAGCAATTGCCCGCCGGTGAACTGCCCGCCCGTGCCGACGACGATGTAATAGGTCGCGCCCGGTTGGATGCTGTCGCCCGAGGCGATGGTCGTTTTGTTGAAATAATACTCGCCCTTCGAGTCGGTCTGGACGGTCTTAATCAGTTGGCAATCAATGTCGTAGAGCGAAACGTTGACGTCGTCGAGCGGTGGCTCGCCGGGGTCTTGGATGCCGTCGGCGTTCATGTCGAGCCAGACGAAATTGCCCTTCTCGATGGGCGCGGGCGGGCAGAGCGCCTCCACATCGCCGACCCCCGCAGACTTGCCCGAATAGCCCGGCAAGGCGGGGTAAATCGAGTAGCTGTGGCCACACTTGCCGGTCGTGTTGTTGTACCACGAGACGCCGCCCTCGTTGAACCCGAGCGGGTCGTAGACGCCGCTGACGACCTCGCCCTTGCCCGGCACGAGCGCGAGGCCGCCGAGGGCCGTCTCGTGATGGACGAGGAAGGGCGTGTTCGGATTGCTGAACGAGTTTTCAAAACTGTCGTCCCAGTAGAACTCGCCGCCGCCCGGGCCCTCGCCGTTGGCCATGCCGAGTGGCGTTTTGCAGACGGCCGTGGAGCCTTCGAGGTCGAAGCCGCCGAGCGCGTTCTTGCAAACCCGGACGATGTCGCCGCCGCTGAAGGTCGTCTGGGGGAAATTGTAGCTCGAGCCTGGGCCATAGTTGAGGTATCCGCCCTGCATCGCCGTCCGGTCGAGGAAGCCGAGGATCATCGAACCGTCGATGTCAAATTCAATATCGGAAAGAAGCGGCTGCGGGTAGTTCGCGTTGCCGGAGGCGGTGATGGTCGCCCAGTTGTTGGTCCACGGGTTCCATTTGTTCATCGCGTCGCCGGTTTTGATGGCGCCGCGCACATAGTTGATGGGGAAGTTGAAAACCGGGTCGAAGCCGCCCATGCCGTTGAGTTTTTTGACAAAAGCCTCCAAGCCCGTCCCGAGTTGGGTCGATTCGGCCGTGCAGACGATGCCGACGTAGACCTCGCCGCGATGGACTTTCAGGCCCCACGGCCGCCAATCTTGGTCGTTTCCGCAGCCGGGGTTCGTCAAGGGGAAGGCGGTCACGTCCGCCGCCGTCGGCATGACGAAGGGGTTGTTTATGAAGATTTTGTACAAAGTCCGGTTGGAGAGGCACATCACCCAGAGGTTCTTCCCGTCGGCCGAGAGGTCGATGTCGCCGAGGCCGTACTTTCCGATGAGGGGGAAGGCGAGCGAGTCGTAGCTCGGGTTGATGATGTTCGGCGGCAGCGGGTTGAGGATGCGCGGGTCGGCCGCGATGGGCAGGCCGAGCGAGACGAGATTGATGGCCGCAATCGGAGCCGTGGTGCCGACCGTCGAAACATCGTGGACATAAATCGCCCCCGGCCCGCCCGGTCCGAACCCGCTGTGGCGGCGCAGCACGGCGGCCGAAAACAGCAGTTTCGACTCCCGTTGATAGGCCATGCCCCAGCAGGAGCCGACGTTGTGGACGCTGTCGAGTTTTGTGTTGAACATCTGCCCGCCGCCCGTTGCCGAATATGGAAAACCGATGAGCGCAGGCAACCCGCCCGCGTCGCCCCCGCCGTTCGGCGTGCCGTTGACATAGCAAGGCGTGGCCATGAACGGGTTGGCCGAGCAGAAATCACCGGGTGCGGCGAAGGCGCCGTTGACCGCGCAGTTGGGCGCGGTGACGAACTGGACGGAGGTGCCGTTGCCCGTCCCGAAAAAGGTCGGTTTCAGCCCAGCCAGCGACGGCGGCAAGACCAGCTCGACGCGGTATTTCGCGCCGTCCGTCTTTCCGGTGAAAGCAAAATCGCCGTTCGCGTCGGTCGTTGTCGAGCCGTCGGCCGTCGAGCCGTTGCCGGGGTTTTCTTTGAAAAGAAGAACCTCGACTCCCGCGATTCCGGTGGTCGAAAGCTCGTCGGCGATGCCGTTGAAGTTGAAGTCCAGAAAGACGTGGCCGCCGATTTTGCCCGACGGGCAGTTCTGCGCGAGCGCGATTTGGGCCAAAAACAGCAAAGCGGTGGCAAGGCTGCCGGGCAGCCGCGTAATCAGTTTTCTCATGCGGGAGAGAAGGTTGGAAATTCTTGAATTGAGGAGTTTGTCAAATTGACGAAAACCTCAATTTGGGATTACGCAATCGGTGTGCCGAAAAACTCCCGTCGGCTTACGAAGGCGGCAGATAGGAAGCGGATTTTGAGCCGTGTCGACCATTTTGAATGGCGGCCGACAACAAAAAAGGCGGCCTCCCGGGTTGGGAGGTCGCCCTTGTTGCCAGCCAATAAGTAGTTTTCAGCCCTTCTTCGGCCCCTCGCTCATGCCCGCCCGCTTGGCCGACTTGATGAGCATGAAAAGCACCGTCCCGATGATGAGGAAGTTGATGACGGCCTGTGCGAACGCGCCCCATTTCATGCCGCCGACGACCCACATGTTCGACACGTCGGCACCGCCGGTGAGCATGGCGATGAGCGGGCCGATGATGTCGCCCACGAGCGAGTCGACAATCTTGCCGAAGGCCCCGGCGATGATGACGGCGATGGCGAGGTCGAGGACGTTGCCGCCGAGGAGGAAGTCTTTGAGTTCCTTGAACATGGTAGTACTGTTTTGAGTGAAAAAGTTGGTCGATACCGGGGGCCAAAGTAGGAACGCGCGGTTTTCGCTACATTTCAGCAGTCTTTTTTCTGAAAAACAGCTCTTCGGCAGTGGCCCGGCAATTCAATTTCCGGCGGGCCGGGCGGCGAGGTAGCGAAGCTCCGCGCAGTTTTCCATCGCCAAAAACCGCTGCGCCGCGAGCTGGACGTCGGCAGCGGTGACGGCCTCGTAAAGGGCGATTTCGGTGTTGATGAGGCCCGCGTCGCCGAGCAGCTCGTACTGGCAGAGGGCCTGCGCCTTGCCCATCACCGAGACCTCCGAGAAGACGACCGTGCTCTCGAAACGGTGCTGGATTTTGAGAAGCTCGGCATCCGGTATCGGCTCGTTTTTCAAAAGCTCAAGCTCGCGCCAAATGGCCTCGACGCCCGAATCGAGCGAATGGCCCGCGTTCATTTTCCCCTCGACGACCAGAAGTCCGGGGTCGGCGGTGGCCGTCAGGTAGGCGTCGATGCTCGAGAAGATGGGGTTCTCCTTTGCCAAGCGGCGGTATAGGCGGCTCGACGTGCCGTTGGCCAGCACGTCCGTCAGCAAGTCAACGGCGTAAAAACCTGCCTCGACGCGGCCCGGCACCGGGAAGGCGAGGAAGACCGAATCGACCGGCGACTTCCCGTCGTCGATGATTTTTTGCTCAAAACCGGCCCGTTTCGGCTCGACGGGAAGCTCTCGGCGCGGCACTTCGCCGGGCGGGATGTCGCCGAAATATTTCACGACCAGCCGCAAGACCTCGCCCTCGTCCATCGGCCCGGCGACGGCGAGGACGGCGTTGCTCGGCACATAGTGCTTTCGGAAAAACTCAGCCACCTCGGCCAGCTTCGCCTTTTCGACATGGCCCGGCTCGAGACCGATGACTGGCCAGCGGTAGGGGTGCTTTTTGTAGCACATCGCCGAGAGGTGGTGCCACGCGTCGCCGTATGGCTCGTTGAGCGTCGTCTCCTTGAACTCCTCGACGACCACCTTCTTTTGGGTCGAAAGGGAGCGACGGTCAATGTTCAAAGCGGCCATCCGGTCGGCTTCGAGCCAGAGGGCGGTTTCGAGATTTTCGGCGGGGAGCGACTCGTAGAAATTGGTCAGGTCGGTATTCGTGAAGGCGTTGTTCTCGCCGCCAGCCAGTTGCATCGGGCCGTCGAAGTCGGGCGCGTTCTCGCTGCCGCCGAACATGAGGTGCTCGAAAAGGTGGGCAAAGCCCGTGCGCTCCGGCCGCTCGTCGCGCGAGCCGACGTCGTAGGCGAGGCTGACTGCCGCCATCGGCGTCGAGTCGTCGCGGTGGAGGATGACGCGCAAGCCGTTGGGGAGTGTGTGCTTTTGGAAATCGACCATTCAGTTTTTTGGCAGGCCGTCGGCGGTTTCTTCTTCTTCGTTTTCGGAAAGGACAGGCTCGGCAGCCTCCTCGGCAATCGCCCCTTCGGGCAGTTCGGCCTGCTCGTCGGTCGGGGTTTCTTCCTTCAAACCGGAGGTTTCAGCCAGCATCGGACCCGGTCCCTCGACCGGGTTTTCCTTGAAAAAACTCCGCTGGAAAAGCAAAATCGAAATCACGCCGACGGAGATGGCCGCGTCGGCCACGTTGAAGATGAAGCTGAAAAAGGTGAACTCCTCGCCGCCCCAGACCGGGAAGCCCTCCGGCACCTGGAAGTGGAAAATCGGGAAGTGCAGCATGTCGACCACCTTGCCGAAGAGGAATTGGTCGTACCCCTGCCCGATGGGCACGAGCTGCGCCACGCCGCCGTGAAAGTGCGTCTCCGAAAAAATCAGCCCATAGAACATCGAGTCGATGATATTGCCGAGCGCCCCGGCGAGGATGAGCGAGATGCAGACCGTGAAGCCCATCGGCGCCCGCGCGTCGAGCAGCCGCTTGACATAAAAACCGAGCAGCGCGACGGCCACCAGCCGGAAAATAGAGAGGGCCATCTTCCCGTAGATGCCGCCGAGCGTGAGGCCGAAGGCCATGCCCTCGTTCTCGACGAACTTGAGCATCGCCCAGTCCGTCCAGCGGTGCTCCTCGCCGTACTCGAAGTGGGTCTTGATGTAGATTTTCAGCGACTGGTCGATGAGCAGGACCAGCAGGACGAGGCCGACGATTATCGAGGAACGTTTCAAGTTGCGAGGTGGGTCTTTTTTGAAAATTCGTGCAAAAGAAGCGAGGAAACAGGAAAGGCAGCCGTCGCCAATGTGTCCCCAGCGTCAATTGTTTATCAGAATGGCGACAGCCAGCCATCCGACCAGCCAGGCCCACCGCCCGATTTCCACAAACCGCGCCCAGCTTTTCCCCTCCATCAGGCCACCGAGCGAGGCGGTCGACAGGCAAATCCAGCCGACCAAAAGGAGGTTCTCGGCAGCGGTCGGGTCGTGCGACTTGCCCGTTTTTATCAAAAAGAAGACCGTCGCTAAAATCACGACGACGAGGTTGGCGAGGACGTAGGCCGCCAGTTTCGACCCGATTTTGGTTGAAAACTTCTCAAAACCCGCCGGCTTCTTCGCCTTTATCGGGCCGCCGAGATAACCGGGCAGCCAGCCCGGCCTCTTGAAAAGCATGGAAAAAGCATCACTGAAACTCCGGGCGGAGAAGACGCGGCGGCCGAGCCAGACGAAATACTCGAAGTTGGCCCAGACCGGGTTCCACGAGCGCAGCGGGACGGTCACGCCGTAGGTCGGCTCCTCCTCCTCTTTTTGGAAGGTGCCGAACCAGCGGTCGAACAAAATCAATGTCCCGCCGTGATTGCGGTCGAGATATTTCGGGTTCTGCCCGTGATGGACGCGGTGGTGGCTCGGCGTGTTGAAAACGTACTCGAAAACCGGGTTGAGCTTGCCGATGGCCCGCGTGTGAATCCAGAACTGATATAGCGTCTGAAAAGTCGACATCAACAGGAAAGCCGCCGGGCTGAATCCCATAACCGCCAGCGGCAGGTAGAAAAGCTGCGACAGAAAAACCGAGGTGGCCGACTGCCGCAGCGCGACCGAGAGGTTGTACTCCTCGCTCTGGTGGTGGACGATGTGCGCACCCCAAAAAAGGCTCACCTCGTGCGTCGAGCGGTGGAACCAGTAGTAGAAGAAATCCACCCCGACGAAAAGCGCGAGCCATGTCGCCCAGTTGTCCGGCACGGTCGCAAGCCGTTGATTTTCAAACAGATAGAGGTAGAGGCCGAAGACAGCCGTCTTGCAAATCGCGCCCGTCACCTGTTGGATGATGCCGGTCGAGATGTTCGTCACCGCGTCGGGGAAGGCGTACAAATCCGTGCGGCTCAATCGAGCGAAGACCAGCTCCACGCCGATGAGGAGGAAGAAGACGGGGATGGCATAGAGCATTATCTGCATGGCGGACGGCGGACGAATTACGGCCAGCGGCGCAGAAGCCCGCGCCGAAAATCATTGGTAAAGGAACATCGACGAGTTCCTTTCCAACTCCCTGAAATACGGGTCTTTCAAGTCCTTGATGAAATAGATGGCCTCGCCCGTCGATTTCATCTCCGGCCCGAGCCGCTTGTCGACGCCGGGGAATTTATCGAACGAGAAGACCGGTATCTTGATGGCGTAGCCCTCGAGCCGCGGCTGGATGTCGAAGTCGCGCAGCTTGTGGGTGCCGAGCATGACTTTGGTGGCGATGTTGAGGAACGGAACGCCATATGCCTTTGCGATGAACGGCGTGGTGCGCGAGGCGCGCGGGTTGGCCTCGATGACGAAGACCTCGTCGTTCTTGATGGCGAACTGGATGTTTATCAGGCCTTTCACATTCAGCGCGAACGCGATTTTCTTGGTGTGCTCGACCATCTCGGCAAGCACTTTTTTCGATAGGGAATAGGTCGGGAGCAACGCGTTCGAGTCGCCCGAGTGGACGCCCGCTGGCTCGATATGCTCCATGATGCCCATGATGTGGATGTCGTCGCCGTCGCAGATGGCGTCGATTTCGGCCTCTTTGGCGCGCTCCAAGAACTGGTCGATAAGAACGCGGTTGTCGGGCAGGTCTTTGAAGATGGTCAAGACCTGTTTTTCCAACTCGGAATCATTGATGACTATGCGCATCCTTTGTCCGCCGAGGACATAAGACGGGCGCACCAACAGCGGATAGGGAATCTCCTGTGCGATGCCCAATGCAGCGTCGACATCAGTTGCCGCGCCGTATTTTGGATAGGGAATTCCCAGTTCTTTCAACAAGTCGGAGAAGCGGCCCCGGTCCTCGGCGATGTCCATGTCGTTGTATTGGGTTCCGACAATGGGCCAGCCGTTTTTGTGCAGTTTCTCTGCGAGTTTCAGAGCCGTTTGCCCGCCAAGCTGGACAATCACGCCGTCCGGTTTTTCGTGTGTGAGAATGTCCTCGAGGTGTTCCCAAAAGATTGGCTCGAAATAGAGCTTGTCGGCAATGTCGAAATCGGTCGAGACTGTCTCGGGATTGCAGTTGACCATGATTGCCTCATAGCCAACTTCTTTTATCGCCAATATGCCGTGCACGCAGCAATAGTCGAACTCAATGCCCTGTCCAATGCGGTTGGGGCCGGAGCCGAGGACGACAACCTTTTTCTTTTTGGAGACTATTGATTCGTTCTTGTCCTCAAAAGTCGAGTAGAAATAATTGGTCTTCGACTCAAATTCAGCTGCGCAGGTGTCGACCATCTTATAGACCCGGCGCAAACCGAGCTTTTTCCGCGCAGCGGCAACAGATTTTTCATCAACGCGCATCAGCCAAGCTATCTGAGAATCCGAATAGCCGCACTGTTTTAACTCGGTGAAAAAGTCGAGCGGGATGTCGCTCGGGACGTTGAATTTTAAAATCTCTGTCTCGAGTTTGACGAGCCTTTTTATCTGCTTTAAAAACCACGGATCAATGCCCGTCAGTTTCTGGACGCTCTTTTCAGGGATGCCCAAGCGCAGCGCGTCTTTCACCCGATAAATCCGGTCGTCGCTGGCGTATTCGAGCCGCTTCATGATTTCGTCCGACGACAACCATTCTTTCATGTCGGAGCCAAGGCCGGTGCGGTTGTTCTCCTGCGACTGACAGGCTTTTTGGAGGGCTTCGAGGAACGTCCGCCCGATGGCCATGACCTCGCCGACCGATTTCATCTGCAGCCCGAGCTTGTGGTCGGAGCCTTGGAACTTGTCGAAGTTCCAGCGCGGCATTTTCACGATGACGTAGTCGAGCGTCGGCTCGAAATAGGCCGAGGTGGTCTTCGTGATCTGGTTTTTCAGCTCGTCGAGGTGGTAGCCGATGGCCAGCTTCGCCGCGATTTTGGCAATCGGATACCCCGTCGCCTTGCTCGCCAGCGCGGACGAGCGGCTGACGCGCGGGTTTATTTCAACAGCTATAAGTTGCTCTGTTTCAGGGTGCATGGCGAACTGGACGTTGCAGCCGCCCGCGAAGTTGCCGAGCGAGCGCATCATCTTGATGGCGTTGTCGCGCATCTGCTGGAAGGCGGTGTCGGAGAGCGTCATGGCCGGGGCGACCGTGATGGAGTCCCCCGTGTGGATGCCCATCGGGTCGAGGTTTTCGACGGTGCAGATGATGGTGACGTTGTCGTTCGCGTCGCGCAGGAGTTCGAGTTCGAACTCCTTCCAGCCCAAAACCGCTTTTTCAACAAGGACTTCGTGGGTCGGCGAGGCGTTGAGGCCGCGTTTCAGAGCCTCGTCGAAATCCTCCTCTTTCATGCAGAAGCCGCCGCCCGTCCCGCCGAGCGTGTACGACGGGCGGATGACGAGCGGGAAGCCGATTTTTTGGGCCGCCTCTTTCCCTTCCAAAAAGGAGTTTGCGATGAACGACGGGGCCACGTCCATCCCGATTCGGAGCATGAGCTGCTTGAACTCCTCGCGGTTCTCGCAGATTTCGATAGCCTGGATGTCGACGCCGATCATGCGGCAGTTGTGCCGATCGAAGATGCCCTGCTTGTCGCACTCGATGGCGAGGTTGAGGGCCGTCTGGCCGCCCATCGTGGGCAGCACGGCGTCGATGCGGCCGAGGCTCGGGTCCTCCGAATGGGTTTTGAGGATCCAGTCGATGCTGTCCGGCGTGAGGGGCTTGAGGTAGACATGGTCGGCCGTGACCGGGTCGGTCATGATGGTGGCCGGGTTGGAGTTGATTAGCGAGACCTTGATGCCCTCCTCGCGCAGCGAGCGGCTGGCCTGCGACCCTGAATAGTCGAACTCGCAGGCCTGCCCGATGATGATTGGGCCGGAGCCGATGATGAGGACGTGCTGGATGGATGTATCTTTTGGCATTGTGCAAGTGGTTGGCTGTCAAATGTTTGTCTCAAAAAAAAGGGCATCCCAACTGGTCGGGATGCCCTTTTTCGGGTAAGGCAGCTATTTGAGAACGGGACGGGACAACTTTGTTTTCAAAAAATTTTCTGGCGGCGAAGGTAAAACGGACGGGCAGAAAGGGGAAGGGCGGTGGGCAAAAGTTTGGGCGAGACGAGGGCAATTGCCGGGTTTTCCGCATTTCCCCCATAAGCCGTGGCTGGGCTAAAATTGGCCCACGAGGCAGGCGTTGGCTACTTTTGTCTCCGGCCAACCACTTGCTTTTTGCAGAACATGAACAACACAACATTGTCTCTCCGTGCGCTTTTTGCCCTTGCGGCCCTCTTTTTTCTTGTTGAAAAACAGGCCGTCGCCCAGTCTGACATCGCCGCCTTCCACCGCTGCGGGCAGACCTTTATCACATGGACGGAGAATCCGATGGCGCAGCAATACCGAATCTATCGCGCCGCGCAGTCCATCTCCGCCACGAGCCTCGGGCAGGCACAAAAAATCGCCACGCTCGGGCAGGGCAGCGGCCGCCACATCACCGAGGAGTGGCGCAACAACGGATTTTACAACACCGTCCAGACCCGCTTCGTCATCGAAGACCTCGGCGCGGAGCTGCCCGTCGGCACCGGCCTCTGCGTGTGGACGACGCAGCCGGGAGAGGGGGGCGCGGCCTATTACGCCATCACTCGCGTTCAAGATGGGGTCGAGATTTTGGACATACAAAGCGGCGTGAACAGCCTCGCCGACCCGCTCGCGGAGGCCGTCGCCGAGCCTTGCCCGGTGAAGGTCTGGCAGTCCGCCGACGGGCTTTCGGCCGTTTTCACCCAGTTCGTCGACATCAAATATTGGAACATCACCTATGAGGGCTTCGCCTACAACTACGCCGTGATGAAGCCGCAGGGCTACAACCCCGATTTCATATACCCGCTCTGCTTCGACCTGCATTGCTGGGGCTGCCGCTACAACCCGACGCTCTCGGGCGGCGCACCTTTCGGGCTGCCGGTCATCCTCGTCTACCCCGACGACCCGGGGAAGACGTGGTGGTTCGGCTTCTCAAAAGCCCACCAATACCGCGACCAATGGCCCGACGCCAACTGGGGCCTGCCCACCGAACCTGCCGTGACCGGCCCCATCGTAAACTACACCGAGCAAAGAGTTTTGAAAATCGTCGACGACCTCCAACTGGTCGGCGGCTACAGTTTCGACCCGAACAAGATTTATTTTTGGGGAAACTCGATGGGCGGCACCGGCGTGTTGACTCTCGGCTCTCGCTACCCGGACATCGTCGCGGCGGGCTATTGCTCCTTGCCGGTGACCAATTTCGAGGTCTCGCACTGGCAATACGATTGCGCCGTCATGTGGGGACCGACTTGGCTCGACCTGCCCGTCGAGATTGGCGGCGAGCACGCCGACCACCTTTTTAAATACACCGGCCAATCCGTTTGGGACTGGCAGAACACCCAAAAACAGATGCGCGACCGCATGGCCGACGAGATGGCCTACCTCTGCACGGCCCACGGCGACGAGGACATCTATGTCGAATGGTGGAACCAGGGCCAGCCCTGGTACGAGCAGATGCAGGACTCGATGCGGCGCGGCGGCTCCGGCTGGACGCAGCACATGGCCGGCCACGACTGGATGCAATGGCGCGGCACCGGCCTCAACTGGGGCTGGCTGCCCAACACCGGCGACCAGTGGAAATGGGTGAAAAACGAGAGCTTCCCGGCCTTCTCCCGCTTTTCTGGAAATTCTTGGACCAACCACAACATCAACCTGCAATGGGCCAGCCCGGCCAACGGCTCTTTCCCCGGAACGGTGACTGACACTAAAAATGAGTGGAGCATCTTGCTGGAACTGGCCGACCACCCGCAGTTCGCCAGCACGTTCAACAAGCCGCTCGACAGCGCATGGGTCGACGTCACGCCGCGCCGGTTGCAGAATTTCAAAGTTGAAACCGGCAAAAACTATCATTGGAAATGGTCGGACGAGGCAACCGGTGCAATACTCGCCGAGGGAGATTTTCAACCCGACGGTTTCGGCCTGCTGACCGTCCCGCAGGTCTTGGTGAAAAACTCGGTGCGCCGCCTGCGCATCGCCCCGTCGGGCAACCCGCCGATGCCGTGCGATGCGCCGGCCGGCTTCACCGCCGTCGGCCTCTCGGACTCGACGGCCAATCTTTCTTGGGACGAAACGCCAGGGGCTATCGGCTATCTCGTTTCCATCACCAATTCGATCGGCGGGAGCACGGCCTCGATTTTTACCCAAACCCAACCGCTCCTGCTCAACAACCTGCCGCCATGTGTCGATTTCACTGCCACCGTTCAGGTGGTCTGCTCCGACGGCGAAACGAGCCAGCCGAGTGCAACTGCCTCGTTTTCAACGAGTTGCACGCCACCGCCGCCGTGCGAAGCCACCTCCAGCCTTTCTATGAACGTCCTCAACGACTCGACGGCCGCACTCTCGTGGGCGGCCGTCGCCGGGGCACAGGGCTATCTGATTTCATATTCAAAAACCGGCTCGGCCGACACGACATTCCTATTCACTGCCGAAAATTTCCTCACGGTCGAAGGCCTTGAAATTTGCGCCGACTACTCGTTCTCTGTCCTGACCGCTTGCCCGAACAACTCGGTTTCGACGGACGCCTTCACCGTCCCGATTTCAACCGGCTGCCCGCCGCAGCCTTGCGAAAAGACGACAGGGATCGTTTTCACGGACAGCACGGCGAACGCTCTTTCTCTGAATTGGACGGCCGTCGCTGGCGCGTCGAGCTTCCACGTCGAGCATCGAAAACTTGGCTCGACCGACTGGAATTTAACGGCCACCAATCTTCCGGCCCTTACTGTTTCGGGCCTCGATAGTTGCACAGAATATGAGGTCAGAGTGCGCGCGCTTTGCGGCTTAAATGCTGTCGGCGATTGGTCGGATGCTTTTGTCGCAAAAACAACCAATTGCACAAGCGCGACAGACGAGCCAGCGATGACCGAAGCGGTCGAGATTTATCCGAACCCATCCAACGGCTTTGTCAGAATCACTGTGAAAAACAACAATTTCGGAAACGACGCACAGCTCTTTGTCCATGACTTTTTGGGGAAAAGCTGCGCGGAGGTTTTAGTCAGATTTGACAGCCAAATCTCTGTGTCGTTAGAACTCGGCGAATTGCCGACGGGTGTTTATCAGTTGATGCTTAAAGACGAGGCAGAGCGTCTGTTTTCCAAGAAACTTGTGGTCATCAGATGAGCGAGGGTTGCCGGGGAGCCACTCAATTGAAATATGGTCATGGGGTCTTTTGGATGTTGGCTAGAGTGACGTGCCGGGTTGGATGAGCGGATAATTGGATCTGGGATTCAAGCCGTAAAAATTGGGTTGGAAAGGCGTGGTGCAGGTTGGCATTGGTGATGTGGTGGTGGTGAATTGGCGCAGGTGAGCGCCTCCGACCCGCAGTTGCTGGAGACCCTCGCCAACCTCGCTGCGCAGCGAAGGATATGGGTCAGCGGAGAATTTCCCGACAGAGGATTTTCTGACTTAAAAACCGTCAAGGACTGCGACCGGCATTCGCATTGCCAACCTAAACCTCCATGGATAGCAAATTGCAGGCTCCGATGGCCTGCGCTGGATAAACCCTGCGGCGGGCAAAGCAGCGAAAAAACCGGCAGCGGCGACTTTCCTTCATCACTTCAAATCGGCAACGACCATGCCCACCTTCCGCTTCGCGTTGGCCTTCGTGGCCGCTTTTTCTTTCTGCCAACCCATTTTTTCTCAAGAAAAAGACCTGCCCGGCTGCGGCTTCGACGGCATGAGGCCGCCCGCCGTGCAGAAGCAAATCGACCAGTTCGAAAAAGGGCTCGCGGGTTTTGTTTCGCAAAAAAAGGAGTCGAGCGGGCCGATGATGCTGCCCTGCGTTGTCCACATCATCCACAACGGGGGAGCGGAGAACATTTCCGATGCCCAAGTTTTGGCGGCAATCGAGCACCTCAACGATGCTTTCGCGGCGGCTGGTTTCTTTGCCCAAAAAGGCGCGACGGTCAACACCCAAATCCAGTTCTGCCTCGCTAAAAGAGACCCCGACGGCAACGCCACGACCGGCATCACCCGCGACCAGTCGCCGCTGACGGAGATGGTGATGGAGACGGACGACCTTCCCGTGAAAAACTTAAACCGTTGGAAACCAACCGATTATGTCAACATCTGGGTGGTGAAGGAAATCACGAGCCTGTCTTCGGGGCCGGGCGTGGCGGGGTATGCCTACTTCCCGTCGTCGCACGGCTCGGCGGTCGACGGAATGGTCTGCGAGGCGAGATATTTCGGCACCA
>JBGAWE010000060.1:0-22067 GCA_044227705.1 Saprospiraceae bacterium
GGCTTTTTCCGCATCCACAAACAGCACTTGGTCAATCTCCGCTACGTCGAACGGTACATCCGGGGCGAGGGCGGGCAGGTCGTCCTCACCACTGGCGAGGCCCTGACCGTCGCCCGCAACCGGCGCGATGAGCTGCTCGCCCATTTTTGAGGCGGCCGCTACTTCCGGTTCGAGTCCTGCTTGGCGAACACCTTCTTCATCAGGTCATCGTGCGCAGGAAGGATTTCTCCGAACGTCCTTCGCCTCGACCATCCCGAACAGCCCCTTCATCGCCTGCCACGTGACGTAGTCGTCGAGGTCAGGTTGGCCTTTGAGGCCGCGTCCTCTGGGCCCGGTTTGAGCTTCTGCCCGGCCGGTCAGTCTTCCTGGGTATTGCCGAAAAGGCTGTTTGCTGCGGCCGCTCGACAGGCTTCGGCATGGCGACGGCCTCGGTCTCCTTCACTGATGTAGCGAGGTGCAGCGCATCGTCATCTCGCGCAACGTGCTCAACGGGGAGCTTTATGTTCCGATGCCGGTGACGGCGGCGGTGTGACGATTCTCGCCAAAACAAAAAGGGCAACTCGTTGACAGTCAACGAGTTGCCCTTTTTTTTGAACGCAAGAGCTGCCTCACATCCTCAGATCCTCCACCCGCACCCCCGGAAACTTGGCTCCGTCCCAAACGAACAGCCCGTCCTCAATGGACTTGTCTCCCGCCTGCCAAGTGACGGTGAACGTGTACCGCCCGCCATCCTTCGCAAAGGCTTTCACAGCGACCAACTGGTTGGTCTTCTTGTCGATGCTCAACCGCAGCTTCGAGTAGTCCGACGACTTTTTCACCGGCTTGAACTCGACCTGCTGGCAGAGCTTCCCGCCGACCGTCTCCTCGCCCGCAAGGGCGTAGAGGTACTCGCCCTTCTGGTAGATCTTCATCAGCTCGCGCGGCGAGATGAGGCTCTGCTCACCCTTCACATCCGCGTCGTTTATCTGCACTTCGTTGTTCTTTTTGAGGTAAACCCACGTGGCGGTGCCGTCGGAGAGGATGAGCTGCTCGTCCATGTCGAGGCGGTATTTCTTGTCGCCCTTGCTCTTGAAGGTGCCGGTCTGCTTGTCGGCCGTCTTTTGGCCGGGCGTTTCGAGTTCGAGGGCAAAGCTCATTTCGAGGGTCTGATAGCCCTCGTATTTCTTGCGGACTTTGTCCAAAAGCGCCTTCGCGGCGGCGTCGCTCGTCTCCTTCGGGGCGGTTTTGGGCAGCTTCTGGTTTTGGGAAAAAAGGGCGGCCGAGCAGCAGAGGAGCAGGGCGACGAGGACAAATCGGTTCATCTTCTGAAATCTATTTTTTGAGCCGGAAAATTCCCGACGGGCAAAAAAACGGCGCCTCGGGCTGGATATTTGGCTGGCCGGGCGGGGCCGCCGGTTAATATTTTTCAATGCCCAACGGCGAATCTGCGGCTCTATTGGAAGTCGAGCTGCCCGGAAGAGCCGAGTTTCTGGCGACAAATGCCAACTTTGCCGCATCTTTTTTCGGGATAAAACCTGCACCTGTTCATCCGATTACTGTGAAGTCCACTAACAAAATCCGCATCCTCGTCGCCGACGACGAGGCACACATCCGCCGCACACTCGTCGACATCCTCGAATTTGAAAAGGCCGACGTCGTCGAGGCCCGCGACGGCCTCGAGGCCTACATCAAGGTCAAGCAGCAGAACTTCGACTGCGTCTTCCTCGACGTCAAGATGCCCGGCATGGACGGCATCAAGGCCCTCGAAAAGATGATGGAGTACAACGCCGACCTGCCCGTCGTGATGATCAGCGGGCACGGCGACATCCAGACGGCCGTCGAGTGCACGAAGATTGGGGCCTACGGCTTCCTCCCGAAGCCCATCGACCTCAACTCGATGCTCATCACGATGCGCAACGCGCTCGAGCACAAGGCCCTCTCGGCGCAGACGCGCGCGCTCACCAATCCCATTTTTGTTCAAGAAATCGTCGGCTCGTCGCCCGGGATCATGGCGGTGAAGGACATGATCGACCGCGTCTCGCGCGACGATTCGAGCGTCCTGGTCACTGGTGCCAACGGCTCGGGCAAGGAGCTTGTCGCCCAATGGCTTCACGCGAAAAGCCATCGAAACATCGGCCCCATCGTCGAGGTCAACTGCGCGGCCATACCCGACACGCTCATAGACAGCGAGCTTTTCGGCCACAAAAAGGGCGCGTTCACCGACGCGACCGAGGACCGGCCGGGCAAGTTCGAGGTCGCCACGACCGGCACCCTCTTCCTCGATGAAATCGGCGACCTCTCGGAAGCCGCTCAGGCCAAGATTTTGCGCGTCCTCGAGACCGGCCGCATCCGCCGCGTCGGCGACACGAAGGACATTCCCATCGACGTGCGCGTGGTCGCCGCGACGAACAAGGACCTGATTTTTGAGATAGAACGGGGCCGCTTCCGCCTCGACCTCCTCAACCGGCTCAACGTCATCCACATCCACGTCCCGAGCCTCGCCGAGCGGCGCGAGGACATCCCCGAACTGGTCGACCATTTCATGGAAAGGCTGCGCGAGAAGAAGGGCCAGCCCGACCGCGCCATCAGCCCCGAGGCGGTGGCGATGTTCCAAGACTACGGCTGGCCGGGCAACGTGCGCGAGCTTTGGAACACGATGAACCGCCTGTTCATCCTCGGCGACGAGGTCATCTCGGCCGAGAACGTGCAAAAACTCCTTTTCGAGCAGCCGCAGATGCGCTTCGACCCGCTGACGGAGCTGTTCGCCCGGTTCGAGACTTTCGAGGAGATGAAGGAGTTTCTGGCGAGGGAGTGGGTGCGGAGGAAGGGGTGAGCCTATTTCACCGCACAAGCCAACATCTGCTTCCCCTCGATGAACCCCTCGAAAACATCCCCCTTCCGCGCCGCCCCCACCCCAGCGGGCGTGCCGGTGAAGATGATGTCCCCCTTTTGCAGCGTGAAAAACCGCGAGAGGTAGCAGACCACCTCCTCGAACGGGAAGATGAGGTCGGCCGTGCAGCCGCGCTGCACCGTCTCGCCGTTCTTTTTCAACTCGAAACGGATGTTTTTCCAGTCAAAACCGGCGGCGGGCAGGAACTCCTCGGAGACGACGGCCGAACCGTCGAAGCCCTTCGCGATCTCCCAGGGCTGGCCTTTTGATTTCAGCTTGTCCTGCCAGTCGCGGGCCGTCCAGTCGATGCCGAAGCCGATGGCGGCGATGTGGTCGGCGGCGATTTTTGGTTTGATGTTCTTTCCCTTTTTGCCGATTTTTAGAATCAGCTCGCCCTCGTAGTGGCAGTCCTTTGAGAACTTCGGCAACGCGAAAGGCTTGTTTTTCCCCAAGAAAGCGGTCGGCGGCTTCATGAAGACGAGCGGCTCGGTCGGCAGGTCGTTGCGTAGCTCGCGGGCGTGGTCGGCGTAGTTTCGGCCGATGCAGAAGATTTTCATGCTGTGGATTTTGGCCACGAATTACTCGAATTTCCACGAATTGACCGGGCTGGCCGAATTCGTGATAATTCGTCCAATTCATGGTCCTCATTCTACTTTTCGCCAAATTTGAACGGCATGAAACAGCTCCTCCTCCTCTCCCTTCTTTTCATCCAAAACATCGCATTCGGACAGGCCGACGACGAGGCCCAGTACAGCGGCTGCCACCTCGCCAAGCGCGAGATTTTGGCCGGTTTGAACGCCGTCGCGGAAAACCAGTTCGACGTCAACAGCCGCTCCGACACGTTCGACGTGCTCAACTACGACCTCCAGCTCGACGTGACGAACTTCTCGCAGGCGACCATCTACGGCACGGCGACCATCCTTTTCAAAGCGAAAATGGACGGTCTGACCTCCATCAACTTCGACCTGCAAGACCTCACCGTCTCCTCGACGACCGACCTCACAGGATCGCCGCTGGCCCGGACGCACAGCGGGTCTTGGCTCAACATCGCCCTGCCCGCGACGATGAACACGGGCGACGAGGCCTCCGTCGTCGTCAAATACAGCGGCCACCCGCACACCTGCTCGTGCAACTTCGGCGGCTTCTACTTTGAAAACGGCATCGCCTACAACCTCGGAATCGGCCTGACGGAGGTGCCGCCGAACAACGGGCGGACGTGGTTCCCTTGCTTCGACAGCTTCCGAGAGCGGGCGACCTACGACCTCCACGTCCGCTCGAACGGCGGGCGGCGGGCCTATTGCTCGGGCGATTATTTGGGTGAAACGGCCCTCGGCGGCGATACGATTTTGAGGGAATACAGGATGAACCTCCAGCTCCCGACCTACTTGCTCGGCGTGGCCGTCGGCAACTATGCGGTCATAAAAGACTCATACACAGGCATTTATGGAACACATCCGATTGAGATAGTTTGTAAGGGGAGCCAATCGGCGAACGCGAAGGCCTCCCTCTCGAAACTGCCGAGTGCCATCGCGGCCTGCGAGGCTTGGTACGGGCCTTACGTCTGGGGGAAGGTCGGCTATGTCGGCACGACGAAGGGCGCGATGGAGCATTCCAACAACATCGCCTACCCCGATTTTGCCTTCGACGGGACGCAGAACAACGCCACCCTCTATGCCCACGAACTGGCGCACCACTGGTGGGGCAACATCAGCGGCCCCAACCTGCCCATTGACATGTGGATAAAAGAGGGCGGCGCGGAGTACGGCGCGCACCTGTTCATCGAGAAGGCCGACGGGCGGGCGGCGTTTGAGAAAAAGCTGAAGGACAACACCAAGTTCGTCATCAAGAACGCCCACAAGGACGACGGCGGCTACCTCGCCCTCTCGCCCATGCCGCAGCCGCAGACCTACGGCACGCACACCTACAACAAGGGCGCAATGGTCTACCACAACCTGCGCGGCTACCTCGGCGACACGGTTTACCGCCACGCCATGACGGCGATTCTCGACAGCTTCCACTTCCGCGACATGAGCGCGCAGCAGTTCCGCGACGCGCTGACGAAGTTCTCAGGCGTGGACATGGTGCCCTTCTTCGACGCCTGGATCTTCAACCCCGGCTACCCGACTTTCGAGATTGACTCCATGAAAATGGCGGGCAACCAGGCCAAGCTCTTCATCCAGCAAAAGCTCCACCACGCCCCGGCTTTCCACAAAAAAGTGCCGCTACAGGCCGTTTTCTACGACAAAAACTGGCAGCGCTTCGAGGCGATGGTGCAGACGGATGGTGAGTTCTCCACCCCGACCGTCGCGCTGCCCGCCGGGTTCGAGCCGGTCTGGAGCTTTTTGAACGACAGCCAACTGCTCAACATCGCCAGCTTTTCCACGAAGAAGACCTACAAGGCGGTCAGCACGGCGCTCGAGACCTTGCCGCACGTCGATTTCCAGATAAAGGTCACGGGCATCCCGGCAAGCGATTCGGCCTTTGTGCAGGTCGACCACCACTGGGGCGCGCCAGACCCGATGCTAGGGACGCCGCCCGCCTATTTCCACCTTTCCAACAGCCACTACTGGCGCGTCGGCGGCATCTGGCCCGCCGGTTTCAAGGCCAGCGGGGCGGTCAACTACAACGGCACCGCCGCCAACGCCCTCCTCGACGCCGACCTCATCGCCAATGGCGAGGACAGCATCCGCCTCTACTGGCGGCCTCGGCCGGGCGTGGCGTGGAGCGAGTACAAATGGTACACGAAGCAGATCGTCGGCGCGACGAACGGCTATGGCATCATGGTCATCGACTCGCTTGTGATGGGCGACTTCTGCTTCGCCAACGGGCAGCTCCCGACCTCGGCTTCAGAAGAGGCGACGGCGGGGGTTTCTTCTCTGAAAATCTACCCGAACCCAGCGGCGGACATTGTCCAAATCGAGCCGGTCGCAGGGGCCGCTGTCTGTGAAATCCTGGACGAAAAGGGAGTGCTCGTCAGGCGCGAAAAGGTGGTCGATTTTTCACCCAACCAGTTGACAATCAACGACTTGGCGACCGGACAGTATTTCGTCCGACTGCTCGGCGGGCGGAGCGAGATATTGGCAAGCGGGGTCTTCTCCAAACTCTGAAGGCCCACGCCCGGCCAATTTTGAATGGAGAAAAGTCGATGCCGATTCGCAATCGACGGACAATCGCCGTTCGCCAGAAAATATGCACAGCTCTCTCCGCGCTGCCGTCGCCGACCTCGAGCGCGACGGCCAGCTACTCCGAATCCGAGAGGAAGTCTCGCCCGACCTCGACATGGCCGCGGTCCACCGCCGGGTGTTCGACGCGGGCGGCCCGGCCCTGTTCTTTGAAAAAGTGGCGGGCAGCCCGTTCCCCGCTGTGTCGAACATTTTCGGGACGAACGCGCGGACGGCCTTCCTTTTCCGCCACACGCTCGACCGGGTGAAAAGGGTCATCGAGCTGAAACGCGACCCGGCCGCTTTTTTGAAAAAACCGGGCCGCTACCTCTCCGCGCCGCTGACCGCGCTGACCAGTTTGCCGATGAAAACCTGGGGCGCAGCACCCGTCCTTTTCGGCGAAACATCGGTCGGCCAACTGCCTCAGATCAAGAGCTGGCCGATGGACGGCGGCCCCTTCGTCACGATGCCGCAGGTCTACACAGAAGACCCGGATCGGCCCGGCCCGATGGGTTCCAACCTCGGGATGTACCGCATTCAACTCGCTGGAAACCAATATGTTGCGAACGAGGAGGTCGGCCTCCACTATCAGCTTCACCGAGGAATCGGGGTGCACCACACGAAGTACAACGAGCGGCCCGACCTCCCTTTTCGATGCTCGATTTTCGTCGGCGGGCCGCCCGCGCACTCCTTTTCAGCCATCATGCCGCTGCCCGAGGGGTTGCCCGAAGTCCTCTTTGCCGGGATGCTCGGCGGGCGGCGGTGGCGGTGGGCCGTGCGCGACGGCTACACGGTTTCGGCCGACGCGGATTTTGTGATTTGTGGTGAAATCCTGCGCGGCGTGAAAAAACCGGAAGGCCCCTTCGGCGACCACCTCGGCTACTACTCGCTCGCCCACGACTTCCCGGTGATGCGCGTCCACAAGGTTTTTCATCGGCGAGACCCCATTTGGCACTTCTCCGTCGTCGGCCGCCCGCCGATGGAGGACAGCGCGTTCGGGTGGCTCATCCACCAACTGGTCGAACCGCTGACGGCGCAGGAGTTCCCCGGCGTCTCCGAAATCCACGCGGTCGACGTGGCAGGCGTCCACCCGCTGCTGCTCGCCGTCGGCAGCGAGCGGTACATGCCTTTCAGGGAAAAAATGCCGGAGGAAATCTTGACGCAAGCCAACCGAATCCTCGGCTCGGGCCAAACCTCGTTGGCCAAGTGGCTATGGATCGCCGCCCGCGACGAGGCCGCGCCTGGCCTGACGACACGAGACATCCCCCATTTTTTTCAGCACGTTTTGGAAAGGGTCGACTGGCAGCGCGACCTTCATTTCAACACCCGAACCACCATCGATACACTCGATTACAGCGGCTCGGGCTGGAACGCGGGTTCGAAAGTCGTCGTCGCCTGCTGCGGCGACCGGCGGCGCGAGCTGGCCCGCGAGATGCCAGCCGGCCTCCGGTTGCCCGACGGTTTTTCAAATCCGAGGCTCGTTTTGCCGGGCATCGTCGCGGTCGATTCGCCGAAATTTTTGGATGAAAAAAGCGGGCAGGCGCAGGCCGAGTTTTTTTCCAAAAGCTTCCAAGCCGTTGAAAATGAAACGGTTGCGATGGTTGTCCTCTGCGACGAAGCCCGTTTCATGGCAGCCTCGGTTGAAAATTTCCTCTGGGCAACATTCACCCGGACGAACCCCAGCCATGACATCCACGGGGTCGGGAGTTTCATCGAAAACAAGCACTGGGGCTGTCGCGGCCCGCTCGTCGTGGACGCCCGCTCGAAGCCGCACCACGCGCCTGAATTGGTCGAAGACCCCGATTCCGGTAGGCGAGCGGATGCGATTTTGAGCCGCGCAGGGTTCAAATTTTAGGGAACTGAAAATCAGCCAAAGTCGATTTCGGTGTTGTCCCCAATGTTCAAGGACAGGTTCATCCCCTTGATTTCAGAGTCCGCGCCGATGACCGAATGGCGCAGTTGCACCTCGTCGAGCCGAGCGAATGGCCCGACGATGGACTCCTTCACAATGCTCGACTGGATGTTCGCATCGTTGCCGATGGTGACGTGCGGGCCGATGATTGAATTGGAAATCTTGCAGTTCTCGCCGATGGCGACGGGGTGGATGATGATGGTGTTGTCGAACGCGGGGAGGTCGCCGGGCGAGTAGCCCTCGCGCGAGAGGAGCATCGCATTCGTCTCGAGGAGCACTTGTTTCCGGCCGCAGTCGTACCAGTTGTTGACTGGCAGCACTTTCATCGGCACGCCCTGCTCGACGAGCTTTTGCAGCGCATCGGTCAACTGGAACTCGCCGACCGTCCTTTCTCCTCCTTTTATCAAGTTTTCGATGGCGAAAAGGAGCCGCGTCACCTCCGTGATTTTGTAGAGGCCGACGAGGGCCATGTTCGACTTCGGGATGTTCGGCTTCTCGACCAGCCGCGTGACCATCCCAGCGGCGTCGAACTCGGCCACGCCGAAATCGCGCGGGTCGGCCACTTTTTTGATGCCAAGGCAACTGGTCGGCTCATCGAGGAAGGTCTGGAGGTTGACGTCGAAGATGGTGTCGCCGAAGGCGATGAACACCTCCTCCTCGTCCTCGATGGCCTCGCGCGCCA
This sequence comes from Saprospiraceae bacterium, assembly GCA_044227705.1. GTDB lineage: Bacteria > Bacteroidota > Bacteroidia > Chitinophagales > Saprospiraceae > JANOQP01. The sequence continues at coordinate 8,625 of JBGAWE010000060.1, forward strand.
TCCAGACGGCGTGGGCCGACCCCTCGCGGTTTTCCTGAAAGACAAACTCCATGTTCAGTGTCGGGTACCGGGCCTCGATGAACCGCTGCATCTTGTCGCCGAGGTAGCCGATGACGAACACGAAATCGACCACGCCCGCCGCCACCAATTTGTCGATGATGAAACAGATGATGGGCTTGCCCGCGACCGGCATGAGCGGCTTCGGCTGCGTGTAGGTGTGCGGGCGGAGGCGCGTGCCCGCCCCGGCGACGGGGATGATGGCTTTCATGTGCGTGAGTTTTGCGCGGGATGCGTGGGCAGACCCCGCGCAAAACTCGCCTGTCAGAACTTGTTTTGGTCGATTTCCTCCAGTTGAAATTGCCCGACCGCCTGCTTCGCCATCTGCTCGAAGCCGGGAACGGGCGAGTAGCCGCCTCGCGCCAGCCCTTCGAGCCATGCCCGCCAGTCGCCGCCCGCCGATTTTTTCAGGCCCGAAAACCGCTGCTCGATGTACAGGCTGTTGGCGCGGAAGCTGTCCCAGGGCGTCTTGAATCGCGCCCATTTCTGCCCGTTTTTGTCGAAAAAGACCCCGCTCTGCGCGGGAGAGCCATCGGGCAAGAGGAAGAAGTTGTTCGCCTCCCGAGCCGGTGCGCACTGCCCTGCCTGGCTCTCGACGAGTGCCGCTGCGAGGATGACCGATGCCGGGATGTCGAACTTCCTTTGCTCGCCGAGCGCGACCGGTGCGAACCGTTTGAGGAAGGCCATCGCCGCCGCCTCGTCGAAGTTTGCAACCACCTCGCCGCCACTTTTTTGGATGATTTTCATCTCGTCGCGCCGTTCGCCGGGCTGGCTGCCAAGGTTTTCGGTGTAATGGATTTGCCCGCTCGGCTGCGCGACGGGGGCCTCGGTCGGCCGCGCCGGTCGGGTCTTCCGTTCGGTGGCTTCTGCCTTCAAACCGGCGCGGAGGATGGCCGCCACGAACAGCCCGGCGAGCGCGAAGCCGAACCAGTGCCTTCCAAAAAAGGACTGGCGGCCTTGTTGAAAATCTTTTCCCGTCTTCATAAACAAACTGTGTGTTTAATAAAATTTTTGCCCTAAAATAGACGCAAAATGAATAGAAAAGTTTCCAGCCAGTCCGAAAATCTTTGGGGCAAATGTAAAACTAATTGTGTTTTTAAAAAGCACTGAAATTTATTTTTGACCCGACACTGACCATGCCCGGCCGTTGCTGGCGAGGACGCCAACAACGGCCGTTCGACGGAAATGAATTTCCGTGCTGCCGGGCTACTTTTACGCCGTCCCCCCGCACTGGCGATTCAAACACTCGCTCCCATGCAACAGCTTGCCGCGCGGTTCCTTTTCCTCATCCTTCTCCTCGGAAAAACCCTTCTCTCGCAGCCGACCTTCACGGCCGACGACCTCGTTCCGCCCTACAGCGGTCCCTTCCGGGCGGGCGTGAACCCGGGGGCGCACCCGCCCTTCACCGATTTCCAACTGGCCGATTTGAGCGCGGGAAACCCCGCCCTCTCCGTCGACGGCGTGGGCTGCACGGCTTGGCGGCCCGGTCTTTTCGAGCATTTTTTGGAGGACTACGGCTACGACGCCCGCGCCGCCGAGTTCGACCACGCCTATTCGCTCGGGCTACGCGAGAACACGGTGATTGTCGGCTTCCCGAGCGAGGCCCACCGCGACCACACGCAGTTTTGCCCCGGTGTCGAGAGCACGCTTTTTTCAAATTTATACGAGCCGATTTGGGACGGCGGCGCGAACGGCACGCCTGTCAACGAGCAGAACCACTTCGCCCTCTACCTCTGGAAGGCCGCCCAGCAGTACAAAAAGCACGTCCGGTTTTGGGAAATCTGGAACGAGCCGGGCTTCGACTACACCTTTCTGAAGGGCTACCTCCTCCCCGGCCAGCCCGGCAACTGGTGGGAAAACAACCCCGACCCCTGCGACTACAAGCTCCGCGCCCCGATACACCAATATATAAGGACGCTGCGAATCGCCTACGAGGTGCTGAAAACGGCCGACCCCGACGCCTACGTCCTCTGCGGCGGCGTGGGCTACCCGAGCTTCCTCGACGCGATTTTGCGCAACACCGACAACCCGGCCGACGGCTCCGTGACCCCTGATTTTCCAAAAAAAGGCGGCGCCTATTTCGACGTCCTCGGCTTCCACGCCTACCCGCACTTCGACGCGAGCACCCAGCAGTTCAACGACGTGACCCAGCAGTTCGATTATTTCCGCCACTCCGACGGTGCGGCCGACGGCATCGGCGTGGTGAAAAAAAGGTTCGAAAAAGTGCTGACCGACCGAGGCTACGACGGCACGACGCATCCCAAAAAACTCTGGACCATCACCGAGTCGAACATCCCGCGCAAGCCCTTTGCCTTCCCGCTCGGCTCGGCCGAGGCGCAACGTAATTATGTCATCAAAGCATGGGTTGAGTGCCTGCGCGAAGGCTTCCTTCAAAACCACGTCTACGCCTTCTCGGAGGAGGCCGAGTTCGACAAGGCGACCAGCGAGTTCGATTTGATGGGCCTTTATAAAAAGCTGGATTTCAATGACTTGTACCATCAGCGAGTCAACGACGAGGGCGTGGCCCTGCGCTCAGCAAATCTGATTTTGTTCGGCAAAAAATTCGACGCGGCGCGAACGGCGTCCCTGAATCTGCCCCCCTCGGTCGGCGGCGCAGCGGTGAAAGACGATGCCGGAAATTTCACCTACGTCCTCTGGGCAAAGACGAAAACCGACCTCTCGGAGGCGGCGACGGCGTTTTTCACCTTCCCAAACGGCCTAGTCGCGGGCGAGCTTTTGCGGCGCGAATGGGATTTTTCGAGAAGCCAAATCACGCAGACCGCCTCGCCGCTCGGGCCGATTCAACTGACCGCCGCGCCGGTTTTCTTCTCGGAAAAAAGCCTCTCGCTCTCAAAGTACGCGGGCTGTGCGCCGCTGACCGTCCAGTTTTCAGACCAGTCGGGCGTGCCTTCGGCGACGACGAACTGGACGTTCTCGGGCGGCAGCCCGGCCAGCTCGACCGCCTCGGCGGGCAGCACAACTTTCTCGCAATCAGGCACTTACGAGGTTTTGCTCGAAAAAAAGAACACCGCCGGGCAGGTTGTTTTTTCCAAAAAAGAGGTCGTGGCGGTAGGCGAAAAACCAACGGCCGCTTTCTCGGCGACCGAGGCTGGCGCGGTGCTCTTCTTGAAAAATTCGGCCAGCTCGAACACGCAGAACTTCGACTGGAACTTCGGCGACGGCACGGCGAGCGACGACCCGAACCCCGTCCACGTTTTCTATCAATCGGGCAATTTTTCGGTCAAGCTGACGGCCTCCAATCTCTGCGGAAATTCAACCCAATCGATTGACTATCAAATAGTTGCGCCCTCTTTGACGATGCTCGCACAGACGGCCGACGAGTCCGTGCCGCCGAACGACCACCCGTTTCGGCCGGGGGTGATTAGCCGGTACGCGCCCGGTTGGAGTGACGAGCAGCAGGCCGACATAGCCGCCGGGAATTTTTTGAAAAACGTCGAAGGTGCGGGGGTGAAAACCCTCAAGGTGCCGCTGCCGCAGGACTTCGTGGAGACCTTCGGCTACGACATCCGGCTGGCGACTTTTCAGCATTATCTCAACCTAGACTTGCAGGAGAACACGGCCGTCCTCGGCTTCCCCTCGCCGCTCGACGTGGAGACATGGCCGTTTTGCGCGACCGATAAGCCGGTGATTTTCAAAGACTTGTATCGAGAAATTTGGGACGGGGGCCTCAACGGAACGCCCGTCAACGAGCTGAACCCGTTTGCCAACTACGTCTGGAACGTCGTCAACACCTATAAAAATCAGGTCAGGTTTTGGCAGGTCTACGACGGCGTCGACACCGATTTTTCGGGCAAGCACGGCTGGCTCCCGCCCGGCGAACCGGGCAACTGGTGGGACAACGACCCCGAGCCGTGCGACATGAGCCTCCATGCCCCGGCGCAGTATTACATCAGGATGCTGCGAATCGCCTATGAAATCGTCCACGCGACTGACCCGGACGGGCTGGTTTTGGTGGGCGGCATCGGCTTCCCGAGCTTCCTCGACGTCGTTCTGCGCAACACCGACAACCCCGGGAATTTACCCACCGACGGCGGGCCAGCGACCAACCCGCCCGGCTCTGTTCAGCCCGGATATTTGAAAAAAGGCGGGGCGTTTTTCGACGCAATTGGTTTCAACGAATATCCGTTTGTGGACGGTTCAACAAAATATTACGACACAAATATTGGCCATTTTGTTTACAAAAGGCACTCGGACGCTGCGGCTGACGGAATCTTGTTGCAGAAGAAGCGGTTCGACGACGTGCTGAAAAATCGCGGCTATGACGGGTCGGCGCACCCCCAGAAAATCTGGCTCGTCAGCGAGACGGGCGTGGCGCGGCAGGTTTTTCAGGACTATTTCGGCGGTCCTGAAGCCCAGCGTAACTGGCTCTTGAAGGCTTGGATTGCCGCCCAAAAAGAGGGCTTCGCCCAGATGTCCGTCTTTGATTTGAGCGAGGCGAAAGAGCCGGGCACGGCCGATTTCGCCTCCGATTTGATGGGGCTTTACGAGACCATCCAGTCGAAACAGCCATACGACGCGGAGAAGACCGACCTCGGCACTGCCTATCAAACCGCCAGTCTTTTGCTTTTCAAACAAAGTTTTGACGCGCAAAAAACCGCCTCGCTCAACCTTCCGGCGGGCGTTCGCGGCGCGGCTTTCAAGGATGTTTTCGGGAAGTTCACATTCGCCCTCTGGGCCGAGACCTCGGTCGACAACTCGGAGGTCTCGGCGGCCAATTTTCAGTTTCCGACCGGCTCCGTCGGCCCGAACCTGACGCGGTTCGAGTGGGATTTTTCAAAGACAAAAACGACCGCCAGCCAGCCGACCGCCGCGCCTATCGCGCTGACGGCCGTGCCGATTTTCCTCTCTGAAAACACCTCGCCGCTGGCCCAGCCGCTGGCCCTTTTTTCGGCGGACACGACGGAAGGCTGCGCCGGTCTCGTGGTCAAATTCCACGACCAATCGCTCAACTCCACGGGGCGAAATTGGTCGTTCCCCGGCGGCAACCCGGCCAGCTCGAGCGACCTAAACCCGGCCGTAACTTATTCAACGACAGGCAGTTACGCCGTTTCGCTGACGGCCAGCAGCCCGCTCGGCGAGCATCAAAAAAAGGAGCTTGACTTCATCCAAATCAACCCGCCGCCGGTGGCCGGTTTCGACATAAAACTGGTCGGGGCGCAGGCTGATTTCACGAACACCAGCTCGCCCGACGCGGACTTCATCAAGTGGATTTTTTGGGACGGGGCGGTCGAGTTCGGCTTCACGCCGAGCCGGTTTTTCATCAGCAACGGCGACTACCCGCTGACCCTCGTCGCCTTCAACGAGTGTGGCTCGGACACTTTGACGAAAATCATCAGCATCCACCTCGCGCCGGTCGCGGGCTTCAACGTGCTGCTGCCGGGGGCCTGCAACCAGTTCTCTGTTGGGATGCAGGACGCTTCTTTCAGCTCGCCGGACGGGTGGCTGTGGTCGTTCCCCGGCGGCAGCCCGGCCAGCTCGATCGAGCAATTTCCGACTGTCGCATACCCCGGGCCGGGGACTTACACGGCGACGCTCGTCGTGCAAAACCAGTTCGGCGCCGATACGATTTCGAAGACCTTTTCGCTGACAAATGCAGTCTATAACCAGCTCAAACCGACGGTTTGCGCTGGCGGAAAATTTGAAGTCGCCGGGCATATCTTCGACAAAAACAAGCCGTCGGGCGAGGTCGTCTTGCCCGGCGCGAGCGTGGCGGGCTGCGATTCCATCATCGTCGTCGAGCTGAAATTCGAGCAGCCGCCGGTGACGAATTTGGCGGTGACCATCTTTTCAGGCCAGAGCTATCTTTTTGACAATCAACAACTTACGGCCTCTGGAATCTATTTCGACACGGTGAAGACGGCGGTTGGCTGCGACTCTGTTTTGATTCTCACGCTCGATGTTTTGGTAAAAACAGGAGAGCCGGGTGCGGCCGCTTCAACCATGAAAATCAGCCCGAACCCGGCGGCGGGCGACGCAGTGCTCGAATGGGCGGCGGCGGGCGGCGGAGAGGCTTTGGTTGAATCCTTTTCGCTCGACGGGCGGAAGATTTTTGAAGAAAAGGCCTCGGCGGCGGCCGGGCAGAATTTCATGAAAATGCCCGCTTCGAACTGGCCGCCCGGCATCTATCGGATCCGGTTGACGGACGCGGGAGGAAGCCGTTGGGCAAGTTTCGTCCGGATTTGAGCGACCTTCGCCGCCGCATTTTTTCAAAAACAGCCACCGATGCCGCTCCGAAAATGGCACCTCAAAGCCGTCGTGCAAAAGGCCATCTCCTTCCTCCCGAACAGCCAGCGGGTCAATTTCCTTTTTCAAAAGCACATCACACGCGGCGTCCGGCTGACCGATGATTTTGTCGAGGACCGGCTCGGGCATGGGACGCGGCACCTACTTTTTTTCAAAAAACACAACTCTGCACCGCTCGGCCGGACGCTCGAACTCGGCACCGGTTGGTACCCGCTCGTGCCCGTGGCGATGTTCCTCGCGGGGGCCGAGGAGATCTTTTCCGTCGACATCGACCCGCTCTGCAACCGCGAGCGGACGGCGGCCACGGTCGCCTATTTTTTGAGGATGAAAAAGGACGGGCGGCTCGACCGCTTCGTGCCGGGCTGGCTGCCGGAGCGGCTGTCGGTTTTGGAGAAAATCGAGGCATTGCCCGGCCTCTCATTCCCTGAAATGCTCGAAATGTTGCAGTTTCGATTGTTGGTGGCAGATGCGAGAAGAATGGGTTTTCCAGACAATCATTTCGACCTGATTCACTCGAACAACACGTTCGAGCATGTCCACGCAGATATTTTGGAAGAAATATTGGCGGAGTTCGCCCGACTCGGCGGCGGTGTCCAATCGCATTTCATCGATTTGAGCGACCACTTCGCGCACCTGGACGGAGGCATCACGATTTACAATTTCCTCCAATTTTCGGAACGAGAGTGGCGGTTCATCGACAACTCCGTGCAGCCGCAAAACCGGTTGCGCTGGCCAGACTACCGGGCAATGATTGAGCGGGCGGGGCTGAAAATCGTCGAGGAGGAAACGCGGCCGGGCGACCTCGCCGCCCTGCGGACGGTGCGACGGGCAACGGAGTTTCAGCAGTTTTCGGAGGTGGAGGCGGCAATCTCGCACGGGTATTTTGTGGTGAAGGAGTAGGGGTGTTGGCGAGGATGCCAACAACGGCCAGCAAGCGATTTCAACCCCGGCCATCGAGCAAACGGCCCAAAGTGGCGACGTTTTTGCTTCTCTCCACAGCCTCCCATGTGTGTTTCAAAAACGGTTTCCCGCATGAAAGTCCGCCAGCTCCTTCCCGCCCTCGCCCTCCTTTCCAGCCAGCTCGCCGCACAGACGGCCGAGGAGTATTTTGCCCTCGGCAAGTCGCTCCACCAAGAGGGGCGGCTCGTGGAGGCCATTGCTTTTTATAGCGAGTGCCTTGTGCGCGACCCGAGTTTCACGAACGCCCTTTTCAACCGGGGGGCCGCGTATTTCTCCGAAGGTGAGTTTGAGAACGCGGGCCACGACTTCCAGCGGGTGGCCGACTTGAGCCGCCGCGACGCCGAGGCATACGAGCGGCTGGCCAACTGCTTTTTCATGCAAAAGGCATGGAAAGAGGCGGTTGTGAATTACGAAAAATCCCTCTCCATCGAAAAATCGGGGCGGGTGCTGGTCTCCTGCTCGCTCGCCCGGCAGGAGGCTGGCGACTTCGACGGGGCCATCGCCGACGCGGAAAAGGTCATCGAGATATCGCCCAAAGAGGCGAGCGGATGGGCCGCGAAAGGGTCCGCGCTGTTCCGCGTCGGGCAGGTCGAGACGGCGGTCGCCGCGTGGCAGGAGGCGGCGCAGCGCACTCCGGGCGACGCCGAAATCCTCGCCAACCTCGGCGCGGGGCTGGTCGAGATGGGTTTCTGGCGGGAGGCGCTCGGCTGGCTCAACAAGAGCATCACCCTCGAAGCCTCGGCGAAGGCCTATATCAACCGGGCCAACTGTTTCATTGAGCTGGGCAACACGGCGGCCGCCCAATCCGACATCGCCTCGGCCGACCAAATGGCACCGACGAGCGCCGACGTGTTCAACATCCGGGGCCTTTTGCTTTTGAAAAAAGGGGAGACGGATGCGGCCGTCCAATCTTTCTCGAACGCCATCGCTTGGTCGCCGAACCACCCGAACGCGCTCTACAACCGGGCGCAGGTGGCCTACTCGATGGGCGACTACCGGGCCGCACTGACCGACCTCGACGTGCTGGTTTCGCAGCGACCGAGGGCTGCTCGGGCGCGGTACGCACGGGCACGGGCGCACTACGAGCTGAAAGAATACGACGCGGCCTGCGCCGATTTCCGCGAGGCGCAGAACCTCGGTCTGGCCGACGTGAGCGACGAGTACGATGTCAGTTTTTGCCGAAAAGATTGACTGTCAATTGATTGTGAGAAGGTTTCGAGAGGCGGCGACGACGCTGCCCCTTTTCTTTTTGGGGAGCCGCTGAGGAAAAACCGGCCCAGATTTGCACGGCCGCGCGCAGTGCGGCGTTCTTGCCCTTCCAATTCTTTCAAACCATGACCGCTTCCAAAAAGATGACGAACCTCCTTTTCACCGCCCTCCTCGTCGCGCTGTTCGCGTTTTTCCTGCTCTCGAAAAAGGCCGCCGCCCAGGTCCCTTACGACCTCGAATCGCCCAGCCGGACCGTCGAGCTGCCCGTTGAATTAAGGGAGATCAGCGGCCTCACTTTGACCAAAAAGCCTGGCCAGCTTGCCGCCGTCGGCGACGAAAAAGGGCAGGTTTTTTTCATCGACTCGAAAACGGGCGCCATCGAGAAGTCGCCCATTTTCCGCGAAAAAGGGGATTTCGAGGACCTCGTCATGCTCGGCGACTCGATCTGGTGCGTGAAAAGCGACGGCGATTTGTACCTCGTCGACAGCCTCGATTTGGAGAATCCGGGGTTTGAAAAATTCACGAGCGGCTTCCTCGAACACAAGCATGACGACGTTGAGGGGCTTTGTTTCGATGAAAAAAAACACCGCCTCGTCCTCGCCTGCAAGGGGGAGACGGACAGCTTCAACGTGCGCCGCTTCTTCGCCTTCGACCTTGAGGAAAAAGAGTTTCGACCCGACCCGATTTTCACCCTCGACCCGTGCGACGTGGAGAAGCTTTTGGGCAAAAAGGGCAAGCCATTCTCGCCCAGCGGCTTGGCGATTCACCCGAAAACGGGGGAGTTCTATGTCCTTTCGAGCGTCGGGAAGATGCTGGCGGTGCTGTCGCCGGAGGGCGTTCTGAAACAGGCGGTCAAGCTCGACAAGGAGCTTTTGCCACAGCCCGAGGGCATCTGTTTCGCGGCTGATGGGACGCTTTTTCTTTCCTCCGAAGGGAAGTCGGGGAAGGGGCTGGTGCTTGTTTTTGAGATGGAGAAATAGGGTTGCCCAATTTGAAAATCAGCGGCGAAGCTGGCGCATTTCCTCCGCGACCTCGGCCGCTCCGGCCTCGCCCAATTTTTCCAACTCCTCGATAATTCGTTGATAGTCAGTATCCGAACGGTTCTGGGAAAGCTTCCATGTTCCCTGAATCGAGGTCGGCTCAATCTCGAATCCGACGATGCCGCGCATCTCGCGGGCGACGTACACGGGCGGCATTTTTTCCACTAAAAGCGGGTCGGCCTGCCCCGCTTCGTACTTGTTCGTCAGTTTTTTCAAAGCCTCCAAAAGCTCCTCGCCTTCCATCACCCGCAGCCTGCCATAGACGTGGACGGCGAGGTAGTTCCACGTCGAGACGTTCAGTTTTTCATACCACGAGGAGGAGACGTAGCTGTGCGGCCCGCTGAAAATGGCCAGCACCTCCGCGTTCTCCCCGAAGCTCCGCCACGACGGGTTGGCCCGCGCGATGTGGCCGGACAGCGACCATGAGCCATCCGGTTTTTCCTCTAAAAACAGGGGGATGTGCGTCGCCCACGGCCGCCCCTCGTGCTGCGAGACGAGCGTCGCAAAGCCGTTCTTTTTCAAAAAAGAAAGGAGCGCGGGCAGGTTCTCCTGCCGGTTGAGCGGATTGGTGTGCACGGCGGTTGTGGAATGGAGGAATTGTGGAATGGAGGAGGCGAGGAATGGAGGCGCGACAGTCGTGCTCACTTCTTGGGCTTTTTCTCTTTCGGAAAGGCCTTTTCCGCCTCGAAAAACTGGACGGCCAGCGGCGCGAGCTTGAAGGTCAGGTGCTGCTTGTGGCCGTGCATGTCCCCCTTTTTCGTGGTCAAAACGCCGTTCACCGCGTATGAGCCGCCGAAGTCGGAGGCGTCGGAGTTGAGGATTTCCGTCCATTTTCCGGCGATGGGGACGCCAGCCGAATAGCCCTCGACGATGCCTGTGTTGAAATGGCAGACGACGAGCACCGGCTTGTCCTCCGGCCCCCCTTTTCGCAAAAAAATGAGGACGCTGTTCTCCACGTCGCCGCCGGAGACCCACTCGAAGCCGTCTTGCTCGAATGCTTTTTGCCACATCGCGGGGGTCTTTTGATAGAACAGGTTGAGCGCGCGCACCCATTTCTGGATGCCGAGGTGGGCGGGCTTTTCGAGCAGCTCCCAGTCGACGCCCCGGTCGTGGCTCCACTCGCCGATTTGGGCAATCTCGCCGCCCATGAACAGGAGCTGGTGGCCCGGGTGCGCCCACATGAAGCCGTAGAGGGCGCGGAGGTTGGCAAATTTTTCCCATTCGTTGGCCCCGGCCATCTTCGTCCAGAGGGAGCCCTTGAGGTGCACGACCTCGTCGTGGCTCAACGGCAGCATGAACCGCTCCGACCATGCGTAGACGAACGAGAAGGTGATGTCCGACTGGTGCCAGCGGCGGAAGTGCATCGGCCGCTCGAAGTATTTGAGCGCGTCGTGCATCCAGCCCATCATCCATTTTTGGCCGAAGCCGAGGCCGCCGTCGAAGGTCGGCTTCGACACGCCGGGGTAGGCCGTGCTCTCCTCGGCTATCGTCTCGATGCCGGGGTGCTCTTTGTAGAGGAAGTCGTTGAGTTCTTTGAAAAGAGAGATGGCCTCGAGGTTCTCCCGCCCGCCGTGGATGTTCGGGATCCACTCGCCCTCCTTCCGACTGTAGTCGCGATAGAGCATCGAGGCGACGGCATCGACGCGGAGGCCGTCGGCGTGGTATTTTTCAATCCAAAACAGCGCGTTCGAGATGAGAAACGACCGGACTTCGTAGCGCGAGTAGTTGAAGATGTAAGAATTCCAGTCTTGGTGAAAACCCTCCTTCGGGTCGGCGTACTCGAAAAGGTGCGTTCCGTCGAAAAGATATAGGCCGTGAATGTCGCCCGGGAAATGGCTCGGCACCCAGTCGAGCAGCACGCCGATGCCAGCGCGGTGGCACTTGTCAATCAAATATTGAAGCTCGTCCGGCGTGCCGAAGCGGCTCGACGGGGCGAAATAGCCCGTGACCTGATAGCCCCACGAACCATAAAAAGGGTGCTCCATCACGGGCATCAGCTCGAGGTGCGTGAAGCCCATGTCGACGCAGTAGGCCACGAGGTCGTCGGCCATCTCGGCGTAGGAAAGCGACTCGCGGGCCATGTTCGCCTTCTTCCGCCATGAGCCGCTGTGGACTTCGTAGACGCAGAAAGGCTTTGGCTTTCCGGCCGATTCCCCTCTTTTTTTGATGAAATCGGAGTCCTTCCAGTCGTGCGTCATTTCCCAAACGACGCTGGCCGTGCGCGGCGGCACCTCCCAAGCGAGGGCGAACGGATCGCCCTTGTCGAGCCGGAAGCCGCCGGGGGTGAGGACGTTGTACTTGTAGAAATTCCCCTTGCCGACCCCGGCGATGAAGCCCTCCCAGATGCCCGAGCCATCGGGCCGAGCGTGGAGCGGGTGGGCCTTGATGTCGAAGTCGTTGAAATCGCCGGCGACGGAGACCTCGCGGGCGTTCGGTGCCCAGACGGCGAAGTGGACGCCCTTCTCGCCGCCGACCTCGACGAGGTGGGAGCCGAGCTTTTCCCAGAGGCGGTAGTGCTTCCCTTGCTTGAACAGGTAGACGTCAAGGTCGGTCAAAAGGGTGTAGGGGACGACGGTCGAGTGCGCCATGTGGGAGTGGATTTGGGGTAAAAGAAAGAAACTTTGAGGGAATCAGCCGGCCGCCCACCAATCCGTCCACATTCCCGCCGCCGTCGGCTCGTGCGAGTTCTTTTTCATGATGTCCAAGAAGGTGGAGCGCGGGATGTCCCTTGCCCCGAGGCTGGCGAGGTGCGGCGTGTGCACCTGGCAGTCGACGAGCCAGAAGCCGCGCTTTTGAAGCTCTTGCACCAGTTTGATGAAGCCCGCCTTCGAGGCGTTCGGCACGAGGCTGAACATGCTCTCGCCCGAGAAGACCCGCCCGAGTGCGATGCCGTAGAGGCCGCCGACCAGCTCCCCTTCCTGCCAGACCTCGACGGAGTGGGCGAGGCCCATTTCGTGGAGCTTCGAGTAGCCTTCGACGAAGCTCTCGTCAATCCAGCTCGACTGCAGCTCGCCGCGCCGCCAAACGTCGCGGCAGTTTTCGATGACCTGGCTGAAAGCGGTGTCGAGCGAGAAGTCGAACTTTTTTTGGTTGAATATGGGCCGCATCGACTTCGACACGCGCAACTCTTTGGGAATCAGCACACAGCGCGGGTCGGGACAGAACCAGTACGGGTCGCCAAAATGCGCGAACCAGGGAAATATCCCCTCCCGGTAAGCCGCCACCAGCCGCTCTGGGCGCAGGTCGCCGCCGATGGCGAGCAGCCCCTCCGCATCGGCCTCGAGCGCGGGGTCGGGGAAGGTGAAATCATGTGGGGTGAGCCAGACGGGCATTTTTCGGACGTGATGATTTGGAGACGGGTCGTTCAGTTCGTTGCCGATCGCAAAGGTGTGGCAGGGGCGGGTTTCATGTCGAATCGGCCCTCCGCTCGACGAAGAACATCTCGACCTCCCCCTTGTTCTTCGCCGCCACCCTGCCCCGCGCCTCGAACCGGAACTCGTTTTCAGAGAGCAAACCCCGCGTCGCGCCGCTGATGTTGACGCGGCCCGGCTCGCCCGATTGCTCCATGCGGGCGGCGAGGTTGACGGCGTCGCCCCAGATGTCCCACTGGAACTTGCGCTGCCCGACGACCCCCGCGACGACCGGCCCCGAGTGGATGCCGAGGCGGATTTCGAAGCTCGGCAGACCGTTTTCCAACTGTTTTTGATTGAAAACCGCCATGAAGTCGCGCATCTCGAGCGCTGCGAGGGCGAGGTCGCGGGCATGGTCCGGGCGCGGCTCGGGCAGCCCGGCGGCGCACATGTAGGCATCGCCGATGGTCTTTATTTTTTCAACATGGTGTCGCCCGGCGATGTCGTCGAAGGCGCGGAAACAGGCGTCGAGCGTCGCCACCAGCTCCTCCGCCGCCATCCCC
>JBGAWE010000402.1:0-3404 GCA_044227705.1 Saprospiraceae bacterium
CGTGTGCCGTGGCCGGGGGTTCAATTGGGAACAGAAGCGGTCAGTTTTTCGAAGAGCATGACCGCCACATCGTAGCCCTTTGCGCCGTAAAAGACCGGCGAGGAGAATATTTGTGGCATGGTTGGGCTTGGCAAGCCCCCGCTGATGGTGTTGATGGCATGAGGCAACGAGCCGATGAACGAAAGGTCTGCCTTGCCGGTCAGGCTCATCTTCGGCAGGTCGGCCGCACGGGCGAACGAGACCAGGCCCGTTACCACATTGATCCGGACCTTGCTCGCCACGGGACGGAGCAAGTCGAACAGCCCTTCTTGTTCGAAGACAATTTGGCCTGGCACTCCTTTGCAGAACCAAACATGAGTGCTCACTCGGAGCTTCACACTGAACTCCAACTGTTTGCTGCCCGGCAGGTATTGGGCAGTGCCAAACTGCTGGGCGTTTTCGTCGCGGTTGTCGCAAAACGCGATGAAGTATTTTGCGCCCGGCGACGCGTGCGTCCACGACAAACGGATGTCGATATAAGGATTCTGGCTGGGGTCCGTTTGGAGATGGGCGAGGTAGGGGTCGAAAAACGGGAGGGCATCGGGGCAAAGGGTATTGACATTTGGCATTGCGAAAGATTTAAGAGTTGTCGAATGCCACAAAACTGGTGCGCCACGCATTTCACTTTTTCAACAAAATGATGACTGACGCATGCCGCTGATGACGGGCGTGTTTGGACTGATGACGGGCGGTTTTGCCCCAAAAACCCAACCCGACCGACCGTCGTCGGCCAAAACCCGCCCGTCATCCGTCCAAAGCGGCATTCATCATTTTTTGGAAAAGAAAAGGCCCTGCGGGGCAACCTTGTCGCATCCTTTCGCCCCCTCCTCGCTCCGAAAGCCGCCTGCCGAATGCGCCACCTGCCGCTGGTCTTATTCTTCAACATCGCCCTCTTGCTCGCGACACCGCTCGCCGGGCAGGAAAAAGCCTATCGCACCCCGAACGGCACCGTCCACCTTCTCCGCGAGGTGCGCGACGGGGCGGAGCTTCACCTCCCGTTTCAGGTTTTGCCCATCACCAACCGCCTCTCCAACGACATCATCTGCATCGGCGAGGACGGGCGCGGCTACCTCTGGCTCACCCACAACAGCGGCGTCTCCCGCTTCGACGGCTACGACTGGAAGTTCTTCGCCAGCAGCCCCAGCGACTCGACCACCATGATGAGCGAATGGTCGGGCTATGTGAAGACGGACGAGAGCGGCGACCCCTGGTTCGCCGCTGAGGGCGGCATCTGCCACTTCGTCGACTCGACGGAGATTTTCGAGAACTTCCGCCACATGGATTTTTTCAAAGGCCCCGGCATCGGAAAGACCGAGGTCAGGATGCTCCTCCCCGACCTGCACGGCGGCATCTGGTGCGGCACGACAGCGCTCGGGCTTTGCCGCTTCGACATGAAAAACCGGGTTTTCGAGCGGCGGATGGGCAAATCGGTGATCGACCCAATCGAAAAAGAACAGACCGCCATACCCGTCAACGTCCCCGACATCGACATCGGCCGCGGCGGCCTGCTCTGGTGCGCGGGCTATCAAGAGCAAATGCACCATGGCCGTCTCTATTCCTTCGACCCGAAAACGGGCGATTGGCAGCTACACCTTCCTCGGCGTCCACACCGACCCGAAGCACCCTCTGGCACATTGCAGCCGACTACCTCGTCTGGGGCGTCACCCCCGACCCGTTCAGCGATTCGCTGATCGGGTGCACGGCCCGTGCGCGGGGCTGCGCAGTTTCGACAAGGTGACGACGCGGTGGGACCAATATTTCATCGACAACGGCCCCGACTCGGACGCCGACAAGTTCGCCGTCGACATCGAACCGTACACCGACTCGCTGCTGTTCATCGGCCGCAACGACGGCTATTTCGTCTTCCAGAAAAGGACAAAAACCATGTTCCATCGGCGGTGTCGCAACGAACGGCGGCCGGCCCCAATGCAGGGCGACCTTTGGTTTACGTCGCAGTTCAACCTGTTCAAGCTCGAAAACCCCAACCCCGCTGCGCCTGATTCGGTTGCTCGTCGTCGCTCTGGCTCAAGTCGTTCACAGTCGACGGGGAGCCGTACCTGCCGCACCCCACCCGGCAGCCGGACGCCTTTCGGCGGCTGTAGTGGAGGTCGCCTTCTACGGCCTGCCTTTCATGGTGCCCAACCGGCTCGAATACCGATATCAATGACAAAAAGGATTGGGCGGAGATTGGCCAACAACACAATCTTGTTTTTGAGAACCTCTCTCCGGCGGCGGCCACCAGCTCTTGCTCAGGCCCGGCGACCGGGCGAGGGCTGGTCAGAGTCGTCGAGGTGGCCTCTCCATCGACATTCCGAAGAACCCGTGGCTGCTGGCGGCGGCCGCACTGGCGGCAGGCGGCGGCATCTTCTTTTTCTATAAAATGAAAATCAGGGAGGCGCGGCACGAGGCCGACCTCAACCGCCGCATCGCCGAGGCCGAGATGGCCGGACTGCGGGCGCAGATGAACCCGCACTTCCTGTTCAACTGCCTGGCCAGCATCAACCACCTGCTCCAACAAAACGACGGCGAGCGGGCCTCGACCTACCTCACGAAGTTCTCGCGCCTCGTCCGCCTCATCCTCGAAAACTCCAAATCGGAATTCATCTCGCTCGAGGACGAACTCGACTCGCTGCGGCTCTACCTCGAGATGGAGGCCCTGCGCTTCGAGCCGAAGCTCGATTTCGAGATAAAAACCGGCCCCGGCCTCGACGCGCGCGCCGCCCGCCTGCCGCCGATGCTCGTCCAGCCCTTTGTGGAGAACGCCATCTGGCACGGCCTCATGCACCGGCCCGGCGGCGGCAAAATCATCGTCGAATGCCTGCCCGACGGCCCCGGCCGCCTCCGCATCTCGGTGACCGACAACGGCATCGGCCGCGACCGGTCGAGAGAACTGGCCAGCCGCACCGCCCTCAAACAAAAGTCGCACGGCCTGCAAATCACCGGCGACCGAGTCCGCCTGCTCAACAGCCTGCGCAGCACCGACACCTCGCTGGAGGTGACCGACCTGTTCGACGCCTCGGGCCGGTCGACCGGAACACGGGTCGATTTGTGGATTTCCATCTGAAAACTGGGCATAATCGGTGGTTTCCGGCTTATTTCGCAGCCGAAACCGCCCCGCCTCATGCAAACTGCACGGGAAAGGCTCCTCCTCCTTGCGCTCCTTTTTTCGCTGTGCCTTGCCGCGTCCGGGCAAGAGGCGCGGCACTCGCGGAGCGGCACGGTCTATTTTTTCCACGAGATGACAAAGAGCGGCGCACACGGGCTGCCGTGGCAGGTGCTGCCCTTCCGCCGCAACTACTTCGGGTTCTCGAACGGGATTTTTAAAGACAAACACGGCTTCCTCTGGGTCGGGCGGCCGTTCGGGG
>JBGAWE010000061.1:0-22056 GCA_044227705.1 Saprospiraceae bacterium
CGTCGGTTTTTTTTCCAAGAGTTTGAGTTCGTAGACTCGGCTGTTGATAGTCGCCTTCGTGGCGATGATGCCGACCTTTTTGAAGTCGGCTGCGGCCGTTTTTTCAACCAACGGGTCGACGACGTTGACGAAAAGCGTCTCGCCTCTGAAGAAGTCGAGTAGCACGGGGTAGGCTGCGGACGAGGCCGAGTTGCAGGCGATGACGATCATCTTGCAGCCTTTTTCCAATAGAAAGCGAGCGATTCGGAGGCAGTAGTAGCGAATGGCGTCGGCGCTCTTGTCGCCGTAGGGCATGTGGGCGGTGTCCCCGAAATAGATGATTTCCTCCTCGGGCAGCCGCTCGGCGATGGCGCGGGCGATGGTCAGGCCTCCGATGCCGGAGTCGAAGATGCCGATTGGTCGGGTGGCTTTTTCGGCAGAATGGGTTGGATTCACGGCTTGAAAAATTTGGCCACAAAAAAAGCCTTCGCGGGGATTGCTCATCCCCGGAAGGCTCGAAAACATAAACAGCAGGAATTCTTTGTTGGGATTGGGGATTGGGAACACTGCCCAATCGCTATTCTCCAATCCCTCAAACGGTGGCAATCTTCTTGATGACTCGGAAAAGCCGGGTGGTCTCGTTGACCTCCTCTTCGAAAGGGTCGTGCTCGATGTAGTTGGCACTGATGAGCTTGAGGCGGACGAGGCGGCCCCGGTTGTTGTGCATCTTCTGGACGTACTTGACCCAGACCTTTCCGTTGTGCTTGACGGCGTAGATGTCGTTGTCCTTGATGTCGGTGATGTTGTCGACCTCGCGGCAAACGACGATGTCTTGATGCTTGATGACCGGGTCCATCGAAGAGCCGTGGATGGGGAAGGCGACCAGCCCGCTGCCCGAGACGCCGGGGATGGAGAAGTAGTTGTTGTCCTCTGCGGCACTCGCCCCCTCGGTCGCGCCGGCGAAGGCGTTGATGGAGGTGAACAGGATGTTGCCCGGCCGGTCGGTCATGGTGCGCTCGGTGCGAAGGAACTTGTCGGACGAGTCGAAGCCGAACGGCGTGCCGATGCCGTGCAGCATCCAAGTTTCGTTGATGCCGAACAGACGGCAGAAGACCTGCGCTTGGTTGTAGTCGATGACGCGCTTGGAGTCGCTCTTGAGGAAGGCGCGGATGATGTGCCCATAGGCTTTGTTGCCGAGCACCTTTTCTGCGACGTCGCCGACGCCCTTTCCGTTGCGGTCGTTCTTGACGATGAGGCCGCGCTGTTCGAGGAGGTTGAAGGCCAGCACAAAGCGGTCGTTCAGCTCCACCCGATCTTTCTTGATCATAATAGTTTGATTTAGGCTGTGATGGATAGACAGGTTTGCAACGGCCGACGACAGACGATGGACGGCCGACGGCTGCGCGACCGTCCATCGTACATCTCCCGCCGCCGGGCATCGGAGGGCCTAAATTTTCTCGATTCAATTCTGGCACAAACCTAAAACAAAAAGTGATTTAGACACAAATCGTTTCGACACTTTTTTTTAAATTTTTTTTTCGCCCCTCCGACGGCGGTGCTCTGGCAAGGGATTTCAGTTTAGTTTTGCCCGAGTTTCAATGGTGGGTGCTGAATGGTGAACGCTGAATCAGCAAGCCGCATCCACCGTTCACAGTTCACCATTCACCATTCAAAACATGGGAGTCATCATTTCTCTTTTGAACCACAAGGGCGGCGTCGGCAAGACAACGAGCGCGATAAACATCGGCGCGGGCCTTGTCGAGCTGGGCAAGAAGGTCCTCCTCCTCGACCTCGACCCGCAGGCCAACCTGACCCTCGCCCTCGGCGTACCGCGCTCAAAATCAACGATTTACGAGGCCCTGCGCGGCGAGGCCGAACTCGAACCCATCACCATCAAGCCGAACCTCGACGTCGTCATCTCCTCACTCGACCTCTCCGGTGCCGAGCTTGAACTGATAAACGAGGCGGGCCGTGAGTACATCCTGCGCGAGCTTTTAAGCCAAGTCGACGAGGACTACGACGTCATCATCATCGACTGCCCGCCGTCGCTCGGGCTGCTCACGCTCAACGCCTTGACGAGCAGCCGCTTCGTCATGATTCCGCTGCAAACGGAGTTCCTCGCCTTGCAGGGGCTTGCCAAGATAAAACAGGTTATTGATAAAGTGAGGTTCCGCCTCAACAAGAACCTCGAGATCGGCGGCGTCTTCGCCACGATGTACGACTCGCGCCGCGTGCTCAACCGCGACGTCGTCGAGACCATCCACAAATACTTCGCCGACAAGGTCTTCAAGACCTACATCCGCGACAACGTAGCCCTCGCCGAGGCACCCGCGCAGCGGAAGGACATCTTCAGCTACGCGCCCAAGTCCATCGGGGCGAAGGACTACAGCGACCTCGCCCGCGAAATCCTCGTCCGCATCGAGGAGATGGGAATCGCCGCGCCGGTGGCCGCCCAAAAGATGGAGCGGGAAGTTTGAATGACCCGATGATTGGCCGCCCGCCCGGCTGCCAGTCCACGAAACCAGACCATATTTATGAGCAAGAAAAAATTCAGCGACGGCCTCGATTCCGTTTTCGGAGGGGAAAAAGAAGAAGGCATCCGCGTCGGCTCCGCTTTTTTGATGAGCGACGACTCGGCCGCCGCCGATGTCGTGGCCAAGCCCGCCGAGCGGAAGGTGGCCAGCCACAAAAACTTCCTTTCCGACCTCGACTCCCTTTTGCAAGAAGCCTTGCAGGACAGTTTCGATGATTTGAACAGGGGCGGCGCGTCGGCCGCGTCGTCGGGCAAGGCGCGAACCGCCGCCAGCCCCGCCAGCGACCAGCCGGGCTTCTCGGGCATCGACTCGCTCATCCGCGCGACGGTCGACATCGGGGCCATCGAGCACGACGAGGCGGGCAAGAAGCGCATCAGTTTCACCGTCGACCGGACGAAGCTCGACAAGCTCAAGACCATTGCCCGGCTCGAAAAATCCTTTTTGAAGGACGTCCTCTCGAAGCTCATCGACGAGCACATACAGAAGTACGTTGCCGAACGGGGGCTCGACATTTGACCGGTTCCCCCTTTTTGAAAGCAAAAGCCCTGGTTCCGACGAGCCGGGGCTTTTAGTTTGACCAAAAAAACTCCTTTTCGAGGATGAGCAAGACCACCCTTTTTGCTGTTGCTGCCCTGTTCTTGGCCGGTTTTTCAAAAGAAAAAACCGCCTCGACGCCTCCCGAGGCGGTCTGGGTCGACAGCGTCTTCAACGCCCTCACCGAGCGCGAGCGCATCGGCCAGCTCATCATGCTCCGCGCCCACAGCGACAAGGATGCGGCCTATGAAAACGAGGTCGAACGGCAAATCCGCGAGTTCGCCGTCGGCGGCATCTGCTTTTTTCAGGGAACGCCCGAAAGGCAGGCCTACCTCAACAACCGCTATCAAAAGGCCGCCCGCCTCCCCCTTTTCGTGGCGATGGACGCCGAATGGGGCCTCGGAATGCGCCTGAAGGAAAGCTGCATCAGCTTCCCCAAACAGCTCATGCTCGGCGCGGCACAGGACAACCGGCTCGTCTACGAGATGGGCCGAGAGGTCGCCCGCGAGTGCAGGCGGCTGGGCGTGCAGGTCAACTTCGCGCCCGACGTCGACATCAACAACAATCCCGAGAACCCCGTCATCAACGACCGCAGCTTCGGCGAGGACCGCCTCAACGTGACCGCAAAGGCGTTTCAATATGTGCGCGGCCTGCAGGACGGCGGCGTAATGGCCTGTGCCAAGCACTTCCCCGGACACGGCGACACGAACACCGACTCGCACCTCGACCTGCCGCTCATTCCCCAATCGACGGCGCGGCTCGACAGCCTCGAACTCTTCCCTTTCCGCGTGCTGGCGCAGCACGGTGTGGCGGCGATGATGATTGCCCACCTCAACGTCCCCGCCCTCGACCCGACGGCCAACACGCCGACCACCCTCTCGGAGCGCGTCGTCCACCGGCTGCTGCGGCGGAGCATCGGCTTCGACGGCCTGATTTTCACCGACGCAATGGGGATGAAAGGGGTGACGAAATACTTCGACCCCGGCGTCGCCGACCTCCGCGCACTCGAGGCGGGCAACGACATCGTCCTCTTGCCGGAGGATGTCTCGAAGACAATCCCGGCCGTCGAGGCGGCGCTGGCCAGCGGGGAATACCCGAGGAAACAGTTCGAGGAATCCGTCCGGCGGGTGCTGCGCGGAAAATTCCGGTTGGGCCTGACCGGCCCGCAGACCGTCGTCGAGGAAGGAATCCGCCGCGACCTCAACACGCCCGAGGCCCTTCTTTTAAAAAGGAAACTCATGGCCGCCGCGCTGACCCTCGTCCGCGACCGCGACGGGCTGGTGCCGGTTCAACTGGTTGAAAACCAACGGTTTGCGTCGCTCTCGCTCGGCGCATCGGAGCCGACGGCCTTTCAAAACCAGCTCGGGATGTACGCGCCGTTCGACCATTTCTTCTCTGAAAAGAACATCTCGCCGGAGGCGGAAAGCAGGCTTTTGGACACGCTGAAAAAGTACCCGACCGTCTTCGTCAGCCTCCACCAGACGCGCTCGCGGGCGGCGGACGATTTTGGTTTGACGGCCTCGATGAAGTCCTTTTTGACGAAGCTCAACGTGCAGTCGCGGGTCGTTTTGACGGTCTTCGGAAACCCGTACTCGCTCAAATATTTTGATGAAATCCCAACGCTGCTGCTCGGTTTCACGGAGGACGAGAACGCGCAGGGCCTCGCCGCGCAAGGCCTTTTCGGGGCCATCCCGCTCGGCGGGAAGCTGCCGGTTACCGTCTCGCCTTCGGCAAAATTCGGGCAGGGCATCGAGCGGAAAGCCATCGGAAGATTGGGGTACGACCTGCCTGAATCGGTTGGGATGTCGTCCGACACGCTGGCCGAACTGGACAAGTTGACCAACGAAATCGTCGCTACGGGCGCGGCACCGGGCGGGCAGCTTTTGGTGGCGAAGGACGGCGTGGTGGTCTACCATAAGGCATGGGGTTTCCACGACTACGGCCAGTCGCGGCCGGTCAGGCTGACCGATTTGTACGACCTCGCCAGCGTCACGAAGGTCGCGGCGACCACGATTTCACTGATGAAACTGGCGGACGAGGGGAGGTTCGACACGGCTCGTCCGATGAGCGATTTCGTCCCGGCCTTGAAAAAAATCAACGACAAAAAAGGCCTGCTCGCGGGCGACGTCCTCGCGCATCAAGCGGGCCTCCCGGCGTGGATTCCTTTTTACAAAAGCACGCTGACGGAGGACGGGCGGCCCAACCCGAAAATCTATCGCAACCAAAAAGAAGGGGATTTCACCGTCGAAGTCGCCGCCGGCTTGTGGGAAAAAAGAGCGAAATCGACTCGATCTGGAAGCAAATCCTGCGCTGCCCGGTCAGTTCGGACAAGAAATACCTCTATTCTGACTTGACGATGTACCTCGGCGCGGAGGCCGTCCGCAACCAGTCGGGCGAGCGGGTGGACAGTTTTGCGGAGGAAAATTTTTACAAAAAACTCGGCCTCTCGACGATGGGCTACCTCCCGCTGCGTCGCTTCGAGGCCGACCGCTGCGCGCCGACGGAGGAGGACAACTACTTCCGACACCAGCGGTTGCAGGGCCACGTCCACGACATGGGCGCGGCGCAGCTCGGCGGGGTGAGCGGCCACGCGGGGCTTTTCTCGAACGCCAACGACCTCGCCATCCTTTTTCAAATGCTGATGAACGGCGGGAGCTACGCGGGGAAGGAGTTCTTGAAAAAACAGACCGTCCAAACCTGGACGACGCGCTACGGCGGCTCCACGCGGCGCGGCCTCGGCTTCGACATGAAAGAGACTGGCGCGGGCAAGTCGAAGAACATGAGCGAGCTTGCCTCGCCCGCCACATGGGGCCACATGGGATTCACCGGCAACTGCGTCTGGGCGGACTCCGACCGGCGGCTGATTTTCATCTTCCTCTCCAACCGCACCTACCCGTCGATGGAGAACAACAAGCTCATCAACAGCGACTTCCGGCCCCGGGCACAGAGCATTGCCTATCGGGCGATTCGCGGGTAGCCGATTTGAATTTTGTCGGGGGAAAAATCAGAGGAACTCGCCGAAGTTCGTCGCCACCCCGAGGTGAACCGAGCCGCCTGCGAGGTGCCACGACGAATAGGCGAAATCGACTCGGAAGCGGCTCACCTTCACCCCGACACCCGTCGAGAAACCGGCGAGGCTGCGCAGGTTCGGCACCGTCATCTCTTGGTGGCGGAGGTGGCTGTAGCCGAAGCGGACGCGGAAACCCTCCCTTTTCCCAAAGAGAAACTCGCCGCCGAAGTTGACGTGCCGGAAAAAGTTGTCGACCCCCTTTTTGAACTCGGATTCTTTCTGTTGCTCCCCGAAAATGTCGGACGAGGTGGGTGCCAGCGCGGGGTCGTCGTAGCGCACGTCGCGGCGGTAGAGGTGGTGGCCGGTCGCCGAGAGGCGGAAGGGCAGGTGCGCCAACCTTTTCGAGACGCCGAGCTGGATGTCGAAGGGCATCGCCTCCCTCTTCTCCTCGTAGACATTGACCTGCCCGCCGATGTTCTTGAAAACGACGGCCATCGTCCAGCCCGACGAGTCGGCGTAGAGCGCGGCGAGGTCGCCCAAAACGGCCGCCGAACTGGCCACTCCGAGGTTCGACTGAGCGAACTTCAGGTTCGCGCCGAGCGTCACCTTTTCATAGAGCCGGTAGCCCGCGCCGAGCGCGACGGCCACCTCCTTCGGCGACAGCTCGCCGGTGACGAGGCCGTACTCGTCGGCCGTTTTCACCTTCCCATAGTTCATGTATTGAACGCCGAGATTGGCGGTCATCCCGAGTTTTTTCAAGTTTTGGGCGAAGCCGAAATAGCCGTTCTGCAAGTCGGCTAGGTGAAAATGGTGGTTGAAAGCCAGGGCTCCCGACATCGCCGGGTTGAGCGCGGCGGGGTTCTGAAAGGCGAGGGCCGCGTCGTCGTCGCGCACGGCGATTTGCAGGCCGCCGAGAGCGGTGGCGCGGGCCGAGTTGGGCAGGTTGAGGAACTGGAAGGCCTGCCGCCCGCCGACGATTTGGGCATTCAGCCCGGAAGTCAAAAGGAAAAGGGCAAAAGGCAAAAGTTGGCCGGAAATGGAAAACTGCTTCATGGAATGCGTGAGCCGGTGATGTTGCGGGGGAACGCCCGACGGCTGTCGGCCCGCTGCGAGCACCGGATTTTTAACGGTCAATTCGGCGACGAATGTAGACATCACCCCCGCTCCCGCTGCCGGAACTCGAGCCGGTAGCTCAAAATCGGCACCAGCCCGAGGCCCTTCTTCGCCTCGATTTTCTGTAAAAAGGGGTCGTAATAATGCCACGCCGTGTTGAGCCGGTTCGTCACGTTCTGCACGTCGAGGGCGAGGGTGCCGGTGCGGTTGGCGCGGTTCTTTTTCCAGTAGAGGCGCAGGTCGGCGCGGTAGTAGTTGGGGAGGCGCAGGGGGTTATCGAGCGTCTCGAAAAAGATTGTTTCGCCTACTTCCTGCGAGGCCGGCTCGTCGATGGGCTTCTCCCGGAAGCCGCCCCGCCCGTGGCCGCGCAAGTTGATGCCGAACGAGCGGGAGTTGCCGGAGACGAATCGTCTGGCCCATTCCCTGCCGACGACGACATTGGCCGTCCAGCGGCTGTTGAATCGGGTCGGTGCCCAATGAACGGTGTCGCCGACGAAACCTTCCCGGGCATCGAAAAGGCTGGCGTTCATCTCCAAAAACCAGCCTCCGGAGAGCGGGCGCGACAACCCGGCCTCCGCGCCTTTTTGCTCGGCACGGGTCAGTTGGAAGCTCTGCCAGCTTTCCAGAAAATCGGTCCAATCGAGCGGGGAATTGATTGACCGATAGGTGTAGGTGACTGGAAATTCTCCGATTTTTTGATAGAAACCGCTCAAATACAGCCGGTTTCGTTCCAAAAACAATTGGGTGAGCTGCCCGCTGAACTTCCACGAACGAAGGCCGCGAGGGTAAAACTCGTCGAGCAGCAGACCGTTGAGCACCGGTTGGCTGGTCCGCTCGGCCGCTGCCGAGAGGCCGGTTCTCGGGCCGATTTTCCACAAAAGATTGACCACCGGCTGCAACTCCCATTTTGCCGAGTCGAGGCCCGGTCGGTCGCTGACTACAACGCGAAGACCCCCGTTGACCGAGAGGTTCCGTAAAATCTCGACCGAGCCGGACGCGCGGAAACGGTATTCAAGCAGCCTCGGCCGCAGGTCGAAAAGCTCGCCGAGCAAATCCTCCGGGTAGCTTTTCTGATAAAGTTCGAGATGGTTCTTGGCCCGTGCCATCTCGCCGCCGACCATCAGCCGCACCCTTTTCGTCAACTGGTTCGAGTAGCCGACTCGCGAGCTGTACTTATAAAGAAAGCCTCGAAAACCCGACGAGCGCGAGTCAATTGTGCCGCGCATGATTCGGCCATTTTTGGTGTCGAGATTGCGTAGCCGACTTCCAGCCTCCCAGTCTTGCTCCAGTTTATTGAAAAAACCAAGCCGCTGATGCTCATCCGCTGGTCGAAGCGGATGTTTTGGAAATCTTTGTCCACCTGCTGGCCGGTGGTCTTCCCGTCGAAATAATTGGAGCTTTCGCCCATGACCGCGAAGGCCGAGATGGCCCCGTCGCGCCCGACCGGCACCTTCAGGCTGGCGGATAAATCCTGAAAGTTGACCGTCTCGTCGCCGAGCGGGATGCTGAGCTTTTCCAAAAGGCCGACGGTCGAGTAGCGATAGTTTGTCAAAAAGGAGCCGCCCGTCTTCTTGAAAAAAGGCCCCTCCACCGACGCATCCAGCCCCACCAGCCCCGCCTGCGCCGTCCCCTCGAAGTGGTCGGCGTTGCCCGGCCGCAGCCGGATGTCCATCAGGCCGCCCACCGAGTTGCCCATGTCGATGGGCGTCGCGCCGGTGTAGATGGCCGAGTTGCCGAGCATCTGCGCGGAGAGCATCGACACGCCGCCGCTCGCGGCCGTCGGCAGGTCGCTTATCGTCCCGGCGTTCGACAGGTGGTTGGGGTTGACGACCTCCAGCCCCTCGATTCTGTATTGAAAAAGCGACGGCGACAGGCCCCGGATGGAGAGGCCGTTGTTCTGGTCGTCGTTCGACACGCCGGGCAGCGACTGCGCCAGCCGCGCCGGGTCGAAGAAGGTCGCGGGCTGCCGCAGCACCGCGTCGCGGGTCAGCAGGTGCAGCCCGGCGGTGGGCAGGCGGCCGTCGCCCCTGTCGGGCCGGACCTCGACAGCGGGGAGCTGTCCGGGGGTCTCTTTCAACTGGATTTCGAGGACAAGCTCCTTCCCGAAGCCGAGTTCGACCTCCGGCAAGATTCTAGTTTCAAAACCCAACTGGCTGATTTTCAATGAAAAAACGCCCGGCCTCGGGGCCTTCAGCCGGAAGCCGCCGGTCAGGTCGGCTGTCTCAGCGACGAGGGGGGAGTCGAGTTTTTCGGTCAAAACAATCCGGGCGAGCGGGATGCCGATGCCCGTCGCCGCGTCGCGCACGGAGCCGCGCAGCGACTGGCCGGTGGCCATCTTTTGAAAAAGAAAAAGGGCGAAAAGGGCCGCCGCCGAAAACCTGTCTACTTTCATCGTCGGAAAAAGGGCGTTGGTCTGCCCGCCCAAAGATGGGCGAACGCGGGGGGCGCGAGGCCTGTTCTTGGGGCGGCTTTTTCGAGAGCCAACCATCTTTCATCAATCACTTTTCAAAAACCATCTTATGAGTCCATCACTGATTTTACTGATCGTCGTCGTCGCCTTTTTGTCGAGCTGTTTCGCCACGGTGCAGCAAGGGACGGTGGCCGTCACGACCATCTTCGGAAAGTACAACCGGACGCTGCGGCCCGGCCTCAACTTCAAAATCCCGCTCATCGAGCAGATTTTCAGAAGGATTTCGACGCAAAACCGCTCGGTCGAGCTGATGTTCCAAGCCATCACCATCGACCAGGCGAACGTCAATTTCACATCGCTCCTGCTTTTTGCCGTCCACGACTCGGACGAGGAGACAATCAAGCGGGTTGCCTTCCGCTTCGTCGACGAGCGCAACTTCATGACGGCGCTCAACCGCGTCGTCGAGGGCACCATCCGCAGTTTTGTCGCCACTAAGAAGCAGTCAGAAATCCTGCTCCTGAGGCGGGAGATAACCGTCGCCGTCAAAGAGGACGTCGACCACATGCTCGAAGATTGGGGCTACCACCTCATCGACCTGCAGATAAACGACATCGCTTTTGATGAAGAAGTGGTGCGCTCGATGGCGAAGGTCGTCGCGTCGAACAACCTCAAGGCCGCCGCCGAGAACGAGGGCCAGGCCCTCCTCATCACGAAGACGAAGTCCGCCGAGGCCGAGGGCAACGCCATCAAGATCAGCGCAGAGGCCGAGCGCGAGGCCGCCCGGATGCGCGGTCAGGCGGTCGCGCTCTTCCGTCAGGAGGTCGCTCGCGGCATGAGCGAGGCCGCCAAAGAAATGCACAGCGCGAACCTTGACACCTCGGTCATCCTCTTCTCGATGTGGACGGAGGCGGTCAAGAACTTCACCGAGCACGGGAAGGGCAACATCATCTTCCTCGACGGCAGCGTTGACGGGATGCAGAAGACCATGAAGGAACTCATGGCGCTCAACCAGATGGACTTCTCGGAGAAGAAGAAGTGAGGGCGGCCGCCGCGCGGGTTGCCGGCCGAGGTCGGCAACCCGTTCGGCGGACGGCCGGCAACCGTCGGATTGGCCGGTTTTTTGCCGAAGCCTCGATTTTTTATGAAGAAAAACAGCCTTTGGCCGGTCATGGCCTGCCTTTTCGCCCTCGCGGCCTGCGGCCGGAACCAGCCGCCCGTCGCCGAAAGCACGCCGCAAAAACTCGCTTCCGAAAAGCCCGCCGCACGGCTCGACAACCCGTGGAAAAACCGGACGGGCGAGCTTTTGACCGACGATGAGTTCAGCCAAATATTCGGTGCGGCTGGCCTCAAATCGCTCAACCGAATCCAGCGGGAGAACTACTGCCTCTTCGAGTGGCTGAAACCCGACTGGGTCGTGCGGGACAACTCGAACGACAACTCCGCCGACCGATTCACGAACCCGAAGAACAACCTCATCTTCTCGCTCATCGACTTCGGGAGGCCGGAGACGGCGGCGGCCATCTTCAAACAGAAGGTCGAGCTGCGCACCGAGCATTGGAACGACAAAATCGACGGCATCGGGCAGGGCGCCCTCTGGTCGAGCGACAACCGGCGGCTCATCGTGCTCGCCGCCCATTTCATCATCAACATCGACGTTTCGGTGGAGGACGAGGCGGTGGCCAATCTGCCGAAGGCGCGGGCGGTGGCGGCCGTCGTCATTCCCAAATTGGAGGAACCGAGGAAATGAGGAACCGAGCTTGCCTGCTGCAAGCAGGGAATTGAGGCGGTCGAGAACCGAGGGCGCGAATCCGTGTTTCGGAACCCCTGCCTGTCCGCAGACAGGCGAAATCTGAAATCACAAATCCGAAATCGGTGGCGGCTTATTCCATCAAAGACTTCGAAAGGCTCACCGGCATCAAGGCCGCGACCATCCGAATGTGGGAGGCGCGGTACGGCATCTTCAGCCCCGGCCGCACCGCCACCAACTGCCGCTGCTACACCGACGCCGAGCTTCGGCGGCTGACCAACATCGCCGTTTTGAACGGGAACGGCCACAAAATCTCCAAAATCGCCTGCCTTTCCGACGAGCAGATAGCCGAGAAAGCCTCGCTCCTCGCCGCCTGCAAGGTGGAAAACTCGCCTCACCTCGACGCGCTGACCCTTGCGATGGTCAACCTCGACGAGTCGCTTTTTGAGCAGACCCTACGGCAAAGCTCTGTCGAGATGGGCTTCGAGCGGACGGTTCTTCGCGTCCTCGACCCGTTCCTCGACAAGCTGAATTTGCTTTGGCTCACTTGCTCGGTCTGCTCGGCGCACGAGAACTTCATCGCCGCGCTCATCCGGCAGAAAATCGTGTCGGCCATCGACCAGTTGCCGTCGCCCGCCGGGCGGGAGGCGAGGACTTTTCTGCTCTTTCTGCCCGAGGAAGGGTCGCAGGAGCTTGGTCTGCTCTTCTCCCAGTTTTTGATAAAAAACAAGGGCCACCGGGCCGTTTTCCTCGGCCAGCTCTGCTCGCCGACCGAACTGGCGGAGGCGGCGGGCTTGCTGAAAGCCGACTTCGCGCTGACCTGCGCGAGCGAACCGCTGTCCCGCCAGCCGCTCCAAACCTGGCTCGACGGGCTGCGCGAGAACCTGCCAAAGGCCCATCTTTTGCTGACCGGCCGCCAGTTCTCCGCCCAAAAACTTGAGCTGCCCGACGGCGCAACGACCCTCGCCAGCCTCTCGGAGGTCGCCGCCTTTTTGGACAAACTGCCCGCGACTCGCTGACCCCCGGCGGCTTTTCCCAAACCTTTCTACCTTTTCGGCGAAAAAATCCCGATTCACACGCACTGGGCCGCACGCCGATGGATTCCCGTATCGAAAGACTCGAAAGGGAGCTGCACCTCAAACAGCTCCAAATCAACTCCCTGCTCAACATCACGCAGGCCATCAACTCCAATGTGAAGGCGGATGGGCTGTTCAAGATGTACCAGTCGTTCCTCTCGTGGGAGATGAGCATCCAGCAGATGGCCCTGTTTTTCCTTGAACATGGCCAGTGGACCTGCGTCGCCAGCCTCGGCGTCGACGACGAACTGCTCGACGAGGGCGGGACGCTGCGCGACATCCCATTCGCTTACACTTCGATGAGCCGTGTCGAGGAGGGGGCACACCCGTTCCTCCAGCAGTTCGAGATTGTCATTCCCGTCCTACACAAGAAGCAACCGCTGGCCTACGCCTTCATAGGCGGGCTGGACGAGAACGACGACATGTACGCGAAGGTCCAGTTCATCACCACCATCACGAACATGGTCGCGGTGGCCATCGAGAACAAGCGGCTCGTCAAGCAGGACCAGCGCGAGCGGCTCCTCAACCGCGAGGTCGAGCTGGCGAGCGAGATTCAAAAGTCGCTCGTGCCGTCTTCCCTTCCTTCCGGTGTGCGCTATCAAATGTCGAGCATCTACAAGCCGCACCTTGCCGTCGGCGGCGACTATTACGACGTAGTCGAGTTCCCCGACGGGAAGTTCGCCTTCTGCATCGCCGACATTTCGGGGAAGGGGGTCGGGGCGGCACTACTCATGGCCAATTTTCAGGCGAACCTCCACTCGCTCATCCACCGATATAAAGGAGTGAACGGCGAGCGCCTCGCCCTGCGCGAGCTGACCACCGAGCTGAACCGCGCCGTCAACCGCGTGACGAAGGGCGACAAGTACCTCACCTTTTTCATCGGCGAGTTTTGCACCGAAGAGCGCACGCTGCACTACGTCAACGCGGGCCACATCCCTCCAATCCTCCTGAAAAACGGGGGCGAGGTGGTCAATTTGACCTTGGGCAGCACCGTCATCGGCGCGTTCGACGAGCTGCCGTTCATCGAGTCGGGCGAGGTCGAGGTGCCGGGCGAGGCGCTCATCTTCACCTACACCGACGGCCTGACCGACGTCAGAAACGACGACGGCGACGATTTCAGCGAGGCCAAACTGCTGGCCTTCGTCCGCAGCCACGCCCACCTCGCGGTGAAGGATTTCAACACAAAACTCCTCGAAGTGGTGGAGCATTTCCGGGGTAAACAGGAATTGCCGGACGACATAACGGTGCTGACTTGCAAGCTGGCGGCCGCCTGATCTTGGCACACGGATAAACAAACCCGAGCATGAAAATCGCCCTCGCGCAACTCAACTTCCACATCGGAAACTTCGACGGAAACCTCGAAAAGATGCTCGACGCGGTCGACAAGGCGAAGGCGCAGGGGGCCGACCTCATCGCCTTCGGCGAGCTGGCGACCTGCGGCTACCCGCCGCGCGACTTCCTCGAGTTCGACGATTTCATCAGAAAATGCTACGCCAGCATCGAGGAACTGGCCCGCGCCGCGCACGGAATCGCCATCGCCGTCGGCTCGCCCAGCCGCAACCCGGCACCGGAGGGCAAGGACTTGTTCAACTCCGCCTGGTTCCTCGCCGATGGCGACATCCTGCACGTGGCGAACAAGGCGCTGCTGCCGACCTACGACATCTTCGACGAGTACCGCCAGTTCGAACCGGCAAAGGAGTTCCACACAGTCCATTTTCGGGGCAAGAAAATCGCCCTCACCATCTGCGAGGACATCTGGGACGTGGGCCTCGAAAACCCGCTCTACGGCTGCGTCCCGATGGACGAACTGGCCGTCGACGGGCCTGATTTCATGCTCAACCTCTCGGCCAGCCCGTTCAGTTTCAGTCAGGCAGCGAGTCGAATCGAGGTGGTGAAAAAGAACGTCGAGCGGTACGGCATCCCGATGTTCTACGTCAACCACGTCGGGGCGCAAACGGATGTCGTGTTCGACGGCGGCTCGCTCGTCGTCTCGGCCGACGGGCTGGTTTATGACGAGATGCCCTATTTCGCGGAGTGCATCCGCATCTACAACCTCACCGACGTCGAGCGCGGCGGCCGTGAAAAAGAGCAGCCGAAGGAAAAGGTCGAACTCATCCACGACGCGCTCGTCCTCGGCATCCGAGACTATTTCGGCAAGCTCGGCTTTCAAAAAGCCGTCCTCGGCCTCTCGGGTGGCATCGACTCCGCGGTGACGGCGGTGCTGGCGGCAAAGGCGCTCGGGCCGAAAAACGTCCGCGTCCTGCTCATGCCGAGCAAGTTCTCGAGCGACCACTCGGTGGCCGACGCGCGGCAACTGGCCCAAAACCTCGGCATCCAGCACGACCTCATCCCCATCGAGCCGATGGTCGAGGCGTTCGAGGCGGGGCTGCGGCCGCACTTTTTTGCCAAACCGGCCGACGTGACGGAGGAAAACATCCAGGCGCGAATCCGGGGGACGCTGCTGATGGCCATTTCCAACAAATTCGGCCACATCCTATTGAACACCACAAACAAGAGCGAGATGGCCGTCGGATACGGAACGTTGTACGGAGATATGTGCGGCGGGCTTGCCGTCCTCGGCGACGTTTACAAAACCGAGGTTTATGAACTCGCCCATTTTTTGAACAGGGAAGAAGAGGTTATCCCTAAAAACAGCATCGAGAAACCGCCAAGCGCAGAGCTGCGGCCTGGCCAAAAAGATACCGACAGCCTCCCGCCGTACGACCTCCTGGACCGGCTCCTTTTTCAGTACATCGAAAAACGGCAGGGGCCGCGCGAGCTGCAGGCGATGGGCTTCGACGACGCGCTTGTGCGTCGCGTGCTGCGGATGGTCAACATCAACGAGTTCAAGCGGGCGCAGGCCGCGCCGGTCATCCGCGTCTCGACGAAGGCGTTCGGCGCAGGGCGGCTCCTGCCCATCGTCGCGAAATACTTGAGCTGAATTTTTTAGGAGAGAAAACCCCGGACCTCCCTTTCCGCCTTTCCGAGCGCGGCGAGCAGGGCCAACTGGTTCCGCGCCCTGACGAGGTTGTGCGTCGCGTACCCGGTTTTGTAGTAGACGTCGCCCGCCAAAAAGTCCGTCAGAAAGCGCAGCGACTGCTCGAAGACAATCCAAAGCCCGCCCGCAAAGAGGTTTTCCCTTTCTATTTCGGTCAAAAAGCCGCCCGTCGACTCGATGAAACCTCGGCACATCGCCTCGACGACCGGCAAATCCACCCCCATTTTTTCAACCTCGGGGTCGTCCTCGGCGAGGGTGGGGGCGAAGGAGCGCAGCATGTCTCCAAAATCGGAGGGGATGGTGCCGGGCATCACCGTGTCGAGGTCGATGACAGCGACGGCTTTTTTCGTGTCGAGGTCGAGGAGGACGTTGCCCGCTTTCGGGTCGTTGTGGGTCGGGCGGAGGGGAAGGTCGCCGCTTTTTCTCAATTGGGAAATGTGCTCGAACAGGTGCTTTTGGGCGAAAAGCGAGTCGATTTCGACGGCAGCCCCGGCGTTTCGACCAGCCGGGTTTTCTGCCAAGATTTTTTCAAAAACGGCCCATCGCTGCTCGGTGTCGTGGAAGCCGGGGATGGTCTCCGCCAGCCGCTCGGCGGGCAGGTCTGAAATATTTTTCAAAAAGAGGCCGACGGCATTGGCAGCTTCGAACGCGATTTGGGGCGACAGCTTCCCGGTCGGGGTGAAAGTGTTCTCTAAATAGACAAAGGCTCGCCAAACACTGCCCACTTCGTCGGTGAACAG
Source organism: Saprospiraceae bacterium (assembly GCA_044227705.1). Taxonomy (GTDB): domain Bacteria; phylum Bacteroidota; class Bacteroidia; order Chitinophagales; family Saprospiraceae; genus JANOQP01. Next base: position 16,142 of record JBGAWE010000061.1, read on the forward strand.
ATGGCCCTCGGCAGTCGGGCACAAAACCGGGAACTTGAGTGAATATCTGCTTGCGGTAAGATGATTCCAGACTGTAATCAGGTTTCGCTGAACGGTCTCAGGGTCTTTGAAAACCTGGGTGTTGATCCGCTGCAAAACGAATCTAAACCGTTCGCTTTCAACGAGATAGGTGTCGTTGATATGCCCATCTCCGAGCGGTCGGACTTGCATTTCTGGGAGCGGGCGAGGCCATAATGGCAGGAACTGCTGGGCGATTTCGACCTTATACATCAATCGGCTCTTTGAGGAGGGCCACGAGGTCGGGCACCTGCCAAGCATCCTCAACTGAAAAACCGCCCGAGCGCGTCCGCCGAAGCTCGGTAAGGTGGCCGCCCGAGCCGACGGCCTCGCCAAAATCTCGAGCGAGGGAACGGAGGTAGGTCCCCTTCCCGCAGGCGACGCGGAACTCGACATCGGGCAGCGCGACGCGGGCGATTTCAAACTCTTTGATGAAAACTGGCCGAGCCGGAAGCTCCAGCTCGCTGCCGCGCCGGGCCGATTCGTAGGCGCGCTTCCCGCCGACCTTGATGGCCGAGAAGACGGGCGGCCGCTGCATGATTTCACCCAAAAACTGGCGACGGGCGGCATCCAAGGTTTCCTCGGTCAAATGCTCGGTCGGAAAAGTCTGGTCGATCTCGGTCTCGAGGTCGAAGCTCGGCGTGGTCGCGCCGAGGCGGATGGTGCCTGTGTACTCCTTCTCCTCGGCCTGCAGTTCCTCGATTTTTTTGGTGAAGGTGCCGTAGCACAAAACGAGCAAGCCGCTGGCCAGCGGGTCGAGCGTCCCGGCGTGGCCGACCTTTATTTTTTTGATGCCGAGCCGCCGCGAGAGGGCGTGGCGGACGCGGTTGACGACGTCGAAGCTCGTCCATTCGAGCGGCTTGTCGACGAGGAAAGAGCAGCCGGGCGGGAACGGGTTGGGCAGCGGTTGGCCGGGAAGAAGGAGCATGAGTCGGGTTGAAATGGGCGGCAAAGCAACAGGCCAACCCGTTGAAAATCAGCGAGTTGGCCTGTTTTTATTGAAATCGAGGTTTGGGGTCGGCGGTCAGTCGAGTTTTCTCAAAAGAGCGGCCGCCTCCTCTTTCTTCTCGATGACGAGCGGGTCGGAGCCGATTTTTTCGAGCCAGTTCCGGGCGTTCACCTTGTCGCCTGCGCGGAGGTGGGCGAGGGCGATGTTCCAGTGCGCCGCGCTATAGAACTCCGATTTCGAGTCGGCGGCGAAGGGGGCGAAGAGGTCGAGGGCTTCTTTCGTTTTGCCACCGGCGGCGAGGGCCTGGCCTTGCCAAAAGCGGAATCGCGGCTCGTTCTTCGAGGCGGCGAGCGCGGCGAAGGCAGCAGCGGCTTCCGGGTATTTTTGGGTTTCCAGAAGGGAAAAAGCTTCGCCCACGTCTGTCTTGACCATCGCGGTCTCGCGCTGGGCGAGGGTCGGGTATTGGTGGGTGAGGATGTTTTCGTAAGGAGAGAACTCAGTGGCGAAGAGCTTCTCCGGCGTCTCGCGCAAGAAGAGCCACCAGCCGCAGAAGGCGACCGCGATGAGCGAGGCAGCGGCGGCCCAGTACCTAATCGGGTTGAGGCGGACGACGCGGGCGGTGGCAGGGATCTTTTTTGCAGGGCCGCCGTCCATCAGGCGGTCTTCTTCTCGGAGTAGGTTTTTGAGGCGCAGCCGCTCGGCGGCGCGGACGGCCTCTGCGGCCATTTTTTGGAATTCGACCTCGGCGGCGAAGGCCGCGTCGGTCGCCATCCGTTTTCGGACGCCTTCGGAATCGGTTGCGGGGAGTTGCCCTTGCACAAATTCCGGGATTAGGGTCAAAATCGCTTCTGCCATGACACAGATGAGTTGGTTGCCGCCTCGAACGGAAAGGCGGGGCGGCGGTGATTAGTGAATATGGTGTGCGTTCAGAGGCGGTCTTTGAGCATTCCGCGCAGCTTTCGGATGCAGCGGAAGCGCTGGACACGCACCACCGACTCGTCGGCGTAGCCCATCGTCTCGGCTATCTCTCGGGAGCGCATGTCGTCGTAAAATGTGAGCGTGAGTATGCGCTGGCAAGGGTGGCCGAGGCTTGCTACGGCCTCGCGGAGCAGGCGGCTGGTCTCGTCCGTTTCTATGACATAGTGGTGAGAGAGGTCGAGTCCGTTAACGAGGCGGTCGTCGAATTCGGGCAAAAGGGCCACGCGGCCCAGTTTTTCATACCGTTTCAAAAGGATTTTGCGGCCGCTGGCGAATGTGTAGGTCTTCACTGTGCTCGTCATCTCGACGAGGCGGCCCGAGCGGACGTTCTCGACGAGGGCGATGCAAGCCTCCTGAAAGACATCGGCCAGGTCCTCCCGGTCAAGGCTGCTCTGCCGGGCAAAGAGGGCGATGAAATCATCGCGCCAAGTCCGGTAAATGCGCCGCAGGGCCGCGTCGGGGTCGGCCTGAAGCTCGGCGAGCGTGATGCCGAGCGGGGGAGTGGCTGGGCGGAGGCTGTCCATTTTTTGATAGTTCTTCATTGGAAGGCGGGCGGGGCAATGTTACGCACGGCCTGAATGCCGGGGAGGGAGGGGGGAGGTAAATGGGTCATTTTAATCAAATTCCTAAATGACCGCTTCCGGGGTAGGTCTACTTTCGCCCAAAATTTTCAAAAATGGGCCAAGTCCAGCCATCGACCAAACGCCTCCTGTTCCCCTTTCTCGCCACCCTTTTCCTTTTTCAAAACTGCAAAAACGAGCCGAAGCCCACCGGCCCGCCCTCCGGTTCCGAGCCGACCTTGACGGCGAAAGACCCGCTCCTCAAACTCCTCACCGCCGACCAGTCGGGCCTCGACTTTCAAAACCAGATTGTCGAGAGCTTCGAGAACAACCCGACGACCAACGTCAATATCTACAACGGCGGTGGCCTCGCAATCCTCGACGCCGACAACGACGGGCGGCCCGACGTCTACTTCGTCTGCGCCAACGGACCGAACAAGCTCTTCCTCAACGACACGAAACCTGGCGCCCCAATCCACTTCCGCGACGCGACGGCGGGCAGCGGCCTCGAATCGCCCGACGGATTCGAGAGCGCGGTCACGGCGGTCGACATCAACGCCGACGGCTGGACGGATTTGTACGTCTGCGCTGCCGGTCCGGGCGACCCCGAGACCTGCCGAAACCGGCTTTTCATCAATGAAAAAAACGGGCATTTTGCTGAAAAAAGCCGCGAGTACGGCCTCGACGTGGAGACGAAATCGACCGGCGCGGCCTTCTTCGACTACGACATGGACGGCGACCTCGACCTCTACCTCGTCAACTACCCGCAGACCTTCGACTTCACCTCCCGCATCGAGGCTCGGCTCGACCCGAAGACCAACAAGTACGTCGCCAACACCGAGCCGAAGACCCCGCTCGACAGCGACCGCCTCTATCAAAACGACGGCTCTGGCCACTTCACCGACGTGTCGAAAAAGGCGGGCATCGTCAACTTCGCCTACGGCCTCTCGGTCGCCATCAGCGATTTGAACGGCGACGGCTGGCCCGACATTTATGTGGGCAACGATTTTATCCAGCCGGATTTCCTGTACATCAACCAGCGGAACGGAACATTTAAGAACGAGCTACCTCAATTTCTTAAACACACCTCGCAGCACACGATGGGCGTGGACATCGCTGATTTCGACAACGATGGCCTCGTCGATTTTGCCGCTGCCGACATGCTCCCGCACGAGCACGCCCGGCTGAAATCCACGATGAACTCCAACTCGCAGACCAACTACAACCAGCGCGTCGAGCACGGATATTTCGAGCCGGTCGTGCGCAACATGCTCCAGCACAACAACGGCCCCGACGGCTCCGGGCAGGTCACTTTCAGCGACCTCGGCTGCATGGCGGGCATCTACAACACCGATTGGTCGTGGTCGCCGCTGCTCATGGACCTCGACAACGACGGCCTCAAAGACATCGGCATCACCAACGGCTACCGCCGCGAGGTGACCGACCTCGACTTCTTCAACTTCACGCTGGCCAACATCGTCAAGGCACCTATCCGCAGCCAGTTCAAGGACGTGTCGGACTTCCTCAAAATCATCCCGTCATACAAGCTGCGGAACTACTTTTTCCGCAACAAAGGCGACCTCACTTTTGAGGACGAGACGGGCAAGTGGGCGACCGTCCCCGGTTCCTTTTCGAGCGGCGCGGCCTGGGCCGATTTCGACGGCGACGGCGACCTCGACTGGGTCGTGTCGAACCTCGACGACAAGCCGTTCCTTTATGAAAACCAGCAAAACGGGCGGCCAGGCAACCACTTTTTGGAAATCAAATGCCTCGGCGTGGGCCAAAACCCGCTCGCGATCGGCGCGACAGCGACCATCGAGCTGCCCGACGGCGGCGAGCAACTGGCCGAGCTGAACCCGACGCGCGGCATCTTTTCCAGCTCTGAGGCCCTGATGCACTTCGGTTTGGGGAAGAACGAGTCGGTCTCGAAACTGACCGTCCGCTGGCCGAACGGAAAAATGACCGTGATGGAAAACGTCGCGGCGAACCAGGTTCTGAAGCTGAAAATGAGCGATGCGACCCTCAAATCAGCTCCCTTGTCGCGTTCTGCCCCCATTTTCAAAAACACGACGGCCGCCTCGGGGGTCAACTTTTTGCACCACGAAAACCCCTTCGACGACTTCGACAAGAACTTTCTCCAGCCGTGGAAGCTCTCCGAGCTTGGCCCCGCACTCGCCTCGGCCGACGTGAACGGCGACGGGCTGGACGACTTTTTCATCGGCAACGCCTTCGACTCGCCCGCCGCGCTTTTCGTGCAGAACTCGAACGGCAGTTTCCGCCGCTCATCGCAGCCGGTTTGGGATGCCGACAAGATTTTTGAGGACGACGGCGCGCTCTTTTTCGACGCCGACGGCGACAAGGATTTCGACCTCATCGTCCTGAGATCAATGACGGCAAAGGGAACTTCGCCAAAAAGCCCGACGGCCTCCCGCCGATTCAAGCCGAGCTGATGGCCGCCGCCGCCTCGGATTTCGACGGCGACGGCGACCTCGACCTCTTCCTCGGCGGGCGATTGGGGAAGAACTACCCCGAGCCGCCGAAGTCTTTTGTTTTGAAAAACGAGGGCGGCCGGTTCGTTGATGCGACGGCGCAGGTCGCCGGGGATTTTGAAAAATGCGGCATGGTCACCGGCCTCGCCTGGGCCAACCTCGACGGCGACGCGGCCCCCGAGCTGGTGGCCGTCGGCGAGTGGATGCCGGTCTCGGTTTTTAAACTGGTTGGCGGCAAGCTGAAAAACGTATCCCAAAATTTCGGCCTCGAAAAATCGTCCGGCATCTGGCAGAGCCTTTCCGTCGGCGACATCGACGGCGACGGCGACCTCGATTTGTTGACAGGGAATTTCGGTTTGAACACCCGCCTCCACGCCTCGGAAAGCCAGCCGATGGGCCTTTTTTACAGCGATTTTGACGGAAACGGGAGCGTCGAGCCAATCGTGGCCCTCTTCGAGCCCGACGGCGGCCGCTACCCCGCCGCCCGGCAGGACGTGATGATCAAGCAGATGCCGTCGCTCAAAAAGAAGTACCTCTACGCTCGCGACTATGCCTCGGCGACCATCGAGAAAATCTTCCCGAAGGAAAAACTCGACGCGGCCAAACAGGTCTCCGCCACGACGCTCGCCACCTGCTGGTGGGAAAACCAGGGCGGGAAGTTCATCCGTCACGACCTGCCGAACGCCGCGCAGGTGGCCCCCGGCCTCGCCGTCGCCATCTCGGATCTGACGGGTGACGGGAAGGCCGACCTATTTATTGGAGGGAACAAATACGGCGTCGAGGTCGAGACGGGCCGCTGCGACGCCTCCGTCGGCTGCCTTTTGGCGGGCGACGGGAAGGGCGGTTTTTCCATCGTCCCCAACTGGAAAAGCGGCATCCGCG
>JBGAWE010000403.1:0-3590 GCA_044227705.1 Saprospiraceae bacterium
GGTGGGGTGGGGGCCGTCCTGCGGGCCAACGCGGGCAGGGCGACGAGCTATTTCTACGCAAAACCGGCCCCCGTCGAATTGAACCGGCTCTTTGCCGCGAACGACGTGGGCAAGGCATCGCACTACCAAAAGAACAGCGTCAAAGACCCCAACGGCCAGTTCAGCGTCAGCTATGTCGACGCGCACGGCCGGACGGTGGCGACGGCACTCGCCGGTGCCTCGCCAACGAACCTGCAGGCCCTGCCCAGCCAGTCGGTTCCAGGCGCGACGCAGCTCACCATCGACCTGTTGAACAACGTGCAGAAGGACGCGTCGCTCGTATCGACGTACAACCTGCTGGTGACGGACGCCGGCTCGCGCTCCTTCAACTACACGCTCTCCGGCAGCCAGTTCGGCTTTAATTGTATGCGCCCCAACATCTGCTATGATTGCCTTTACGATGTCGAGATTTCCATCGCCGACAACTGCGGGCAGACACCGCCCGTCTTCAAGGGCAAGCTGACGAACGTCCCTGTAACTGGTGTTTTGGACACGTCCTGCCTCGTGTCCGCCCTGTCCATAGTAGGCAATGCGGCGAACAATCTCTTGCCGAACCAGACCTTGCAGCCCGGCGAATATCAGGTGACCAAAAAATTGAGCGTCAGCCAGTCGGCCATGCTCGCCTATGCGGAGAACTACGTCACCCAGACGGGCTGCATGGCCAAGACGCTGAAGAATTTTGAGGACGAGTACAAAGCAGAAATCGACCCGGACTGCGCCTTGACCTGCGCCACTTGCAACGCCAAGCTGGCGGCCATGGGCACCCGTGACGCCTATCTGACGACCTCCATCCAAGCCATCCTCGCCGTCCCCGGTGGTGTGCCGACGGGGGCGGACACCCAGGCCCGCAACGTCTGGGACGAGGTGAAGGCTGAATGCGCCGACCTCTGCGAGGAAGTCCCGAGCCGTCGAGGTGCTCACCAGCAGATGCTGGCCGACGTCTCGCCCGGCGGGCAGTATGCGGAACATAGAGCAGACCTCTTTCGACGGACTGCAACTGGAACAGCGACACGACCTACTACCTGAAGCAATCGTGGTTGACCACGCGCCTTACGTCAACGAGGCGGGGAAGAAGAGCACTATCTATCGACGGTATCTACCTGCCGGGCCAGTTGAGCATCTGTCGAGATTATTGAAGCCCTCGTGGCCGTTTCCTACTGGTGAAACACCACCGAATACTGCACCCATTTGAGCTGCTCGGTGGCGAGTACCCGCGACCTCCGCCATGCTGGCGAACAACTCCTGTCGGTGCCGTGTCGCAGGATGGATTTCGTCGATGGCCGCCGAACATGGTCGGCACCGACCCCTATTTCACCGGCGTCGGCTCCGGGAACACGGCGGCGATGAACCAGTACCTCAACTCGGCGGGCGTTTTTGCTCGCCAGACGATGTCGCTGGCCGACGCCATCTATTCCCGTCCGGCCAGGCGGGCAGCTCCCGTGCAGCGGGACACCGACGGCCTGCGCGAACGAGCAAACCCCACTGGCAAATCCTGCGCAACGCTTACCTTTGGCCGGAAAGTATGCTTCACCTCGGCCTACATCGGCAATGCTTGCCCCAAAGTTCGCCTGCATCGGCTCGCCGAATTGCCCGTCGTACTCGAGCAACAACCCCTATGCCAACAAGACCAAGCGGTGGGATTGTCTACAACCCCATCAATACCACGGACGCCGTTCAGCTCCAGACCGATCAGATAAACTCCGTCAACGCGGAGGCCGCCACCGAGTGCGACTCCAACGCGGTCATCACGGTGAACGAGTGGTTCCGCGCAGTTGCGGGCCGCGAAGTGCCCACCATCACGGCCAATGACTCGCTCTACATGCGCCCGCGCTTTTGGCTCTTGCTCGTCGGACCCGCGACCCGACCCACTCGGCGCGACCAACACAAGGGCCAGGCACCACCACTGGCGCACCCTTTATTTTCGCCACCAGCGTCAAACAGGTCATCCAGGCCTGGATGACCTGGAAAGGCATCCCCATCCCCACAGCGAGCGCCGACACGCTCTGCAACGCCCTCCTCATCAACTTCCCCGGCACCTACGAGAACCCGCGCAACCTCGGCAAGGGCCGACCGACCATCTTCAAGGCCGAGACCTGCGTCTGTGCGAACATCCAAAAATTCAAGGACTGCTTTGCGACAAACACCACCGGCTTCGCAAAAATCGAGGACTACGTCAACTCTTTCTCCGACGTGAAGATCACCGGGGCCGAGTTCCGCAGCCTCGACTCCTCCTGCACCGCCTCTTGCGCCGCGCTGCCGCAGGCAATCACCATCCCGCCGCCGCTCGAGTGCGGCGTCTGCAAGACCTGCACGGAAATCTCGACCTACAAGGCGGAACTCGATGCCATCTGCGTCTACACCCCCACGGCGACTTACAACAAGATGCTCGCCGCTTACATCAACACGAAAACGGGGATGACCCTCACGGGACAGGACTACCTCGACTTCATCGACACGTGCACCGCGACGACAAACACCTATTGCAAGACCGCCCTCGCCCTCTGCCCGAAGGCGGCCGCGACGTTCGCCGTCGCCGACACGGCCTGTTACAAAGCACAGTTGGAAGCCGCTTTGGACAACGCGAAGGAGGCCTACGCCGCCCAGATAAACCGGATGCGCGAGGAGTTCAAGGCCATCTACCTGACCCAGTGTCTCACCAACCCCGCTATCGTCGAGACCTTCACCTGCACCGGCGCGTCGAACGAGTACCACCACACGCTCTATTACTATGACCAAGCGGGCAACCTCGTCAAGACCATTCCACCCGCGGGGGTGAGCCTCGGAACGCCCGCAAGCCACAGCCTGCCGACGACCTATGCCTACGACTGCTTCAACAACATCGCCCGGCAGACCACGCCCGATGGCGGGCTGACCGAATATTTCTACGACAAGCTCGGCCGCATGGTCGTTTCGCAGGATGCGCGACAAGCGGCGGCCATCCCCCGGCTTTATTCCTATACACGGTACGACAAGCTGGGTCGCGTCGTGGAAGTGGGCGAAAAGACCATCGGCAGCCAGCCGTACATGTCGAACACCATCGCCCGGGACTCCGCCCAACTGGAGGCTTGGATAACCTATACCCCTGCCTCGCAGCGAAAGGACGTGACACGCACTTATTACGATGCCACGCCTTTTACCATCGCGCCCTTTTCAAGCCCAAACACACCGGCCGAAAACCTGCGCAAGCGCGTCGCCGCCACGACCATCGAGGCCGTCAACGACGACAACGACCAGACCTACGACTTCGCCACCCACTACAGCTACGATATCGCGGGCAATGTGAAGCGGTGCGTGCAGGACATCACAGAACTGGCCAACGTCAACGGCAGCAACAACCGCTTCAAGACCATCGACTACGAGTACGACCTTGTGAGCGGGAAGGTCAACAAGGTCTGGTTCCAGAAATTGCAGCCCGACCAGTTCGTCCACCAGTACACCTACGACCTCAACAACCGCCTGACCAACGTCAAGACGAGCAGCGACAACACCACGTGGGAGAACGACGCCGACTACAAATACTACATCCACGGCCCGCTTGCCCGCGCCGAAGT
>JBGAWE010000062.1:0-21463 GCA_044227705.1 Saprospiraceae bacterium
TGATGTCGGCGGGGCAATTGGCGGTTGTTTCAAGCAACCGCCCGATGCCCGGTTCAGTCCTTTTTTTTGAAAAACAGCCACGCCACCGCCGTGATGACCGCCGCCCCGACGGCCATCCAGATTTTCGCTGAAAGGGGCATCCCGCCCCCAGTGCCGATGGGGGCGACGTCGCCGACCAGCTCGAAATTGGCCCAAAAACCCGGCCTCGCGCCGAGCGAGCTGGCGTCGGAGAGGTAGGTAAGCCAGGCCCGTTGCAACGCCACGTCTTTCGGCAGCCCGGCGCGCAAGCCCTCGTAGAAGGCCACCATGATGCTCTTCGATGAAAAATCGTCGGCCTTCCACAGGTTGACCACTGCCGCCGGGCAGCCCGAGAGCGCGAACGCCCGGCCGAGGCTCAGGACGCCCTCGCCGCGCCGCAGCTCGCCAAGTGCGCTCTCGCACGACGAGACGACCACCAGCCCCGCCCGCAGGTCAAGCCGGGCCACGTCGGCGGCGGTGAGGATGTTGCTCTTCACCTGTTCGTTTTTAGAAAAAAGGAGGCCGAATTCGGCCCCGTCGTCGCGGAGCGGGCTGCCGTGGAGGGCGATGTGGAGGATGCCGCAGCGGCCCGCGTTGCGCTCGAAGTTGTCCTTCGTGCAGTCGCGGTTGAGCCACGTTTCCTGTTTGCCGAAGAAGGCGGAAATCGCGTCCACCTCGTCGTCGGCGTTGGGCAAAGAGTCGAGGTCGCCGCCCCGGAAGGCGAGCGCGAGGCGTGTTTGTTTGTTGTTTTCTATTGAAAAATTGTCCTTGCCGCGCATAGACAGCCAAGTTTCGCGGTCGCGGTAGTCGGCCCCGAATCCGCCGAACTCGAGGCTCGCGCCGCCGCTTCTTTTGAAAAAATCGGCCGGGAAGACCGCCGACCAGGCCATCGATACGGCCGCCTCGCGGCAAAGGACGGGCAGCTCGCGGTCGGTCCACGAGCCGCCGTGCGGGCGGGTCAACAAGGCGGAGAAGGGCAGGAAGTTCAGGGGGCCGTCCGCCGCGAACTGGAGCCTTTTCACGCTCGGAAAAGCCTCTCGAACGGGCTTCACCAGCAGGTCGAAAAGAATCGGTGCGTTATTCAAAAAGGCGGTTTGAGCCGAGTCCGCCGACCAGCTGCCGTCGGCGGTCGAGCGGCGGAGGGCGGCGCAGCTTTCCGCAAAACCGGCTGGCAGCGGGGTCTCCCAAGATTTCAGCGCGTCGCAGCCGAAGGCCGTCGTGAAAAGGACCGAGTCGCCCGAGAGGAGGTAGTCGACCACGACCTGCCCCGTGTCGAGTGATGACTGAACGACCCCGAGGGGGCAGTTGAGCGGGTAGTCGAACTGTTTGAGCGACCGGTAAATGGGGGATTCTTTCTCCATCCGCGCCTCCAGCTCGGCCAACAAGCGGCGGTGGAGGGCGGTCGAGTCGGCCAGTTTTTTCCTTTCAGAAGGGTCTCTCTCATCCAAAAGCCGCCTTTCAAAACCGGCCAGCGCGCCCAGCGACTGCCGCTCGGAAGACTGAAACTCGCGCGGCATCCGGGCAAAAACCTGCGCGAAGGCTCGCTGCGCCCCGTCGAACAGGGCCGACGACTTCGCATAGCCGACGACCGCCAGCAGCCCGCGCACGGCCATCGTGTCGCCGGGATTTTTTTCAAAAAGCTCGTGGACGTTGGGCATCGCACGCTCGCAGCCGGCCCTTTGCCGGTCGGCCAGCCGTAGCTTCGACTGGTCGCTGACGGCGCGGCGGCGCATCTCGCCCAGCACGCCGAGGCCGCGAACCGAGGCCGCGACCGAGCCGCGCAGGTCGCCGGTTTTCGAGAGGGCATCGGCTTGGGCGAAAAGGATGTCGGCCGTCCAGTTGTCGAGGAGGAGCTGCGGGCGGGCCGCGTCGATTTTGAGCGAATCGACGGCTTTTTGAAAAATGTCGGCGGCTTTTTGGGGCGAACCTGCCCGCATTTCCAGCTCTGCGAGGTGGAAGGCCATGCGGGCCGCGTCCAATTTGTCGCCCGCAGCGTCGAGGCGGGCGAGTTCGGTCTCAAAAAATCGGCGGGCGGTTTTTAGGTCGCCCGCCGAGGCGGCCAGCTCGGCGCGTGTTAGTTCGGCGTATCCACGCACCTGCTCGTCGTCGAGCGAGCCTGGGGTTTTTTGGAGGCGGTCGAGCCAGAGGCGGCAGTTTTTGAGGTCGCCTTTGTAGAAAAAACAGCGGGCCGTGAACACGGTCGGCCTGCCCGTCCGGTCGGCGCCGAAGACGTCGATGGCCTTTTGGTAGTCGACGATGGCCGAGTCGGGGTTGTCAAGGCTTTCGAGCCAGGTCGTCGCCCGGTTGTTGTGGATGCGCACGACGGTCTCCGAGTCGCGGGAGGCGCGGGCCTTTTCGAGGGCGCGTTCGAGGAGGTCGAGCTTTTGCTGGTGGTCGCCCCAGTCGCCGAGGATGTTGGCGAGGTTTTGCAGCGAACGGGCGGCGTTTCGGTCGTCTGAGGTGTTCGAGAAAAGGTCGGCGGCCAGCGAGTAGTGGGGAAAGGCGAGGTGGTCAAGCCCTTTTTGCTGCCACAGGTAGCCGACGAACTGCTCGCACCGCGCCCGCAGGAGGAGTGAGTCGGGCGGGAGCTTTTTTTCGAAATCGGCCAATTTTTGGGCGACCGGGGCCACGTCGCGCAGTTTCAGGGCGGGCTGGAGGGCCAGCCGGAGGCTGTCTATGCCCGCCCCGAATTTCGATTTTTGGAACAGCCCCTCGGCATCCGCCAGCCGCCCCCGGATGAGTGCCGCTGGCTGGCTGACGGCCGGATCCGCGTTGCTGGCCAGCCGCAACAGGATGCTGTCTGCGTTCGGCACGGGGCCGCCCGCTGTCAGCAGCGCGACGGCCAAAAGGGCGGCCGCCGCCCAAACCCGATTTGAAAGTGCCGTTATTTTCATGAGAGACAAGGGCGATTAGGGGGCAGATTTTCTGATTGGGCGTGGCTGCGCCAGATCAGAAGCTCTACTGTTTGACCAGTCTGACGGTGCGCGTTTCGTGGTCGGTTTTCAGGCGGAGCAAATAAAGGCCGGGGCGCAAGCCGCCCAGTTGGAGCGGCAGATAGTGTTCGCCTTCAGCGAGGTGGAGGGCAGCGAGGGGCTCGGCCACCGCCCGGCCGGAAAGGTCGAATAGTGTGAGGGTTGCTGTCGCCCCGGCCGATTCTTTGATGAAAAAACGGGCCGTCGCCATGTCGGAGGTCGGGTTGGGCGAGGTGGCGAGGCCGGTTGTTGCCGGTTGCCTGAGCCTTTCCTCGACCAACGGGAAGCACTCCGCGATCAGTTTGAGCCGCCGTTTCCAGCCGCCCTGAAGCTCGGCGGCGTTTGCGAAGAGGTTTTTCACGTCGCGGTAGACCGCATTGGGGCTGCCGCTGAACAGCACGGCCCATAGCGCGGGGAGCGGCACCTCGCCCGTCATGAGCCAGTCCCAGACCTGGTCGAAGCCGACGGTGCAGCAGCCGCACGAGGCGCAGCTATTCTCGTAGGCGAGGATGAGCGTGGCGTGGAGCTGCTCGCCGTCGAGCAGGCCGGTGAGCCAGGCGAAGTAGATGCAGTCCATGCTCAACTGGCCCTCGGCGATAGCGGCGGCGATCTGTTTGGGCGACATCTCGGCCAGCGCCCGGGGCGGCACGGAGCAGAAGTCGGCGCAGCCGATGATGGGGATGACGCTGGTGTTCGTCTGGATGGGGTCCATCGGGTTTCCGGAGACGTCGTAAAAGACGATGGAGGCCGTGTTCGAGATGGACCCGCCCGCCGTCAGGCCCTGCGCGGCCACCTGGAAGCTGAACTCGTCGGTGCCGTGCTGCGGCAGGTTGATGCCGGTCATCGAGAAGGTGTGGGCCGTCCCGAGGCTCGACATGGAGAAGCCGCACGGGCTGGCTGGCGGCGTGGCCGAGAGGACGGGCAGCACATAGTGCGGGTCGGAGAGGTCGTCCTCGACGACGACGTCCTGCGCCGTGCCCAGCCCGATGTTTTCAAAACCGACGGTGTACGTCAAGACCGGCGGCGTGCTGGCCTCGGTGAGGAGGTCGACGTCGGCCGACTTGAAGTTGGGGTCATACGGGTATGCCGCGACCCGTCCCTCGTGCTTGGCGAGGAGGGAGCCGCCAGTACCGGTCTTCGGGTCGAATTTTCCGCAAAAAATAGAAATAGAGAAGGTTGTGTTCAGCGAGCCGGTCGCACATTTGGTCAGTACGTAAAAGGTCGGGTTCGAAGCCGTTGGGGTGTGGGTGAAGGTGCCGCCGGTGTTCGGGATGACCTTCCGCTGCCAGTTTCCAGGGGCAATCTCCTCGTAACAATAAATGTCGACAATCGTGAGCTGGCTCGACACGACGACGGTGTAGGTGCTCTTCTGGTCGCAACAGCCGACGGTCACGGGGAAAATGACCTCCTCGTCGGGAACCGCGTTCCAGCTCTGGTCGATGAGCGGCAGGGCGGCTGGTGTGGAACTGCCGGGAGAGACTGGCGAGGTGGGCGCGGAGGCTTTGGCTGGCGGGGCGTTGTCGTTCTTTTTGTTGCCCCAGGCGGTGGTGACGTAGCTGCCAAGCGCGGCGTAGGCGTGCGCGGGGCCGGGGCTGTCGCCGCTGGAGAAGGCGTAGGACCCGTCGCCGTACTCGGTGTACCATCGAGGCTTTGGGTCGGGGAGGTAGGGGTAGCTGGCGAGGAAACTGGTGCTCGAACCGGTGTAGACCGGGTTTAGCGTGAACGACCACGACGGCGGCGAGCCGAACGTTGCGGTCGCCCAGAAGAGGGCAGCGAGGACCAGCTGCCAGGGTGGACGAGTGGAGAGGACTGCCATAAATCACGGTGGTTTTAAAGAAACAAACTCGGCGCGCCGTGCGGGGCCGGTCGGAAACCCCGCCCAGCGGCCAAGCGTGTAACCCGGAGGATTGGGCGGCGTGACAAAAAAGGAGCGGAAATTTTTTGTCGAGGGGCAAGCTCGCTTCTCGACAAAAAAAGGACGAGCTGCCGACCGGGCAGCCCGTCCAATCTTCAAACCGGTTTCGGGTATTGGCTCGCAGAATCAAGGGCGGGCAGTCCCTCCGCACCCGTTCCCGAGTCCAAACCCCTCAATCCACTCGTCAATGCGCGACGGCCATTTTTTCGCGCCAGCGGATGCCCTCTGCGGTGCGCAGCGTGAGGGTGTAAATTCCGGCTGGCAGGTGCGAAACGCCGATTTGGGCCGTCGCCTGGCCCGGCGCGACGGGCAGCTCGACCACTTTCCGGCCGTTGAGGTCGGAAAGGATTAGAGTCGCGCCCTCCGATGCCGGGGCCGTGAAGCGTGCCTCGACCGTCTCCGACGACGGGTTCGGGGCGATTACGGGCCGTTCGGCCAGCCGCTCGGTGGCGGAGGGCTGTCGGCCATCTTTTTCAAACAAGAAACTGTTGGCAGGGGAGAGGTCGGCCATGCCGTCCTTCCCGAGCTTGCCGATGGGCGGCCCGGCCGGGCAGTCGGGCAGCTCGATGCAGAAGAAGCCAAAGCACTTCGGCTTCCCGTCGCAGACGAGGATGACGTGGAAACAGGCCTCTTTCATGTCCAGTCCCATGCCGTAGTAGTCGATGGTGCCGTGGAAGACACCGCCCGAGAACGTCCACGTCAGGTTGCCGACGAGGCCCAGTTTCGAGATGGCCCAAAGCTCGCAGCCCGGCGCGTTGAGGTACCAGTCGAACTTGATGCGGTAGTGGCGGCCGAGCGGGCCGAGTTCGAGGCATTGCGCCGAGACGCCCTGCAAGCCGTCGCACGGGGAGAGGTCTTTGCACTCGTCGATTAGGTCGCGGCAGGCCTTGACCTTGCAAATCGTCCCGTCGGCCATCTGCACCCAGACGGTGAAACAGTAGGTTCCCGTGCCGGCGGCGAGAATCCAGCCGTCGATGCCCGCGATGCCGCCCGAGTAGACCGTGTGCAGGTTGCTGACGGTGTACTGTGCGCCGCCGGGGGCCACGACCGTCGCGCCAAGCACCTTGAAGTCGCAGCCGTCGGACTTGAGCTTCATGTAGACGTGGAAGTGCCCGTTGATGCAGGCGGCCTCGCCGACGGTCAGCTTGAGGTCGTCGCACTTGCAGATTTGGCCCTCGCACGGCGGCAGGTCGAAGCAGTGCTCGAAGACGAGGCACTCCTTCCATTTTCCGTCCGGTTGCAGAATCCAGCCCCAGATTTGGAAGCAAATCACGTCGTCTTTCGAGGCGATGGTGCCGGTGACGGTGCCGCTCGTGCCGCCGCCGTTGAGCGTCAGTGATGCCGGGTCGGTGATGTTGACGATGCCCGAGTTGAACGTGACCACGCTGTAGAGACCGGCAACCGTGCCGCCAAGGTTCGTGTAGTCAAAAGAGAACTCGAACAGCGGCCAGCCTGTCACTGGGTCGGTGCCGATGCAGGTGAGCTTCGGCTCCTTCGTCTCGACGGCGCACTGGTGGCAGAGGTCGGCGTTGGTGATGTTTATCTCGATGTCGTCGGAGTAGGCCGTGCAGCCCGCCGCGTTGGTTATGAGCAGGTGGTAGACGCCCGACTGCGTGATGCCGATTTCAGGCCCGGAGCCGATGTAGCCGTTCTGGTCGCTCCAGTCGTAGGTGCAGCCGTCGCAGAGCGGTGCCTGCCATTTGACCGGTTCGCAGAACTCGTAGCAGCCGACCATCAGGTTGCCCAAATCGGGGATGTAATCGATGTCGTACCGGTCCTCGTCGGTGCAGCCCCAGGCGTCGGTGGCCGTCACCCGGTAGTGGCCTCCGGTGAGGGCAGTCATCGAAGGGCCGGTCGAGCCGTCGCTCCAGTTGAAATAAAGCCCGGCCGTCGGCGATGCCGTCAGCACGACCGGCGGGCAGCCGCTCGGGGCGGAGATCGTCACCACCGGCAGGGCGTGGACGGTGCAGGAGAAGCTGCCCGTGTTCGTGCAATTGGTCGTCAGGTCGGTGACGACGACGGTGAACGTGTAAGTCCCCACGCCGCCCGAGTTGGAGTTGACGACCATCGTCGGGCCGCCGCTGGTGAACGTTCCGCCGGGCGTGGTGGCCGTCCACGAGTAGGTGTAGCCGCCCGGGCTGTCGCCCGAGAAGACGCTTATCCAGATAAAATCGCCGAGGCAATAGTCCGTCTTCAGGTCGTTCGGCGAGTCGCTGTAAAATTCCACCAAAGGCAGCGGCTTGATGACGACCGGCCCGGCGGCCATGGCCGTGTAGGTGCAGGCGTGGCCGTCGGTGACGTGGACACCGTAGTAGCCCGACGTCGCGGCGACGTATGAGGACGCCGCGCCGATGCCGGAGCCGGGGTTTTGAGATTCAAACCAGCTATAGGTGACCGGCCCCGGCATCGCGCCGACGACCGCGCCGAGCGTGATGGTGCCCGGCTGGCAGACCGTCAGGTTGGGCGGTGTGACCGCCGGGGCGGGGGTGAAGTGGTCCCAGACGTTGACCGTCGTCGAGGCGGTCGCGGTGCATCCCCAGTTGTTGGTCACGGTAAGTTGGGCCGTGTGCGCGGCGGGCGGGGCGTTGAAGGTCTTGCCCACGTTTTGCAGGCCGGAGGAGGCTGCGCCCGCGTCGAAGTTCCAAGCCCACGAAATCGGGTTGCTGCCGACGGCCGCGCTTCCCACGAAGTTGAACGGCGTGCCCTCGCACGAGCCGCCCGTAACCGCGATGGCGGGGTTGAGCGAGGCGGGGACGGTCAGGTTTTTCACCACCGTGCAGGTGCCCGTCGCGCTCGTCACGACCAGCGTGACGGTGTGCGAGCCTGCGCCGAGCGTCAGAAGTGGGTTTTGTGTGGTGAAAGTTCCGCCACCCGCGCCGGTGACGGTCCAATTCCATGAGGTCGGTGCCTCGCCGGGCAAGAAGTCGGAGAGGTCGGTCAGCTGCGTCTGCATCGCGCCGCCGCCGCCGCACTGGAACGTCCATTTAAAGTCGCCGTGCAGGTGGACGACGACTTGTTGCTGGACGAGCATCATGCAAACGCCTGGCGCGGAGTAGGAAAAGAGCGACACCCAATAATATCCCGAATGGGCGTAGTCGTGGGGGGCGGGGTTGGCCGTCGAGAAGTCGTCGCCGGTGTTGTCTCCCCAGTTCCAATGGTGGAAGGTGGACGGGCCGGTCGTCCGGCCGACGCTGGCCGTGCTGCAGTTGACGCTCGACGAGGTGATGGTCAGCGGCCCGTTGACGGGGGTGCAGCCGCCGGTGCCGCTTCCGCAGCCGACGATGTTGGCGTTGACGACCGAGGTGCAGCCCGTCGCCGTGTTCGTGATGACGCAAGAATAGCCACCGGCCGCTGTCACCGTCGCCTCGCCGGGCGTGCCGGTCGGGGTTGCGCCCGCGCTCCAACTGTAGGTGAAAGTGCCGACCGAAAGGACGGAGACGACCAGCGTCTTCGGCCCCGGATTGGAGGGGAGGCAGATGATGTTGCCGTTGGGATAGGTCAGGTTGGCCACCGGCGAGGGGTTGACCACGATGGTCGCCCCGGCCTGCTGCGTGATGCCGCCGCAGACGGCCCAGCTCACGGTCGCCGTGATGGGGAAGCTGCCGCCGTTGTTGTAGGTGTGGCTCGTCGGCGAACCGCTCCCCGTGCCGCCGTCGCCGAATGTCCAACCGACGGATGTCGGAACGGCCGAGGAGGAGATGCTTATCGGCGTCGAAACGCCCTGGCAGGTGGTCGGCGGCGAGACGACGGCCAGCGACGGCGCCGGGTTGATGGTGACGGGATAGTCGAACGTCATCCAAGTCCCGCAGACCCGCGCCCGGCAGCGGACGATGGCCGCGCCCGCCGTGCCGTTCCAGCGGATGTCGGCGTGCGTGATGGGCGAGTTCGAGAGGACGCTGCCGAGGTTCGGCCCGACCACTTCCCATGTCATCTCGGTGAAATGCGTCACCCCGGCGATGTTGTAGCCGCCCAGTTCGTTGACGCAGACCGGGTTCGGGCCGCTCATCAAGGGGCTGGGCGTGTACGGGTTGACCGTCAATGTGTTGACCAGCGAGCTGCACCTCGGGGCCGACAGGTCGACCAGCCAGAGGTAGACTTTGTAAGGCGTCGTGTTCGACCAGTTGATGTTCGTCGTCGCGCCGTATTCCTGCCCCACGGTGCCGTGGTCGGCCGTCCATTTCAGAACAGAGCCGGGCGGGGGCACGGCGTTCGTCGTGTAGACATACGGCACGTTGGCGCAGACCGAGATCTCGCCCGTGATGGTGCCGGTCGTGGTCGGCGGGTCGACCACTTGCAGGGTCGCGTAGCCGCCGCCCGCGCAGTAGTCGGGCGATTGGACGTGGATTTGGTACGTCCCCGCCGCCGTGATGGTGGTCGCCGGGAAGGTGAAGACGCTGCCGCCCGTCCAGCTGTAAAGCGGGGTTCCGGCGAGGTCTTCGAGCGTCCAGTTGAGCGTGCCGCTCGCGCCAGCGGTTGTCCCAGCAATGACGGCGTTCCAGTTGGGCGGGGTCGCGCTGGTGCACATGTAGGTGAGCGGCGGCTGGATCTCGAGGTTGGGAAGGACGTGGACAACGATGTCCTCGACAGGGAACTTGCAGCCGAGCAGGTCGTTGTAGTAGGATTGGATGGAAATCGTGTAGTCGCCGGGGGCGTTGAAACGGATTTCCTCCGAGTTGCTCATCGGGTCGCTCCAGCCGTCGACCGGCACTGCGCCGCAGCAGGGGGAGATGTTCCAGTCAAAATCGACGCCGGAGGCGTAAACACCGTCGCGGATGCCCGGCTGGTAGGGGATTGAATAGCGGTAGACCTCCCCCACGCAGGCATTCGTCACACCAGAAATATGGGTCGGGTGCAAAACGGGGACTTCCACCCAAAGCGGGAAGACGCAGACGTCGGGGCAGCCGCTGATGGTCACCTCGATGGCGCCGACGCCGTTAGCGTTGATGAAGCCGTCGTTGTCGTCCCAGAGGATGGTCGCCGAGGTTTGGTCGGGGTTCGGGTAGCCGGTAACCTTGCCTCCGTGAACATTCCACGTGATGACGGCGCCGGGGCAATTCTCCATGCCCGGCCACGATAGGTTGTAGAGGTCGACCGCGTCGAGGCAGACGGTCGAGATGCAGCCGAGGGTCGGCGAGGTGCCGTCTTTCACCTCGACCGTGAACTTGATTCTGCTCTCGCACCCGCAGGCGTTTTTCACGATGAAAACCCCCGTGTAGCTCCCGGCGGCCGTGTAGACGTGCGACGGGTTTTGCTCGGTGGAGGTGTTGCCGTCGCCAAAATCCCATGAATAGCTGGAGCCGCCGACACTCAAATCGTGGAAGATGACGGCCTGCCCGACGCAGATGTAGACCGGCCCGGCGGTGAGGTCCTGCCCGTTCCCTGTGGCCTTCGCGGAGGGTGAAGGGATGATCTCGATGCAGGTCGTGGCCGTGCCGACACAGCCCGCTGCCGTCGTTTCAACGACGGTGATAGAACCCGTCCCGGCCGGCCCCCAAGTGACGGAAATCGGGTTGCCGAAGCCGTGCGTGGGCGTGCCGCCGCTGACGAACCACTCGTAGGTGCTGCCCGCGTGGGGCGGGGTGGAGTAGTCGATGGTCATGTTCTCGCAGGCCTTCGGGCAGGGGTCGTCGTTGTCCTTCGGGATGATGATGGCCGAGAGGTTGTCGTGTTCCTTGTCCTCCGGCGGGCAGTCGGGTGCGAATGAGGAGAGGATGACCGGGTTCGGAATCGCCTCTACGATGACGGTGGCCGTGTAGGTCGCTGACACGTTCGACGGGTGGAAGGTCTCGACGACGGTCAGCGTGACCGTCCCCGGGCTGCCGAAGCTGACGGAGTTGCCCGTCCCGATGGTGCCCGAGAGCACGCCGCCCGGAGAGGACGACCAGGCGTAGGTGCTGTTGGCGTGGTTTTGCACTTGGTAGAAGTGCGTCGAACCGGCACAGACCGGCGTGGCCGGGGCGATGAACTGGGCCGAGGCCACGCCCGCCCAGAAGAGAGCGAGCAGCATCAACCAGACTGTGCGGCGGTGGTGGGAAAAGTTTTTCATTGAAAAAACTGTTTTCAGAGGCTCCCGCAGCGCCACCTTTGTGATGCAACAAACTTGTTGTCCATGCCCCCTGCGGGGAAGCAAGGCGGCGAGCTTGGATTTACACTTGTTGGCCCTTTTGTCATCTTGGCGGGTGCAAAAGGGCCTTTTTGTTTGGGCGCGTTTGGGCGCGTCCCGCTCGCCGCACCCCCTGAACTCGGAGGCCCCTTGCGGCGTGACACGATTTCCCCGAAAAAATTTTTTTTGAAAAAAATCCAGTCGGCGGCCGTCACGGCCGGGCACTTCGCGGGTTTCCCGGTGCGGATGGAGAATTTGAGGCGCAATCTCAAAGCTCCAACGAAGACGCTTTGCGATGCCCGCCTCGACCCTCTCGGCCCCAGGCTGCCAACCTGAACTTCACCGTCAAGATGGGCCTTCAAGACCCAAAAGCGACTGCCGCGCCCCGGGAGCCAGCCGTTGCCGCCGAACCTGTCGGTCGCAACTTCGGGCTGTCGTCTGCCCAGTTCGACGCGCTGCTCGACGGGCTGCGCGGGGGCGACGAGTCGCTGTTCGAGCGGGCCTTCCTCGTGAAGTTCGAACCGCTGATGGGGGTGCTGAAAAAGAACTACCGCGCCGCCCACGCCGACGCCTACGACGCGGTGATGTGGTCGATGCTACGCTTTCGCGAGTACCTGGTCAGTGGGAAGATCGACTACGGGAACCTTGAGGGGTATCTCCACCGAATCGTTGTCAACCATTTTTTGAAAAAACAGGAACGCGACCGCGAACGCCCCGACACCGACGGCATCGCCGCCAGCCTGCTCGATGATTTCAGCTTCCTCGAAAACCAGTTTTCCATCGAGGAGCTCGATCTCCTCGACCGCGCTTGGGAGCTGATGTGCGACCGATGCCGGTCGCTCCTGCAGGCCTTCTACTACGACAATCTCGACCATCGCGCCATTGCCGAGCGGTCGGGCTACACCAACGAGGCTGCCGCTCGGCAGCGGAAAAAGCGGTGCGTCGACGAGCTGCGCGGCCACTTTTTTCGCCTCGGCGGGCGGTAAGGACGACGCAGAATCTCAACCAAAAAGAGTCATGGAATCCATTTTTGACCAACTTGACAGAGCCTCCCTCCCTCCCGGCGAGCTGACCGCCGCCGAGGCCGCCCTCCTCCGCCGCAAGCTCGACCGCGACCGCGAGCGCCGCTGGGCCACCGAGCTTTCCAAAAAGGGGGTGCGCCGCGAGGCTCCCGTCCGACTTTTTTCATTCAACAAAAACTGGCGGTTGCTGGCCGTCGCCGCGGCGATGGTGGCCGCCCTCGCCTCGGCGAACTGGCTTTGGCGACAGCCCTCGAAAGGGCTTTCCGCCCCAAAACTGGCGGCGAACGGGCTGCCCGTCTTCCATTTTCAAGGAAACCTGCGCGGTCCCGGCGGCGAAAGGACGAAGCTTGTTGAGGCAGTGAAAGCCTACGAGGCCGGTCGTTTTGAAAGCTCGCTCGCCCTCGCCGTCGAGGTCGCGCAGTCGGATAAAAGCTGGAAACCGGAGCTTCTGGCCGGGCTTTGCCTGCTTTTCGACCCGGCACGGCCCGATTTCGCCGCCGCGCTCGGCCACCTCGATCGCGCACTCGCCCAGCCTGACGCACCGGTCGAGGCCCGCATCTACCATGCTTTTGCTTTGAAAAAAACAGGGCAGGCCGCCGCCGCCCGCGCCGAGCTGGAGAAGCTCAAAGGACACCCGCAGATCCGGGGGCAGTTTGCCGAGGCGGTCGAGCGGATGCTGAGGTAGAGGCGCGGCGCACCGCGGCTCTACTTCGCCCACTCCTCCCGAACCCAGTCGAGCAGTTCGGTCAGTTCGAGGCTGAAGTCGAGCGGGACGAGCGGGCTTTCAACCAGCCCCTTTTCGACGCACTCCATGAAGTGGCGGATTTCGTGCGCGTAGCCGTGCCCGTCGTGGGCCAGTTCGACGTCCTCGCTCTCCATCGCACCGGCGACGTAGCGGCTGATGGTCAGTCGCCTCGGGTGGTGGAAACGGGGGTGGAGGCGGATGTTTCCTTTTTTCCCATAGATATAGGCCTCGGTCTCCGTTTTGAAAGCCGTCGTGCAATGGAGCATGGCCAGCTTCCGGTCGGGGTAGACGAAGGTCATGGCCACCGACTCGTCGGCCCCGAGGTCGGTGAAAGTGGCGACGGCCAGCACCTTTTCCGGCCTGCCGAGCAGGATTTGAGCGAGGAGAATCGGGTAAATCCCGATGTCGAGCAGCGAGCCAGCCCCCAGTTTCGGGTCGAAAAGGCGAGAGTTCGGGTCGAACGGCGGGGCCTTGAACCCGAAATCCGCTTTCACCCCGACGACTTCGCCAATCTCGCCCGTCTCTATCATCTCGATAGTTTTTTGAAAAAGGGGGACGAAGCGCGTCCAAATCGCCTCCATCACGAAGACGCCCTGCCGACGGGCGGCCAGCGCCAATCGCCGCGCCTCCTCAATGTGCATGGCCCAGGGCTTTTCAACCAAGACCGGAATCCCTGCATCGACAAATTTCAAAGCCAGCGAAACGTGCGACGTGTGCGGCGTGGCGATGTAGACCGCGTGGACATCGGGGCATTTCAGCAAGAGGTCATAGCTGTCGAAGGCGTGCCGCGCCCCATATTTCACGGCAAACTGCTCGGCCCGCTCCTGCGAGCCGCCCGTCGCCACCGCCCAGAGCCGCGCGCCCTCGACGAGCCGCAGGTCCTGCGCGAACTTGTTGGCGATTTTGCCGAGGCCGATGATTGCCCAGTTGAACATGGTGAAAAAGGGGATTGGGGATTGGGGATTGGGCGGGTGGCCAAATCCTTAGTCCCCTAATTCGATTTGAAAGGCGCGACCATCTGAAACTCCGGTATCTCCACCTCGAACTCGCTCATGTCGTCGAGGTTTTTGAAAAAATAGACGCCCCACATCCGTCCCATGTCGGCCAGCAGGTGGCACCACGAGGCGTATTGATAGGACTCGCCGGGGGCCAAAACCGGCTGTTCGCCGACCACGCCGTCGCCCATGACCTGCCGGTGAATCCATGTCGTGTCGACGATGTCCCATTGGCGGCGGAGGAGCTGGACGGTGTGCCGCCCGTGGTTCTCGATGGTGATGGCGTAGGAGAAGATGTACTTGTTCTCCAGCGGGTTCGAGTAGTTCGTCTGGTAGGTCGTCTCGACGGAGACGCGGATGCCTTGGGTCGTTTTTGTCTTCATGTCGGGTCAGAGGACGTTGGCCAGTTGCTCTTTTATCTTTTCAAGGTCGTCCTTCATCTGCACGACGAGCCGCTGGAGGTCGGCATCGTATGCCTTCGCGCCGAGGGTGTTTATCTCGCGGCCCATCTCCTGGCTGATGAATCCGAGCGTGCGGCCGATGCTGGCCGGGCCGGTCGAGTCGAGTTGTTCGACGAAGTAGCTGCAGTGCTGTTCGAGGCGGACCTTTTCCTCGGTGATGTCCATTTTTTCGAGGTAAAAGAGGATTTCCTGCTCGAAGCGGTTGGCGTCGACGGCGTTGTTCCCGAGGAAGTCCTCGGCGTTGTTCTTCAACCGTTGCCGCATCCGGTCGACTCGGCCGGACTCGAGCGGGGCGAGGTCTTTCAGCAGTTTCACGATGTTGGCGACGCGCAGGCGGAACTCTGCCTCGAGGATTTTTCCCTCATCGCGGCGGAAGTTGCGGAGGTTCGTCAGGGCCTCGTCGAGGGTCTCGCGGATGAGGTGCCACTCCTCCTCGTCGAGCTCGCCGCTGGCCTGCCCGACGACGTTGGGGATGCGAAGGATGGCCTGAAAAGGATCGAACTGGGCGATGTTCAATTCTTTCGCCAGTCGGCTGATTTGATGAAAATAGGCCCGAAAGAGCGGCTCGTTGATGCCCCCGGCCACCGGCCCGTCGGGCGACTGCACGTCGATGAGCAGATCAAACTTGCCGCGCTCGGCGTGGTCGTTGACCTGCTTGCGGAGGTCCATCTCGCGCTCCTTGATGTCGGCCGGGAGCTTGATTTTCAGGTCGGCGGCCTTCGAGTTGAGCGCGCGGATTTCGCAGACGATGGTCTTGTCGCCCAGCGTGCGAATGGCGCGGCCGAAACCGGTCATGGATAGCAGCATCGTTCTTGATTGGTGGATGGTGAATAGAGAACGGCGAGTCTCGAAAGGCCTTTGTCTCCGTCCGCTGTTCAACTTTCAAATCGGCGTGAAGGTAGACACGTCGCCGACGGCTGGAAGCTGCGGCACAACATTTGTAACTGCCTGAAAATAAATGGGTTAGGCGGGCATGGGAAATTTCGGTGCTGTCTACCTTGCCCCCGGCTCCCGAAAAAACCAGTGCGGAGACCTGATTTTGAACGGCTTGAAAAGGCGAGCGGGGCGCTGACCAACAGCGGGTCTGAAATTTTCGGGGCATGGCTTCAATTCCTCGAAAATAAGTTGACCTTCGCGGCCTGTTTCGCAAAAACTACCTTCAGGCAAAACTGTAATTCATTCAAAACCAACCTTTTAAGATGAGAAAGGCCGACCTGGTGAACATCATTAGCGAGAAGAGCGGTGTCCCGAAGGTGGACGTGCTCGTTACCCTCGAGGCCCTATTCAACGAGGTGAAGGACACCATGACGAAGGGCGAGAACGTGTACATTCGTGGTTTTGGCAGCTTCGTCATCAAAAAGAGGGCGAAGAAGATGGGCCGCAACATAAAGGGCGGCCTCGCTGTCAACATCCCCGAGCACTTCATTCCTGCCTTCAAGCCGGCCAAGACCTTCATCGAGGACGTCAAGGCCAACGTCACCAAGCTGCCAGAGGGCAAGGACGAAGAATGAGCCTCCCAAATGAAAGCCTTGCCGAATTAGCATGACCCGACTGCAGCTTTCCATCGTTCTGGCTTCCGTCGCGCTGCTTGCAGGGCTTTATTTTGGCTTCGACACAAATCCCCGGGAACAAAAAACCGTCGAAGAACAAAGGGCCATCGAGATGACGGCGACAGATTTCGCCTCTCTCGAAGCCTCGGCAAAGGCCCTAATCCAGCCCGCAGCACTCGCCCAGCTTGACGCGCTCGCCCAAAAAGCCGCCTCCGAAACAGACGAAAAGAAGAAGCTCGACCTCCTCAAGCAACTGGCGGGCGGCTATTTTCAGAGCGGCTCGCCGCTGTTGAGCGGAAAGATTGCCGACCAGATCGCCGAAATCGAAAAGACCGATGCGGCCTGGTCTATAGCCGGGGCGACCTGGCAAGCGGCCGGGGTCGGGGCCAAAGAGCAAGCGGCCCACGACTTCTGCGGAAAACGGGCCATCGCCGCCTTTGAAAACGCCGTCTCGATAAAGCCCGCCGAAGTTGCCCATCAGGTCAACCTCGCAGCGGTCTACGCGGACTTCCCGCTGCCTGAGAACCCGATGAAGGCCGTGCTGATGCTGCGCGAACTCGAGGCTAAGAACCCAGATAACACATTGGTTCTCAACGCTTTGGGCCGCCTCGCCATCAAGACCGGCCAATGGGAAAAGGCGATTGCAAGGTTCGAAAAGACCGTTTCGATCGACCCGAAGAACAAACAGGCCAACTGCCTCCTTGTCCAAGCCTACGAGGCGACGAAGCAGGAGGCGAAGGCCCAACAACAACAGAAAATCTGTGAGCGGCTGACGGCCGACGGCGCTCGATAAAGGGCTTTCCCAAAGCCCGGAACCGGCGACCATCTGACCGTCAACCGTAATTTTTTAACAACAAAAAAGCTGTACGACCCATGCCCTGTGGTAAGAAGAGGAAGCGTCACAAGATAGCGACGCACAAGCGCAAGAAGCGACTCCGCAAGAACCGTCACAAAAAGAAACGATAGGTTTTGTGTCCCGAGGCTCCGGCTTCGGGCGCCACCACCCAGGGCATCGCCTCGGGATTCAACAGAGCAGGGGCGAGGGAAATGGTTTGGGCAAATCAAGCCGCGCCAATTTCCCCGCCCCGCGCTCCGGTTCTTTTGGAAAAACGCTCGGGACGAGGCTCGCTTTTTCAACTCGAAAAGCTGAACCCGCCATTTACCCGACCGACCGACGTAGCTTTTTTCAGGAAAAAAATCCGGCCCCGGCGGGCTTCTCACCCAAAAACCCGCCGCCCGTTTCCAGCTCGGCAGCCCAAACGAGCGACTTCTTTCAAAGCCTCCGGCCTGTCCCGGCCATCGTTTTTCGCAGAATCGGACCTGTTTTTCGGAAAAGTCGTTTCCGCATCGCCCGTTGCTCGGCTTGCCGCGCACCGGGGCTTTTGGTTTTTGGCGAATGCCACACGGCCCGGCCGCCCGGCCCGCCTCATTTTTTAAAAAGTGGATAAAGAACTCATCCTCAACTCGACGCCAACGGGCGTCGACATCGCACTCGTCGAGGACGGCAGGCTCGTCGAGATGCACCACCAAAAAACCTCCAACTCGTTCTCCGTCGGCGACGTGTTCATCGGAAAAATCAGGAAGATGATGCCGGGGCTGAACGCCGCCTTCATCGACATCGGCCATCGAAAAGATGCGTTTCTCCATTACACCGACTGCGGCCCGAAGCTCCGCTCGGTGACGAAATGGGCCAACGGCGTGCTCAACGGCAGCATCAACACGCACCGGCTCGACAATTTCAAGTACGAGGAGGAAATCGTCAAAACGGGCAAGATTGACCAAGTTCTGAACAAGCGGCATGCCGTCCTCATCCAGATTCTCAAAGAGCCGATTTCGACAAAAGGGCCGCGCCTCTCCTGCGAACTGACCCTGCCCGGCCGATACCTCGTCCTCTCGCCCTTCTCCGACGGCGTGAACGTTTCCAAAAAAATAGCCTCTCTTGAGGAGCGCAAACGGCTGCACACCCTCGCCGAGAGCCTTCGCCCGAAGGGCTTTGGCATGGTCATCCGCACGGCTGCCGAGGGGAAGAAGACGGCCGAGCTGCACGAGGAAATCAGCGAGCTGGTCAACAAGTGGGAGGAGATTTTCAAGACCTTGAAGGCCTCCACGCCGCCCGGCAAGTTGTTGAGCGAGCTGGACAAGCCGGCCTCCATCCTCCGCGACCTGCTGACTGAGCAGTTCAACAAAATCGTGACGAACGACAAGGAGATGCACGCCGGCATCAAGACCTACCTGCAAAACATCGCGCCCGACCAGGTGAAAATCCTGCAACTGCACACTGGGAGCAAGCCCATCTTTGAAGCCTACGGGGTGACGAAGCAGATTCGCCAGTCGTTCGGCAAGACGGCCACGATGGCCAGCGGCGCCTACCTCGTCATCGAAAAGACCGAGGCGATGCACACCATCGACGTCAACTCGGGCCACAACGTCAAGACGGGCGACGTCGACCAGGCCATCTTCAACGTCAACTCGGAGGCGGCGACCGAAATCGCCCGGCAAATCCGACTGCGCGACATCGGCGGCCTCATCGTCGTCGATTTCATCGACATGAAGAACCTCGAGCACAAGAAGACCATCCACAAAATCATGGAGGACGCGATGCGGAAAGACCGGGCGCAGCACACCGTCCTCCCGCTCTCGAAGTTCGGCCTGATGCAGATCACCCGCGAGCGGACGCGCCCCGAGGTCAACATCGACACCGCCGAGACCTGCCCGACCTGCAACGGAACCGGCCGCACGAACGCCACCATCCTCATCACCGACGACATCCAGCGCGACCTGGAGAACGTGATGCAGTCCGGCCCGAGGGGGAACATCCAATTGCGCGTTCATCCGTTTGTCGAGGCTTTCCTCAAGAAGGGGCTTCCCAGTCAGCAGATGCGCTGGTTCATGAAGTACACGAAATGGGTGCGCATCGCGCCTGTCACCGACTTTCCGCTGACGCACTACGAGTTCTACGACGGGAACGAGGACGAGATCCGCTTGAACTGAGTTTTGATCGGGCTGATTTCAGATCTGCGATTTCGACCCGGGCCCCGAACCAATCCCGATTGGCCGTGTTCGGTCGCTCATCGTAAAACTAAAATCAACCCAATCGCAAATGCTCAGGGTCTCGAACCTCACCAAAACCTACCCCTCCGCCGGGCGCGAACTGACGGTGCTTTCCAACGTCAGCTTCGACATTGCGGCGGGCGACAGCTTTGCCATCGTCGGCCCCTCGGGCAGCGGGAAGACGACCCTTTTGGGCCTCTGCGCCGGCCTTGACCGGGCGACGAGCGGCTCCGTCGAACTCAACGGCATCGCGCTCGACAACCTTTCAGAGGATGAGCGGGCGCGCGTCCGAAACGAGCACGTCGGCTTCGTCTTCCAAAATTTCCAGTTGATACCGACGCTGACGGCGCTCGAGAACGTGATGGTCCCGCTCGAGCTGCGCGGCGAAAAGGGCGTGGAGAAAACCGCCAAGGGATGGCTCGAAAAGGTCGGTCTCGCGGGCCGCGCCGACCACTATCCCGCCCAGTTGAGCGGCGGCGAGCAGCAAAGGGTCTGCATCGCGCGGGCGTTTTCCAACAACCCTAAAATCCTCTTCGCCGACGAGCCGACCGGCAACCTCGACGGCGAGAACAACCAGAACATCGTCAACCTCCTCTTCGAGCTGAACCGCGAGGCGGGAACGACGCTCGTCCTCGTCACCCACGACCTCGAACTGGCGGGGAAGACGGGGAGGATATTGCAGTTGAAAGGCGGCCACGTTGTCTGAACAGCATCAAAATTCATGGAAAATCCAACTACTGTCCGCCTCACACAATACTCGCACGGCGCGGGCTGCGGCTGCAAGATCAGCCCGAAAATCCTCGACAACATCCTGAAAACGAGCGGTTTTGCCCGCGACCACCATCCTGCGCTGCTCGTCGGCAACGAGGAGCGCGACGACGCGGCCGTTTTCGACCTCGGCGACGGGACGGCCGTCGTCTCGACGACCGACTTTTTCATGCCCATCGTCGACGACCCGTTCGAGTTCGGCCGCATCGCCTCCGTCAACGCCATCAGCGACGTCTATGCGATGGGCGGGCGGCCGCTGCTTGCCATCGCCATCCTCGGCTGGCCCGTCAACGCGCTGCCGCCCGAGGTGGCCAACGCCGTCATCGAGGGCGGCCGCAGTGCCTGCGCCGACGCCGGCATCCCGCTGGCGGGAGGCCACTCGATCGACAGCCCGGAGCCGATTTTCGGGCTGGCGGTCACCGGGCGGGTTTCCATTAAAAATTTGAAAAAGAACGGCGGCGCGAGGCCCGGATCGAAGCTCTTTTTGACCAAACCGCTCGGCGTGGGCATCCTCACGACGGCGCAGAAAAAGGGGCTTTTGCTCGAAGAACACGCCCGAATCGCGCCGGAGAGCATGATGGTTTTGAACAAAATAGGCGAAAAGCTCGGCGAGCTGCCAGCAGTCGAGGCCATGACGGACGTGACCGGGTTCGGCCTCCTCGGCCACCTTTCGGAGATGTGCGAGGCGAGCGGCGCGTCGGCGAGAATCGAGTTCGACATGGTGCCGACCATCGAGCGGGCCGTCCTCGATTTTTATCTCGACAAAAAATCCACGCCCGGCGGCACTTGGCGGAACTGGGAGAGCTACGGCCACAAAATCCTCGGCGCGACGGAGCGGCAACAAGCCGTCCTCGCCGACCCGCAGACGAGCGGCGGGCTGCTCGTGGCCGTCGCGGCGGGCGAAGTGGCTGGTTTTCAGGCTTTTATGAAGGAAAACGGATTCGCGCTGCAGCCCTTTGGGGAAATCACCGAGCGGCGCGAGTGGGCTGTCGAGGTGGTTTGACAGTTATTTTTTCGACAATTCGTCAATCATCTCGCTGACGGCGCGGGCGTGTTCGTCCCAATTGAAAAGCAGCCGCCGGGCGCGGCCGCGTTCGACCAGTTCGGCCGCAACGGATTGATTTTCAATTAATTGAGCCATCGCCGCCGCGATTTCCTCCACCGAAAAAGGGTCGACCAAAAGTGCCGCGTCGCTCGCCACCTCCGCCATCGCCGAGCAGTTTGAGGTGACGACCGGAACCTCCGCCCACATCGCCTCCAAAATCGGCAGGCCGAAACCCTCGGCCAGCGATGGGAAGACGAACGCCTCGGCGGCGGCCATCGCCCGAGGCAGTTTCTCCTCGTTCAGGTATCCCAAAAAATGGACGTCGGATGCGTGCGCGGCGCCGCCGAGGGCTTCGTCAACATCGCCCGTTTGCCATGCGCGGCGGCCGCCGAAAAGGAGCTTGTACGGCCGGTTTTTTCCCTTTTTGAACAGGTCGAAAGCGGCGACGAGGCGGGCGATGTTCTTCCTCGGCT
This sequence comes from Saprospiraceae bacterium, assembly GCA_044227705.1. Classification (GTDB taxonomy): domain Bacteria; phylum Bacteroidota; class Bacteroidia; order Chitinophagales; family Saprospiraceae; genus JANOQP01. Next base: position 21,119 of record JBGAWE010000062.1, read on the forward strand.
GGATGGCTCCGGCGTAGAAAAAGTAGGGGCGGCCGTCGGCCAATTCGTCTCTAACTCGCTGTTTTTCAGCGGGTTGGAGCGGCTTGAAGCCGTCGCGGCAGCCGTTCGGCACGACGCGGATTTTTTCAGGGTCAATATTTCCGAGGGCGAGGATGTCGGCCTTCGTCGCCTCCGAAATGGCGATGACGGCATCAGCGCGGCGCAGGTATTTTGGAAAGAAAAGCTCGTAGAACTTCTGCCCAGACCACGGCACCTGACCGGGGAAACGCAGCGCAAGCAGGTCGTGGCAGGTGAGCAGGGTCGGGGTCTTCGCGCCGAGTGAGCAGAACTGATCGGGCGAGAAGA
>JBGAWE010000404.1:0-2437 GCA_044227705.1 Saprospiraceae bacterium
CCCGCTGCACATCGGCCACCTCGCCGGGGCCTACCTGCCCGCCGACATCTACGTCCGATGGCTGAGGCTGATGGGCAAGGAGGTGGTCTTCGTCTGCGGCTCCGACGAGCACGGAGCGGCCATCACGATGCGCGCCCTCGCCGATGGGACTACGCCGAAGGCCATCGTCGACAAGTACGACCGGATGCTGCGCGAGACCTTCCAGCGCATCGGCATATCCTTCGACATCTACCACCGGACGAGCGAGCCGATCCTCCACGAGACCTCGCAGGATTTTTTCCGAAAACTGCTGGAGAACGGCCAGTTTGACGTGAGGGAAAGCGACCAGCTCTTCGACGAGACTGCCGGGCAGTTCCTTGCCGACCGCTACGTCGTCGGCACCTGCCCCGTCTGCGCCAACGAGGACGCCTACGGCGACCAGTGCGAGAAGTGCGGCTCGACGCTCTCGCCCTCCGATTTGATCAACCCTCGCTCGAAGTTGAGCGGGACGAAGCCCGTCTTGCGGCCCACGAAGCACTGGTTCTTGAAGCTCGACCAGCACGAGGCTTGGTTGCGCGAGTGGATAAACACCGGCGTCGCCGACGGCCAAAAGCTCCACGACCCGGCCGACTGGAAGGCGCACGTCGTCGGCCAGTGCAACTCGTGGCTCGACGGCGGCCTCCAGCCCCGCGCCATGACCCGCGACCTCGACTGGGGCGTTGACGTGCCGCCCGAAATCGAGGGGGCAAAGGGGAAGAAGCTCTACGTCTGGCTCGACGCGCCCATCGGCTACATCTCGGCCACCAAACAATGGGCGGCCGACAATGGGAGGGACTGGGTGAAATATTGGCAGGACGACGATTGTGCCCTCATCCATTTCATCGGAAAGGACAACATCGTTTTTCACTGCCTCATCTTCCCCGCCATTTTGAAAGCGCATGGCGGCTACATCCTGCCGGTCAACGTCCCGGCCAACCAGTTCATGAACCTCGAAGGGAGAAAGCTCTCGACCTCTAAAAACTGGGCCGTCTGGGTACACGAGTACCTCGACGAGATGCCGGGCAAGGAGGACGTGCTGCGCTACAACATGGTGAAGAACATGCCCGAGACGAAGGACGCCGACTTCTCGTGGAAGAACTTCCAGGAGACGAGCAACAACGAGCTGGTCAACAACCTCGGCAACTTCGTGCAGCGCGTGGCGGTGCTGACCGGGAAGTTCTATGGCGGCCTTGTCCCGAAAATCGACCCGGAGCAGGCCGTCGAGAGCGGCTCGGAGCCGGGCAAACAGGGCTTTTTCGACACGGAAATGCGGTTTTTGCACGGCAAACTGGAGGAGATGTGCGCCGACATCCGCTCGTACAACTTCCGCGAGGCGGCGAAGTGCCTGATGGAAATCTCGACCTTCGGCAACCAGCTCCTGCAGTTCAACGAGCCGTGGAAGGCCGTCAGCGAGCAGCCCGAGAAGGTGAAAGTGGTCATGAACCTCGGCCTGCAAATCGCGGCGGCACTCGGCGTGGCGTGTCGCCCGTTCCTGCCGTTCACCTCCGACAAGCTGCGGAAGATGCTCCAAATGCCGCCCATCGAGGAGAACGGAGAGCTTCGGGCGGTGATGATGGATCTGGCAGAGGGCAGCCCCATCCTGCCCCCGAACCACCGGATCGGGGCGGCGGAGCACCTCTTTTCTCGGATTGCCGACGAGACAATCCAGGTTCAAATCGACAAGTTGATGGCGACGGATGCCTCGACCACAACACCGCCAGTTGCTGAACAAGTGGTTGAAAATCAAACGGTTGCCTCGCCCCCGCCACCGCTGAAAGAGCCGGTTTCGTTCGACGAGTTTTCCAAAATGGACATCCGAACCGGCGTCATCGAGGCCGCGGAAAAACTGCCGAAGACGAAAAAACTGCTGAAGCTATCCGTCGATATGGGCATCGAAAAAAGAACCATCGTCTCGGGCATCGCCGAGCATTTTTCGCCCGAGGAGGCGGTCGGCCGGACGGTCTTGATACTGGCCAACCTCGCCCCAAGGGCGATTGCTGGGGTCGAGTCGCAGGGGATGATCTTGATGGCGGAGGACGGCGAGGGCCGGCTCCATTTTGTCTCGCCCGGTTCGGTCGGCGGCGGATTGGCGGTGAGGTGAGGTGATCTTAAAATGTCTGCGGTTGTCAAAACCGGTCTCACGGGCAAACTTGCGCGAAATGCGCAACCCGTTTCAACAGTGCTTTTCTACTTTCGCCGTCGCTCCCGCCCGACCAAATCGAACGGAGCAAGACAATCTATCCTTCACGTTTTTCTCAAATTTTCATCTATGAAAAGTCTTTTTACCATGCTTTTCGCGGCCGCCGCGCTCTCGCTCTCTGCGCAGACGGTCTATTTCTCGCAGGACTTCGAGAACAGCCTCCCCGCCGGCTGGACGGCTGACGCGTCGTGGCAGTACGGCCAGGCGACCGCGCTGGGC
>JBGAWE010000405.1:0-2436 GCA_044227705.1 Saprospiraceae bacterium
CGGCTGCGTGTTCACCCAAAACGGGTTGGAAGTCGAGTACAGATGGTTGCCCCAGCCGCCCCAGTCGAGCCGCCCGGCCACCCCGGAACCAATGAATTGGTCGGAATTGCCCGCGTTGTCGCGGCCATATCCCGCAACGTATTCTTCATTGTACTGTGCGCCTTCCGGGCAGTTGACCACGAAGATCGTGTGCGCCTGTTTGCCGTAGGCAAACCCTTTGAGGTTGTCCTGGCTGCACATCAGGTCGTCGGTGAAATTGACGACGGGGTTGAAATTGACGATTTGCGTTGCCGTCGAGTTGTAGAACGTGGGGTTGTGGCCTGGGTAGGTCGTGACGTTGTTCGCGTTCGGCGATTTGTCTTTCCACGAACCCGGGACACTGCCGTCCGCCGCCAAAATCGTTTCGGCTTTGAACCATGCCGACGGGCCGGTGGGCGAAACCCAGAGTTTGTTTTCGGGAATATTTGCCATGACGTTGCCGCTTTCCGCGCCCTGCCAGCGCAGACGGCAGGTCGAGGGGCCGCCACCATTTGAAAAACGGACTTCGATGTCGTTCATGCCCGCGTTCAAATAGGCGGTTCCGGCAGCGACGTTCGCGCCGCCCGCGTAGTTTCCGCTGGCGACAAACGTGCCGTTCACCCAAAGTGCGCCGTCGTCGTCGAGGTTGGTGAATTGGAAATTGTAGTTACCTTCATTGCCCGCCGTGACCTGCACTTTGGTTTTGAAAACGTACTGGATGTTGTCGTTCTGGTCGTTCAAAAAAGCGTCCTCCGGGTCGAACAGGGTGTGGACGTAGCCCCGGTCAATCAAATTTCCGGTGATGCCGCTTTCCGGCGTCGCGTTGTAGCCGCTGTAACGCCAGTAGGCCACGCCGTTGACCAAATTTTGGGCAGCCGTCGGCGCGGCCACGCAACCGGGCGCGGGGGAAAAACGCCAGTCCACTTCCGTCGAGGAAAGGACGTGCGGGTAGGTTGAATAAACATTCGTGATGCCCGCGTTGGCGGGGCCGACGGCGCCGTCGTTCGAGTCAATGTTGTTGTCGAGGCCGTCGAGGTCAGCATCCACACCTGAAAGGGTCAAGCCCGCTTGCTGGGTGTCGTTCGCGCCGTCGTCGTTGGAATTGGTGTCCTGATAATCGGGCGTTCCGTCGTTGTCGGTGTCCACGGGCGAAAGACCAGCGGTGGTGTAATTGGTCACGCGACCTTGCGCGTCCACCGTCCCAGCGGGCGCGGCGTAGCCAGCGGTCGTCTGCGCTTCGACGTTGTCGGGGATGCCGTCGCCGTCGTCGTCGAGGTCGAAATTGTTGTCGCGTCCGTCGCCGTCGAGGTCGCAGGTGAGCACATTTATGGCGATGTTGTCAATCGCCCAGTCGTCGCTTTGCGAGGAAAATTTCCACTCCATGAGCGCGGACGAAACGCCCAGCGACGGAATGGTCAGCGTCACGTTGTTGTTGACCGCCGAACTCGTGTAAGTAATCGGAATGGTCGCCACTGAAGCCGTCGCGCCGTTGTAAGTCGTGACCGTCGCCACCGAGCCGCCGGACGGGTTTTTGAAACGGACATACTGTTTTCCGCCCAAATACAGGTCGAGCGTGGCCGTCGAACCGGAGGTGATGACGTTGTTCACACCATTCGAGCGCAGGGCAAACGTGAGCGGCACCGCGCCCGCCGGGATGTTTGAAATGGTTTGGGAAAGGGTCGAATTGGTCAAATTTTCACCGTAGTTGACCGCGTGGCCAGCCTCCATTTGCCAGCCGGAGCCGACTGCCCAATTGGTGAAATTGCTGGCAAAATCGCCGTTTTTGACCAAATTGGTCGCCGGGCATTCGACCGCGTCGAGGATGCCGTCGTTGTCGTCGTCGAGGTCGGCGGTGTTCAAAACGCCGTCGCCGTCGAAGTCCGTGCCGATTGCCGGTGCCGTGATGATTTGGGTCAACGTGCCCGTCGTTGAGGTGCTCGGCGAGCAGGCGGCAGGGACGTTGTTGTTCGTCGCCGTGAAAGTCACAGTGAAAGTTCCGGGGCTTGAAAAAGTCACCGTGCCGGTCGAAGTGCCGGTTCCGGTGGCCGGGGAAACGCCCGTGGCCGGAGTGATTGCCCAGGTGATTCCGGTGTTCGGGGTGCCGCCCGTCATGCTGAACGAGTTGGTTTGCCCCGCGGTGAGGTTGCCGGCAGTCGTCGGCGTGACGGCAATGGCGGACGGTGGCGTGCAGCCGGAAAGCGGCGCGTAGGCTAGCGTCCAAAGCGAAAAGGAGGCGATGTGGTCGAGCGAGACCGTGTTCCGGTCGGCGTCCACTACCCCACCCTGCCACTCCCAGGAGCGGCCGTCGTCCTCGGATTTCCAGAGGCCGAGGTCGGCTTCGGCGAGGCCGCCCAGCTCGTCGTCCTTGTATTTGAAGACGAGCGAGGCATCGAGGTTTTCATCGTGCTCCGGGCGGAT
>JBGAWE010000406.1:0-2480 GCA_044227705.1 Saprospiraceae bacterium
GAACCATCCGAACGCAGTACGCGCACGGCCAGACCGACACCGGCAACCGCATCCTCCACGCCGACAACCTCGAGGCCCTCAAGGCCCTCCTCCCCGAGCTGGAGGGCCGCGTCAAGTGCGTCTACATCGACCCGCCGTACAACACCGGCAACGAGGGCTGGGCCTACAACGACGCCGTCAACGACCCCAAAATCCTCCGATGGCTCCACCGCGTCGTCGGGAAAGAGGGCGAGGATCTCTCCCGCCACGACAAGTGGCTCTGCATGATGTACCCCCGCCTCCGGCTCCTCCACCGCCTCCTCGCCGACGACGGCGCCATCTTCATCTCCATCGACGACAACGAGCAGGCGCATCTGCGGTGCGTCTTGGACGAGATTTTTGGGGCGGGGAATTTTGTGGCGAACATCCTTTGGCAGAAGAAGTACGCTGTCGCAAACGACCACAAATCCATCGCCCCGATGCACGACTTCGTGGTTGTCTATCAAAAATCGGTAAGCTGGCAGAGGAGGCTTTTACCGAGGACGGAGGACAAAAACGAGGCGTACAAATTGGAGGACGAGAGGGGCATTTTCCGGGCGGACAATTTCACCTGCAACAAGACGGCGGACGAGCGGCCTAACCTGTTTTACCCAATCATCCAACCAAAAACGGGTGAGGAGATTTGGCCGAAACGAACCCGAGTTTGGGGCTATTCAAAAGAGATGGCCGACCGGCTTGTTAAGGAGGACCGGATTTATTGGGGAAAGGATGGAACGGGAAAAGTCCCTGCTTTGAAACGCTATTTGGCCGATTTGAAAAACGCAGACGGCATCGTCCCGCAAACTTGGTGGACGTTTGAATTCGCCGGTCACACGGATTCTTCCCGAAAGGAATTCAGGGAGATTTTTTCAGAAGGCATTGATAATCAGGAGTTTCAGACCCCCAAACCCACCACCCTAATCGAGCGCATCCTCGAAATCTCGACCGGCCCCGACGACCTCATCCTCGACAGCTTCGCCGGCAGCGGCACGACGGCCCACGCGGTGCTTAACCTGAACCAGCGCGACGGGGGCCGCCGCCGCTTCGTGCTGGTGGAGATGGAGGACTACGCGGAGGGCCTGACGGCCGAGCGGGTGCGGCGGGTCATCGACGGCTACGCGGGCCGCGAGGGGACGGGCGGGGGCTTCGAGTTCTGCACGCTGGGCGAGCCGCTCTTCCACGAGGGCGGCGAGCTGCTCAACGAGGCGGTGGGCGAGGGCGAAATCCGCCGCTACCTGTGGCACGCCGAGACGCGGCGGCCGTGGCCCGCTCAAAACCAGAAACTCGAAACCCAAAACCCCTATTTCCTCGGCCTCGACGGCGCGACGGCGTGGTTTTGCTACGAACGTGAGCGGGCGGTCTCGCTCGACGGGCCGCTGCTGGCGGCGATACTGGCCGAGAAGGTGGGCGACTCGTCGACCGTCTACGCCGACTACTGCACAGTGCCGCCGGGGGTGCTGGCGGCGCACAACATCCGGTTCAAAAAGACCCCGCGCGACATCCCGCGGCTCTGACCCATGCAACTGAAACGATACCAAGAAGAAGTGCTGGCCGACCTCGAACGGTTCCTCTCGCTGCTCGAGGGGCGCTCGACGCGGCAAGCCTACGAGCTATTCTGGCGCGAGCACCCGCGCACTCCGCTCGATCCGAGGCGTAGCGAGGCCGTCGAGCCGTACAAGGAGAACGTGCCGGGCGTGCCGCACCTCTGCCTGAAGGTGCCGACGGGCGGCGGCAAGACGCTGCTGGCCTGCGCGGCGGTGGAGCCGGTGATGCGGGCCTTCCCGATGCTCAAGTCGCGGGCGGTGGTCTGGCTGGTGCCGAGCACGGCCATCCTCGAACAGACGCTGAAGAACCTGCGCGACCCGTCGCACCCCTACCGGCGGCGGCTCGACGCGGCGTTCGGCGGCCGGGTGGAGGTCTACGACAAGCAGCGGCTGCTGGGCGGGCTGCACGAGGGCGCGGCGCGGGAGCAGCTGACGGTGGTCGTGCTGTCGTTCGACAGCCTCCGCGCCCGCAACAAGGACGACCGCAAGCTCAACCAAGAAAACGGCGCGAACACCGGCTTCGAGACCCTCGCGGCGGCCGACGGCGAGCTGGCCGAGGGCATCGACCCGACCTCGAGCATGGCCGCGCTGCGGGCGCTCAACCCGCTCGTCGTCGTCGACGAGAGCCACCAGGCGGAGACAGAGCTTTCGGTCGAGATGCTGCGCAACCTCAACCCGGCCTTCGTCGTCGACCTGACGGCCACGCCGCGCAAGAACTCCAACCTCCTCTGCTTCGTCGACGCGTGGGAGCTGAAAAAGGAGGAGATGGTCAAGCTGCCGGTCATCGTCTACAACCACCAGACGAAGGACGACGTGCTGGAGAACGCCGTCTTCCTCCAAAAGAAACTCGAGGCCGACGCCGAGCGGGAGCGGGCGCGGAGCGGGCGGTACATCCGGCCCATCGTCCTCTTTCAGGCC
>JBGAWE010000407.1:0-2750 GCA_044227705.1 Saprospiraceae bacterium
CCCCGACCTGCCGAGCACGCCCGTCCCGTGCGCGTCGTCGAGCATGAGAAAGGCGCCCGCTTTTTTCAGCATTGGCACGATCTTGTCGAGCGGCGCGAGGTCGCCGTCCATCGAGTAGACGCCCTCGATGCCCACAAAGAGTGTGTCGCTGGTCGTTTTTGAATGCTGGGCGAGCTTGGTCCTGAGGTCGGAAAGGTTGTTGTGCGCGAACCTGGTGGAGGGCACCTGCGTCATCCGCATCCCATCCATGAAGGAGGCGTGGCTCAGCTCGTCGTAAAGGACGTGGTCGTTTTCCTGCGCCAGCGCTATGAGCATCCCAAGGTTGGCCGCGTAGCCGCTCGAGAACACCATGGCCGATTCCTGGTGCTTCAGGTGGGCGAGCCTTTCCTCCAGCTCGACCATCAGCTTGGTGTAGCCGTTCAGCAACGGCGGCCCCCCGAGGCCCACGCCATATTTGTCGATGGCCTTTTTCACCTTCTTTTTGATGTACGGGCTGTTGGCGAGGCCGAGGTAGTTGTTCGACGCGAACATGAGCATCTTCCGCTTTTTGTTGGAGTCGGCGTCCCAGATCACCACTTGGCGGCTTTGGGGCGAGAGCACCTTGCGGCAATAGGTGAACAAGTGGCGCTCCTTCATGTCGTCGATGAACCGCGAGAACATGGGGACGTACTCGAGGTTCTTCATCGTCTTGTTGGCCGTGATGAAGGTGTGAAGGTTGGGGGCCTCGTCGCCGGTGGCCGCCTGAGCGGTGGACGTCAGCCGATCTTTTGTTGCAGTTGCCATGATGCTTCCTGTTTTAAAAGTTTGGAAAGGAATGTTTGCGGGTCGCCGCCCGATTCGGCAAAGGCGTTCGCCATTTTGAACGGGTCGATGGGCAGCAGGCCGCCGTCGAGCGCACGGATTTGGCAGCCCTTTTCGGCGGTGCAGGTGCCGATGAGGAGCGGTTTCCAACTCATGGCCGCCGCCTTTTCGAGGAACGCCTTTTCGTTTTAGAGGGATAGTGAACAACAGCTCGAACTCCCCGTGCGGCCCGGCCAAGAAAGACCCATGTCGGCATCTGCGCCGCCCGGCCGATGCGCAGCACCTCAGGGTGGGCCATTTCGGAGAGAGCGCTCGATTTGGAAACCTATCTCGTTGACTGTCAGCAAGTTGGAGAGCGCGTGGAAAGAGCCCATCGCTCGTGTCGATGCGCGCTACCGTGCTCCCGCACGAAGGCCGCCCTCCGCCAGCCGAGAAACGGGCGGTATTCCACGCTGCGCACGCCGCTGCCGCTTGAGCACCTCGAAGGCGTAGGCGCTTCCCAGGCCCATCGGCCCGGAACAGTAGAGCGCATCGCCCGCCGACGCGCCCTTTCGCATGACGACGGGGCCGCCGCGCGGGATGAGGCCGAAAGCGGTGCCGCCCATTTGCCATTCCTTCGAGTCGTTGGTGTCGCCGCCGAGCACGAAGACACCGGTCGCCTCGCACGCATCGGAAATGCCGCGCTGCACGGCCCGGAGCTTCTCGTCGGGAAAATCGGCGGGCAGGCTCTCCGAAAGGAGCAGGCCGAGCGGTTTCGCGCCGACCGCCGCGAGGTCGCTCAAGTTGACGACGACGGTCATCCAGCCGATGTGCGCCGGGTCACTGTAAAGCCCTGTAGAAATCTCCTCGGCGATGCAGTCCGTGGTGGCCGCCAGCAGGCTGCCGTCGGGCAGCCGCACCAGTTCAGCATCGCTTTCGAGCAATTGGTTGACCTGCCCCGGCGCGCGCCGGAAGGGCGCGGCGACCTGTTTCAGGAAGCTGTTTTCGATAAGTTCAAAGTCCATGATTGCGGGTCCGTTGAAAAAAAAAGGTCGGGTCAGTCGGCCAGCACCGCGTCGGCCATGGCCTTGCGGAAGTCGTTGAAGACGCCCTTGAGGTCGCTCTTGGCGTCGGTGCCGTAGTTGATCAGGTAGGTCATCGTTCGGTCCTTCACCGGGAACCAGTACATGTCGGCCGTATAGCCGAGGTCGCGACCGCGGTGGCCGTAGGCAAACTCGTCGGGTGCTCGCTCGAGGAAGTCCTTGAAGATGCCCAGCCCGTTGGCTCGGTTGGAGGTGCCCTCGGACGCGGTGAATGTGAGCATCTCGTTGAGCATCGCGGGCGACAGCGCCCTTTTCTCGCGGACGAGCGCCTCGATGAAGGTCCGCAAGTCGAACACATTCGAGTAAATGCCGCCGTAGCCGTTGCCGCTGCCGGTGTTGTAGTTGGTCACGTTGAGGATGGTGCCGTTGTTGTACAGGTCGAAATAGCCCTGCGCGACGCCGCCCGGCAGCGCGTCGTGCCAGTAGTAGAAGGTGTTGTCCAGCCCGAGCGGCGCGATGACCTTTTCGCGCAGCAGGCGGCCGTGGTCCTGCCCAGTTGCGCGGTCGATGACCATCGCGAGCAGCAGGAAATTGGTGTTTGAATAGGAAATCCCCTGCCCCGGCTCGAATTCCGGCGCGTCGCCGTAGACGAACTTGACCAGTTCCTCGGGCGTCCATTTGTGGGGCGGGTCGTTGAGCACGGAGAGGTAGAAGGCGTTGTCCTCGATGACGTCGGCGATGCCCGTGGTGTGGTTCATCAACTGCCGGACGGTGCAGCTGCGGGCGTTCTTCACGTTGTCGAGCACCTCGGCGGGCAGCCATTTGGTGAGCGGGTCGTCGAGCGCGAAGCTGCCCTCCTCGACGAGCTTCAGCGCGAGCGTCCCGACAAAGGTCTTCGTCAAGCTCGCCGCCTTCGAGACGGTGCAG
>JBGAWE010000408.1:0-2430 GCA_044227705.1 Saprospiraceae bacterium
GCCAGCCGGTCTACATTTTGGTGGACGACGACGGCAATTTCACCAACGGCGGCACGACCACAACGGCAATGGCCTGGGCCACCGACATGGTCAACCTCGACATCTGCCTCGACTGGACGGGGGTGAAATATTTCACGTTCGCGGGCAAAACCCTCGACTACGACGGCGACGGCGTGGCGGATAAGACTGACCTCGACGACGACAACGACGGGATTTTGGATGTAAATGAAGGGCTGACCTGTCCGGCCAATCTGTCCTCGTACACTTGTAGCAACACGACGAATTACAGGTGGGTGACTTGGACATCCGTTACGCCGCCAACCACAGCAACCGGATACATCACCTTGTCAAATGGCGACGTGGTGAATGTTACTTACACGGGCAACGTCCAATCACTGCAACCTTCCCAAATGGGTTCGGCCGCTGAATTTTGCCCCGCGTCGAGTTCCATTCAGATGCTTCAAACTTATAGTGGAAACAACGTGGCGCATACTTTCCAATTTTCAAAAGAGGTCATCAATCCGATATTTCAGGTTTGGTCTCTCGGCCAACCGGGATATAATGTTACCTACACTTTTACGGATAGCGTCAAAATTTTGACTTCCAATGGGGCTTTGGCCAAACCAGCATGGAACCAAGTGCGTGCCGGAGAAGGGGATGGTTCTGTTCTGTTTTCGGGAATAAAATCAAATGTTTCTTTCGTCGCCGATGTAAGCGAAAACTGGTCTGGTTTGCAAGTAGCCGTTGGCGAGGCTGCGAGTCTGGATAATATTGGAAGCGATGGCTGTGCTTCGAGAGATGCAGATAAGGATGGGGTGCCAGACTACCAAGACCTCGACTCCGACAACGACGGCATCCCCGACAACATCGAAGCGCAGGCAACGACGGGTTACACCGCTCCCGGCGCAATCACAGCCGTCGGCACAACGGGCATCCCGACGGTTTACAACCAAACGACGGGCAACGCTCCGGTTGACTCCGACCGCGACGGAACGCCCGATTATTTGGACACCAATTCCAACGACCAAGGCACCTCCGACACCCAACAGGCTGGCCTGACTTTGGCCAATGCCGACTCCGACGGCGACGGTTTGGACAACAATATTGACACCGACGATGCGGCCTACGGCCCCGTCGCGGCGGGCATCACCAGCACGTTTAATGCCTACCCGCACACACTTTCGGCGAGCGAGGTCAATTGGCGTTTCCGCCCAAGCCCCGGCTGTGTTACAAGCACCAATACTTGCAATGCGGTGGTGAACGGCGATTTTGCGGTCAATTCTGGTTGGACGCTCGGCTCGGGTTGGGCAATCAGCGGCGGCTTTGCCGGGAACTACACCGGAAACCTGTCCAATGTGGCACTCAGCCAAACGGTCGCGGGCTTGAACAACGGGCCGGTGAACGGGCAGGTGACCCTTACGTTCACGATAATGCCGGGGAACAACAACTCCTCCTCGGCTCCGACGGCTCCGACATCCACAATTGACGTGTACCTCGGCGGCACGAAATATGCCTCCCTTGTGAACAACTCGACCAACACGCTGGCGATTTCCGGGGCGAACAGCGCGACGGTTTCGCCCGCGACGTTTGCCTTTTCGGGCACTTTGGGCGTGGCATCTTCCACGACAGTGACGGTGACGATTCCCTGGGTTTCGCAGCCGAACTCGGCGGCATTGTCCTTCAATTTCACCTCAACGGGCAGCGAGGACGATTTTGGCGTGGACAACGTGTACATCTCAGGCGGTACTTGCGGCGGCGTTCAACTTTGGGTAAAAGCCGACGGCTATTTGACCAAAGACGGCTCGAACAACGTGACGAACTGGAACGACGAATCCAATTTCAACCGAGACCCGAACACCGCCACGAGCGACCCGAACTGGGTGGAAAACGGCCTGAACTTCAACCCCGTCGTCAATTTTGACGGCAACGACTACTTGAGCATCACGGGCGCGAACGCCCAATTCAGCAGCGCGTGGTCGGAAGGCGAGGTGTTCAGCGTCGTTCGCAGCAACGCCGGGGCGGGCACCTACGGGATGCCGTTCTATTTCGGCGGCTCGGCCAACGGCTGGTACACCTACTCGAACAACATTTACAACGACTTCGGCACCAACGTCCGCAAGGCTTGGACGCCCAGCACCAACGCCGTCGTCGAAGGCGGCGGCAACACGACGGGCGCACTCGCCTACAACGTTACTGCCAACTGGAACATCTTCAACAGCCACTCGGCAAACAACGACTGGATGAGCCGCTTCAATGGGCGCGTGGCGTACACCGCCACGACGAACACGGTGCAATTCAATCCTTCCGCCGGGCAAATGCGCATCGGCGGCGACCCGTCGGCCTCCTTCCTCGGAGACGTGGCGGAGGTTTTCGTTTACAATAGAAAACTGACCGACCTCGAACGGCAGCGCGTCAACTCCTACCTCGCCC
>JBGAWE010000409.1:0-2430 GCA_044227705.1 Saprospiraceae bacterium
CCTCCTCGTCGGTGGTGTCGACTACGAAGGGGACGGGCGGCCCCCTGTCCCGACGGAAACCGGAAGCGGCCGCCGTGGCGAACTTGACTTCAACATGACCGACTCGACCCTGCGCGGCGGCGCGTGGAAGTTCTTGGCGAACACCGCAAAAGAGGTCGCCGACGCAGCTGACATCTTGGCGAAGGAAGGCTTCTTCCCCACCTCGCTGACCGGCGGCGCGGCGACCGAGACGGTGGTCAAACAATTGGGAATCAACGGTTTGTCGCCGCGCGTCCTCCATTTTGCGACGCACGGGTACTTCTTCCCCGACCCGAAATCGGGCAGCGCGAGTGCGGCCTCAGAACAACCGGCCTTCAAGATTTCCGACCACCCCATGATTCGCTCGGGGCTGATCTTGGCCGGGGCCAACTACGCATGGCGCGGCGGCCGCGTCCCCGAGGGGGCCGACGACGGCATCCTAACCGCCTATGAAATCAGCCAGTTGAACCTGTCGAACACTGAGCTGGTCATCCTCTCCGCCTGCGAGACGGGGCTGGGCGACATCCGGGGCAACGAGGGGGTCTTCGGCCTGCAGCGAGCATTCAAGATTGCGGGGGCGAAGCACATCGTCATGTCCCTCTGGCAGGTGCCCGACCGTGCGACGCAGGAACTGATGTCGGCCTTCTACCAAAAATGGCTCGGCGGGCGGATGGAGCTTCGAGCGGCCTTCCGGGCGGCGCAGGATGAGGTCAGGGCGAAGTGGCCCGAGCCATTCTATTGGGCAGGGTTCGTGCTGTTGGAATGAGTTTCTTTGGAAACACCAGTTACCTGTTGTCGCCGCTTGGCATTTCATCGAAACCAGACCTGAAAACAGCCAAGCCAATCTTTCCACCAATATTTATTTCGGATGAAAAATGCTCCGTTCCATTCCGCTCATTTCTTGGGCGTTTGCCTCGCTGCATTGATGACGGCCGTTGGCTGCGCACCGCTCAACACAACCTACGAGACAGCGGCTGTCGTCCCAAAGGGGAAGGGCGAGGCGCAAGGGAATTTCTCCTATTACCGCTCCTCCTCCAAAGCCCCCAACGGCAACCGTGAATCCCAAACAGAGAGCACCAATCTCGGCATTGGCTTCGGTGCGGGCATCGCTCGAAACCTCGACGTGAAGCTGCGCTACGAGCTGTTCGTCCTCACCGAGGATAGGCGCGACGCGGTCGGGTCGCAGGTTCACTTTGCCTCCGTCGCTCCGAAGTACAGTTTTGGGAACTTGGAGCAGGTGGCCATCAAGGTCCCCGTGGGCGGCTATTTTTGGAAAGACGACCACCAATGGGTGGTCAGCCCCCAGTTGCTTGTCACCCCGATGCGCAGGCCGAACCGAGACCTGACGCTGGGCGGTAAAATCGACCTCTGGCTCGGCGATGGTGCCGAGGACATCAATAAGACCGTCGGCCTGACCCTCGGTATGGGCTTCGGCAAGAACGTGGCCGTGGCAGCCCTACGGCCGGAGCTTGGCGTCCTGTTCAGCACCGACAGCGACAACGACGGTTTTGTGATGACCTTCGGGGCGGCGTATACGTCGCTCTTTGGCGGGAGGAAGGCGCGGCGATAGTCGTTTCGCCATCTGTCACTCTTTCTTTTTTTCAATGAAAAAGCTCGCTATTTGGGCCAAAGCCCACCTCGTCGCCGCTCGCTGGGCGGTTGCCGGTGGCCGTGTCGCGCTCGGTTTCATCGGGTTTTCTGCAGGCGTTTTCGCCACTGCCCGAGGGCTGGTCGGCGGCACTGATTTGTTCGCAGTCTCCGCCCTGCTCTTTCTTTTCGCCCTGCTGGCCTACCCTCATCCCAATGGGCCGAGCCGGAGCTTCCGCTGGCGGAAGTGCTGCGACGCGGGGCTGGTAGCTTCTTCTTGCGTCTTCTGGTTGGCCGTTGGGAACCTGGTGCCGCAGTTCGCTGCCTCGGGCAATCTTGTCGGCACCTCAACCGCTCTTTTGAAGGGCGAGCAACTCGTCTCGAGAGCCTCTGTCGAGCCGATCGCGACGAAGTCGCCGACGGGTTTTTTCAAAAAAACAAGGTCGTGGAAGACCCTCCGCAGCCTGGCGGGCGAGTTCGTCGAGACCGTCCGCGAGGCTGACCGGACGCTGCATTGGGGCCTATTCGCGCTGCTCGTCATCGCCACGCTGGCCATCGTCATTGCCATCGGGTATGTGACGGCGGCCGTGTCGTGCTCTCTTTCCTGCAACGGGCAGGAAGGGGCCGCCGTGCTGGTTGCCTTTCTGGGAACGACCCTCGCCATCTTGCTCCCCATCCTGATATGGCGCGGCGTCATCCGGAGGGCAAAGCGCAAAAAGGCAGCGGCGAAGTGACCCCGTTTTTTCTTTTGCCACAAAGCCGTCGATGTTGCAATCATTGTCCATCCCAAAAACAGCCGCCCTCACCGGCCACAACGCCCCCATC
>JBGAWE010000063.1:0-21975 GCA_044227705.1 Saprospiraceae bacterium
TCGCTGCGCCAAAATTCGTCCTGTCTTTTGTAGAAGTAGTTGACGTACAGCGAGTTAAGTCGATGCTGAATATCGCCCGGCAGGCTTCGAAAGCTCGCCGTCTTGTCGATGCCGAACCGGAAATCGAAGCCGGAGCCGTCCTTTCTTTCAAACAAGAGGACGTTCGTGATGAGGTCGAAAAGGCCCTGCCGGACGGAAGCCGTGCTATCCGTCCGCTCCTGTTTTTCAAAAAACGACTCGACGAGCCGCTGGGTCGAGAACTCCTTTTTGAGGTCGAAACGCCCATCTGCCCGTCGGTCGAGGAAGATGCTTTTCACCAAATCCCGTTCGCCCGCCGCGGGGAAGGTCTCGGCCAAAACCGCCTCGTTGATGAACGGCTGGCAGAAGCGTTCTTTGTCAAAAGGAATCCCAGCCTGGGAAAACTCCTTTTCCTTGACCGGCAAACAAGGAACGAACCGCCCCAAAATCCCCTCCACCGCGTCGAGCGGGATGGCCCAAATCCGAAAGAAGCCGAGGATGTGGTCGATGCGGAAAGCGTCGAAATAGGCGCTCATCTGCGCGAAGCGGGCGCGCCACCAGCCGAATCCGTCGGCCGCCATCCGCGCCCAGTTGTAGGTCGGGAAGCCCCAGTTCTGGCCCTTCGCGGCGAAGTCGTCGGGCGGGGCGCCGGCCTGTGCGTCCATGTTGTACAAATCCGGCGCGACCCAAGCATCGCACGAGTGGCGATAGATGCCGATTGGGATGTCGCCCTTCACCATGATGCCGAGGCGGTGGCAATGCTCGGTCGCCGCTAGGAGCTGCCGGTGCAGGTGCCATTGGACGAAATAGTGGAGGGCGATTTTGTCGAAATCCTTCGCGCCGGGCGCGGCCAGTTTCTCGATCTCTTTTTTTGAAAAGACGGCGTTCGACTTCCATTTCGAGAAGTCCGCCGTCCCGTTTTTTTCTTTCAAAAAGGTGAAGACGGCATAGGGCAGCAGCCAGTCTCGGTTCTTCTCGAAGAAGGCGAGCCAGCCCGCGTCTTTCAAAAAAGCCTCCTTCTGGCAGGCGAACAAAAGCTCCGCCGCAGCCCGCTTTTCTTTCATAACTGCCTCATAGTCAACGGCTGGGAGCGCGTTCAGTGCTTTCTGCTTTTTCAAAAAGGGCTTGACGACCGCCGCGTCCTTCGCCCCGGCAACCTCGAAAACATCGAGGTAAAGCGGGTGCAGGGCGAACGCCGAGACCGCCGCATACGGGTACGAATCGGTGAACTTGCCTGTCGCCGACGTGTCGTTGACCGGCAGCAGCTGGATGACGCGCAGCCCGACCGACCGCGCCCAATCCGCCAGCCGCGCGAGGTCGGTGAACTCGCCCGCGCCGAAGCTCTTTTCGCTCCGCAAACTGAAAACGGGGATCGCCACACCAGCCCCGCGCCAGCCCGTCCCGTCGAGCCGCGCGAAGCCGTCGTGGACGACCGTCCGCACGTTCGGCTGCGATTGGCCGAACAGGAGGCGGTTGTCGCCGGTCTCAAACCGGGCGAACTCCTTCTTCGACGAATCCCAAACGCCGTATTTGTAGGCCAGCGGAAACTCGGCTCCCGTCAGTTCGACGGCGGCCGACCACCAATTGCCCTCTTTTTGGAGGAGAATCGGGGCCTTTTTGTCCCAATTGGCCAGTTCGGGCGGCTCGCCGAGGAGGCAGACCTGCTCCGTCGGCCCGAGCGCGGGGGCCTTCACGCGGAAAGTGTGGCTGGCTTTCGGCAGCGGCCTCTTCGCCTCGCCGACCTCGTTTCGGAGGAAGATTTTTTGAAAAGGCTGGGTGAAATAGGCGTTCTCGACGGCGCCCGCCGGGTTCCAGTGGTCGAGGCAGCGCAGGTCGGAACCGGCGTTTTTCAGGTCGAGCGAGCGGTCACTGTCCCAGTCGGCGGTCTCGGTTCCGTCCTTTTCGAGGAAGATGTATTGATAGCGCAGCGTCGCGGGCAGGTTCTTCGAGTCGAAACTGGCGGTGCCGTGCCACCAGTCTTCGTTGAGGTAGGTGAGGTCGAGGTCGAGTTTCGTCGCCGCGTCGAGGCTTCGGACTTTGAGCGACTGGCCGAGCTGGGTGCGGTAGCGTAGGTAGAAGTGGACTTTCATGCGCGTAGGCAATTTGTTTTGATTGAAAACTGGTCAGTTCCCCGGCTGTTTGATTTCAAACCCGCCCTCGGCCGCCTTCGCCTTTCGAACGATTTCGCGCACGTCGGCGAGCAGTTTTTTGGCGTCGTAGACGATGCCGTCCTTCACCGTCCAGGTGACGCCGCCGACGCGGACGGGCTTGTTCTCGTCAGAGAGTTTGACCGCGCCGGTGCCGTAGAGCGTCTGGAAATTCTTGAGCGGGTTCTCTTTTGTGATGACGAAATCGGCCAATTTGCCGACCTCGACGGTGCCGATTTCCTTTTCCATGCCGAGCGCCTGCGCCCCGTAGAGCGTAGCCGAGCGAATGACTTCGAGCGGGTGGAAACCGGCTTCGCGCAGCAGCTCCAGCTCGCGGACGTATCCGAAACCGTAGACTTCCCAGATGTAGCCGTTGTCGCCGCCGGTCGTCACGCGGCCGCCCCGGTTCTTGTACTCGTTGACAAAGGCCATCCAGAGGCGGTAGTTGTTTTTCAATCGACCTCCTGCTCCGTCCCCCATTCGAACCAAAAACTGCCGTGCGACTCGCGGCTCGGCTGGAAGAACCGCCACAGCTTGGGCAGCGTGTACTCCTCGTGCCATTCGAGGCGACGGGCGCGGTGGAGAACAGCGTCGCGTCGTAGATGTTGAAGGTCGGGTCGATGGTGAAATCCAGTTTCAAAAGCGTGTCCATCACCGCGTTCAGCGTGGCGAGAAGGGCGGCGCTGCCTGCGCCCAGAGCTTCCCGGCGTTCTCGAATCGGTTGTTCGTCGGAATAGTTGTAGTCGGCCGGGTAGTCCTGCACTGTTTGATGCTCGAAAAGTGCCTCGGGCAGGCCGTACCAGTGCTCCATCGTGGTCAACCCCGCGCGGGCGGAGTTGAGCACGTTCCATCGCGCGACGTCCATCTGGGCGTGGTGGCAGGCCGAGCGCAGGCCGAGCTTTCGGTTTTCATCGAGGGCGGCAGTCATCAAATCGGGGTTCGCGCCGAAGAACTTGATGCCGTCGGCCCCGCGCTTGGCGTTGTCGCGCACCCATTGGCGGGCCTGTTCGGGG
Organism: Saprospiraceae bacterium; assembly: GCA_044227705.1. Taxonomy (GTDB): domain Bacteria; phylum Bacteroidota; class Bacteroidia; order Chitinophagales; family Saprospiraceae; genus JANOQP01. The sequence continues at coordinate 3,179 of JBGAWE010000063.1, forward strand.
GTCGATATTCCGCCTTTGAAGCCCTGCCCGAAGACGGTGTAGGCCTTGATTCGCGGGGCGGTTATCTCGTTTTTGGCCGATTTCTCCCGCTCGTCGAGCACCCAGTCGAGGCCGTTCCCGCAGGCCGGGTCGCGGATGGTGGTGATGCCGTGCGCCATCCAGAGTTTGAAAACGTACTCGGCATTGGGGGCTTGGTCGCCGCCGATATGGCCGTGCATATCCACGAAACCGGGCATCAGGAACATCCCCTCGCAATCCAGTTCGTGCCCGCCGGGCAGGAGCTTCGGCCGCCGCTCCAGGTCGATGGGGACGCCGGGGTTGCCCACGTTCGCCACCCTTTTGATGACGTTGTTTTCCACAACGACATCGACCGGGCCGACGGGCGGCGCGCCGTTGCCGTTGATGAGCGTCACGCCCCGGATGATGAGCTGCGGCCACGGGCCTTCGCCCTCGGCGCGGGGCGGGGCCTTTTCGACCTTGTCCTCTTGCGAGAAAAGGAGTTTCGCGGAAAAAAGGAGGGCGAGGACGGCGGCGAGGCGCATTTGCGGAGCGGATTTGACCGGCGGCAAATGTGGCCAAAAGCTCCAGTTTCAGGGCATATCAACTCCGCTTCTTCCGCTTGTCGCCCTTCGAGTCCTTCTTCTTCCCAATCCTCGGAATCTTCACCTTGTCGAACAGCTTTGGCCGCTCCCGTTTTTTGAGGACGTAGCGTATGGAGAAGGCCGCGATGGTCGCGTCGAACTCACCGGGGTTTGGGCCGGCGATCTGCCAGTCGAGCTTCGAGTCGATGGAGAAGTTGAGCTTCCCGATCGTGGTCTCGACGCCGAGCATCCCCGACGGCCCGACCGAGAAGCCCGGGTCGATGTCATATAGGTAAAGGTGTGGGCCTGCGCCCCAGTACCAGTTGGTTCGCCGCGTGATGAACTTGTGGTGGTCTTTGAAGAGGGCGGAGAAGCCCGCCGGGTTTTTAGCGCCCAGCCCCGGCCAGGCCATCACCTCGACGGTGAAACGGTCCTTAATGTGCTGGTTGTAGCTGAACCCGATGCCCGGCCCGAGGCGGAGGCCGACGGCGGTCTTGTAGGACTGGGCCGATGTTTTTCCCACGAGGAGGAGAAGGGCGAAAACGATTTGTCTTGTCATGATCGAAAATTTTGAATCGGGGCCATGAACGAAGACGCTCCGATTCGGCCGCGAATCGCGACAATTTTCACGAATCTTTATCGAAAAACACCTGCTTGACCGATTCCCGGCAAAGCCCGGCCACAGACATATTTTAAAATTCAAATCGAAAAAACCGCCCGGCGACCCTTTCATATTTGCCCGAGAAAACCTACCGAGTGGCTAACCATATCTTTCAGGCCGGGCAGTTTTTGCGCTTCTACCTGTCGGCCGACACCAAGTTTCAGATACACAGCCCGTTCGTCTTCGAGCTGGTTGAGAGGGTCGTTGAGGACGACCGCGATTTCTACGCCTTTGCCGACATCGATTTCATCCGCCACCAGCTTTCAAAGAACACCACTGAAATCGAGCTGACCGACTTCGGCGCGGGCCGCGCGGGCGCCAACGGCGAGCAGCCCGGCATCCGCGTCTCGCAACGTGTGAGCAGCGTCCGCGAGATCGCCCGGTTGAGCGGCTGCCCCGATTCGCAGGGCCGCCAGCTTTTCAAGCTCGTCGACTGGCTCAAGCCCAAGCGGATGCTCGAACTCGGGACCTCGCTCGGCATCTCCTCCTTATATCTCGGGACGGCGGCCCGCTCGGCGGGCTTCATCACGTTGGAAGGCTGCCGAGAGTGCGCCTCCATCGCTCGGCATAACCTCGACGCCCTTGGTTTGAAAAAGGCGGACGTTCGAGTCGGTGCCTTCGAGCAGACATTGGCCCCCGCCCTCGCCGACCTCCATCAGGTCGACCTCGTCTATTTCGACGGCAACCACCGTCGGGAGCCGACTGTCAAGTATTTTGAAACCTGCCTCCCCTTCGCCAGTGAGCGGGCGGTCTTTCTTTTCGACGACATCCACTGGTCGCCGGGCATGGCCGAGGCTTGGGCCGACATCCAAAAGCACCCGCAGGTGACTTTGACCGTCGACCTGTTCGGCTTTGGGATGGTCTTTTTCAGAAAGGAGAATTTGGAGCGGCAGCACTTCCGCGTCATGGCGAGCGGCTGGAAGCCGTGGAAGGTTTTCTGATTCCTAATTTTGGATAGACCCCGCGTTCAATTCGAAATCCCAAATCCCAAACCCGAGGTAAAAAAGCGGCGGCCCCAGTCACCCGGAGCCGCCGCAAGTTTTTCAAAAGAGCGCCAAGCGGCTCAATGTTGCACCGTGAAGGCCGTCGTCTTCTGGCCCTTGGCCGATTTCACCTGAAGGAAATATTGACCAGCTGCGAGCTTCGAGACATTGAAGCTGACCTTGTCATGATCGCCGTAGACGTCGGTCTCCGAGCGCGAGATGAGGCGACCCGCCGCATCGCGGATGGTGTATTGGATGGACTCGGTGCTCTCGAGGAGTCGCACGTCGGCCACCAGTTCGTCGCTCACCGGGTTGGGCAGCAACGAGATGGAAACCTCGCCCGGCACATCGGCCACCGCGTTGGAGGCCGACGGGTTCACATAAACGCCATACGAGACGGCGGCGCGCAGCCCTGTGAAGGTGAACAGGTCGCCGATCGATGGTTCGAGGTTGTTCCAAACCGTCGTGCCGAGGTAGCCGTAGTGAATTTCGGAAACCGGGTCGGGCGTCAGCTCGATGTTGGCAGTGTAGTCGAAGCCCTCGTCAAAGCCGATGAAGACGATGGTGTCGCCCTCGTAGCGCACACCGACGAAATAGGCGGCGCCGTCGTCGGAGATGTTGAGACCGGAAGCACCGTTGGTGTTGTTGATGTCATTGACCGGCGCAGTCACCCAAGCGGACTTTTGGCCCGGCGTGCTGAAGCTGACCTCCTCGATGGACTTGGCGGTCAGCTCGCCGTCGGCGAGGAAGCCGTCGGCGTCGTCGTCGTGCCACTCATAGACAAAAACGTTGAGCGTGCCCTGCTGGAGGACGGTCAGGTCGGTCGCCTGTGTGCTGATGTAGAACTTGAGGCTGTCGATGGAAAGGCCCTTGCCGGCCGGGAACTCATAGCCGTTGATGAACTCCATGATGGTGGAGGTCGCCGGGCGATATGCGTTCGTCTGGTACGGGCGCTTGTTGGCGGCATCCCAGCGGGCGTGCGAGTAGACGTTATCGGAGATGGTCAGCTCGGAGGCGAAGTCGTTGTCCGTGTCGACGTTGTCAATGCTGTCGGAGGTGATGTTGTAGGTCATTGCGTACTTGCCAGGCGTGCCGGTCACCGTGAACTCGGGCAGCGTGACCAGCTCCGTCGAGTCGACGGGGAGGAGGCCCACCGATCCGGTCTTGTTGTAAACGATGGAGGCGGCACCGCCAGCGGCGGGCGTGAACTTGATGACGCCGTTGACGTCGACGTTGTGCGAGTCGTTGAGGCCGTTGTTCTTCACCGCCGCACCGGGGGCGAAAGTGAGACCCGCGGCCTGCGAAGACGGCACCGTACCGTATGGCGGGTTGAGCAGCGTCTTCTTGTCGATGTGCAGGTCGTTGGGGAACTTGACGGCACCGATGGTCATGTTGACCGTCCCGGCGGCCATCGCGGCCTTGATTTCCAGCCCATCCTCATAGGAGAGCATGACAACGGGGATGGTCACCGTCGGGAAGCCTGCGGTCACGCCCATCACGATGGTGCCCGCACCGGCCGTGTTGTTGAAGATGACGGCGGCAGTGGCCCCGGCGGCCTGCGCATTGGCCACTTTTTGGCTGAAGCTGCAGGTGCCGCGGTCGATGACAGCGAACTTACCGGCGACGGCCGCTGCGTTGGTCAGGGTCGCGCAGCCGATGGTCGGGGTGGCCGAGCCGTCGCTGACAAGGACGCAGTCGCCCGTCCAGACGTTCGTCGTCAGGTCGACGCTGCCGGCTCCGGTGTTGAAGCCTTTCACCCCGGCGATGCTGGACGGGGAGTTGACGATGACGTATTGCGCGGTCGCCAATTGGAGCGCGAAACAGGCCATCAAAAGCGTAGCAAATTGTTTCATAAGCCTAAAGCAGATTGATAATTGGTTAAAAACTGAACCCAGATTGGACTGCAAACATAGAAGGCCTCCCAAATTCCTCCCCTACCATTTTTGACAGCGACAGACCTTCGACATAAAAAGGGCGGCGGGTTCCTCGCCCGGGCCGCCTCTTTTTGTTGGGAAAAAAGCGAGCGCATCGCTCAACGCACGACCGCGAACTTCTTCGCCGCCAGCCCCAGGTCGGTGCGGACGACGAGCGAGTAGACACCGCTCGGCATACCGGCAAGCGGGACGGAGAGCAGCCCGGCCGCCGCGTCGATGCCGTCCTTTTGGAAAGCCTGCCGACCGTTCATGTCCATGATGGAGACCGAGACCGGGCCTGTCCTTTTCAAAATGGTCAGCTCGACGTTGAGCCATTCGGCTGCCGGGTTGGGCGAGATTACCACGGAGACCTCCTCCGGCCGGGCGATGTCGTGAGTGCCGACGGAAAGCGCAGCCGGGTCAAGGCCGAGGTCTGTGATGTAGGAGATGTCGTCGGCTGTCGGGGCAGCGTTCGCGTTGTCGGTCACGAACGACCCGGCGATGTTGTCCTGCTCATAGACGAGGTGGATGCGGTCGCCGCAGTTGCGGGCGAGGAATGGCAGGGCTGTCTCGGTGATCATGATCTCGACCTCGTCCATGTTGTCGGTGTTGTTGACGTCGTAGGGGCCTTCCCATGACTGTCCGCCGTCGTGCGTGCCGATGATGTGGACGTGGGCGTAGGCCTCGCCCTTGTCGTCAAAGAAACGCTCATCGGCGGCTGTGAAGGCGATGTAGAGGTCGTCAGGCCCGGTGCCCAGCCCCATTGTCGGCTGCGAGGCCATGAAGCAGCCGCCATAGGAGTTGTACTCGTTGTTGCCCGAGTCGATGTCGATACCACCGTTGCCGTCGTAGTCGATCGGCTCGCCGACGAGCAATCCGACAGGCTGGCCGTCGAGTTCGCTGTCGTCCTCGCCCATCGACTCGTCCCAATAGATCACGCCGCCGGTCGACGGATAGTAGGTGTAGGCCCCCGTCGTGTTCGACTCGGAAGCATTGATGAAGCCGCCGCCGTAGGCGATGCGCACCTTGCCAAGTGCGTCGATGCGGACGGAGCCGTGCTCGTCGGACGACCAGACGGCGAGCGAGTCAATGCCCGAAGCGGTGTTCACTTTAAAGGTGTTGAATGCCGTGTCGATCTGCGCCGTTGTGTAGCCGTCGCCAGGAACGAAGTTGACGATGGGAAAACGGTAGATGGTGTGCTTCACGAAGGTCTTGCCCGCATCGGTCGACTTCCAGTAGCAGATGTCGGAGCAGGTCGGAAAGACGCCGATGACCACGTTGTCGCCGTCCGCGTCGATGACGTACTGCTCGGCGTTGTGCTGACGTAGCACCGAGGCGTCGAGGCCAGGGAGGAGGGCATCCTGAATGTCCCATGTCGCGCCGTTGTCGGAGGAACGGAAATAGCGGATCTGCCCGTTGATGCCATCGACGAGCACGCCGCCGACGTTGGTGGCGGTGGTCGAGGTGATGCCGATGACGTGCAGTTTTCCCTCGCTGGCCGCCGAGCGGGGCCACAGCTCGCCGTTCGAGGCGGCCGTCGGGATGTCGCCCTCCGTCCAAGCGGTCGAGTTCAAGGGACGCTTTGCCCAGTGGAGGAGATAGTGGCCGGCCGTGGTGGCTCGGTGCGAGACGACGATCTCGGTGCCGTCGTCCATCACGTTGAGGGCGCCGAAGCCGGTGCGGGTGCCCTCTATGCGCTCTTGCGGCTGCTGGGCCGGGGCGGTCGGGAATATGCCGGCGACTGTGCGGGTGTATGCCGTCCCACGGTCGGCGAAGTTGGCGTCGCCCGATTTTTTGTTGAAGTTCCAGACCGAGCGAAGGTCGCTGTTGCCGAGGTTGACGAGGTGCGTGTTGTCGGAGGCATTGGCCTGCAGATCATAGAATGTGAAGCCGATCTCGTCAGCCGTGCGCAGCCCCGACTGGCTGGGCGGGACGGCGGGGTGCCCGGCCTCGGCCGAAAAGTCCTCGAGGCCAGTCGTCGCGACGCGAGCCTGGGCCTTCATCGGCTGATGAAGCATCTCCTTTCGAAAGAAGTTGCTGCGCTGTGCGGCAAGGCTTCCTATGCAGGCGATGAGGAAGAGGTGGGTAAAGATTCTTTTCATAAAACAAAAATTGTTTAAGTTGAACAAGAGTGGCGTGTGTCGGGCAAACCTATGGACGGCCGCAAAGTCGGCCGCACCCGTCGGGCGGGAAACTTTGTCCGCCCGTGTCAAAACTTTTTTTGTGAAAAATTCGACCTGCGACGCATTTAAATCCCCTGCACTGTCAACTAATTTTGGCCCCCGGAAACAATCGCCATCATGAAAAAGTCACGACTTCAGGGCGCCCTCTTCGCCCTCCTTCTCACCGGGAGCTTTGCCTCCTTCTTCTACCTCAACAGCCCGGCCGCCCGCCAAAAACCCGCCTCTCTCATCGAGAAGCCGGTCGCCCGGGCCGACGCCGAAAAGGGCGACGACAGCGAAAACAAGCTCGTCCTCCCCGATGTCACGGTCATCCAAAAGGTGATCGACCTGCTCGAACGTCTCATGTAATAAGCATCATCATAACGGTATCTTTTCAAGAAGCCAGTCCGGGTCGCCGGGCTGGCTTCTTTCATTTTCTACCAATTGCTCAATAGGGAACGGATTTTGTCCCAGTGGCGCGAACAGCTCATTTTCAATCCCGTCGCATGGACAAAAATAACCGCACCATCTACGGCCTCGCCGCCGCCTCGGCCGTCATGGTTGCCCTGCTCTACTGGCAGGACTCCATCATCAACAGCCAGCAGGACACCATCTCCCTGCACGAAAAGAACATCTCCACCCTGCAGACCCAGATCCAGCAGGATGCCGTGACCGAGGCCGAGCTGCGCCGCGAGAACGAGTTGCTGCGCGGCGAGAACCACTCGCTGCGCGACTCCATCTTCTGGCTGCAAAACCGGGTAAAACAGCTCGAAGACCGGCTCCAGTTCGAGGAAAAACAGCTCGCCGACCTGCGCCGCCAGATTGCGAAGAAGGACAAGTTCATCGCCTTTTTGAATGAAAAACTGGCAAAGCTGGAGGCCGAACCGGCCGTCGCAGAGGCCTCCGTCCCGCAAGCCGCGCCGCCGCCCTCTCCGGCCCGGCCGGCCATCGCACAGCGCGAGTTTGGGAAAAAACCCGCTCCGCAGCCCCCAACCCCTGCCCCACTGACCGGCATCGGGAAAATCCTCATGGCCCCGAAGGTGCAGCCCGAAAACGCGCTCGTCCCGAAGCCGAAAATCGAGGCCGCTCTCGCCCAAACCGAAAAGGAAAAGGCTGAGCTCGAAAAGTCCGCCACAAAGCTCGAAACCGACCACTCGACGACCGCCGCCTCGCTCGACGCGGCCAAGATGATGGAACGCCTCCGCGCCGACGCCGCCGACCTCGCTCGCTCGACCAATGTCAAGTTCTCCAACCTCGCCCTGAAAGCGGAAAAGGCCGGCCGCCCCATCGACAAGCTCGACAAGGATGGGAAGAACTGGCTCATCACCGAGATGCGCATCGAACTTTCCAACTCGAACCCGGCCGCCGATTTGTCCGACAAGAAATTTGCCGTCGAAATCGTCGACGCCGACTCGGGGCAGCCGGTGCCGAACATCGAGTCGAACCCCGCCTTCCCCAACAGCCCCGCGAACTCGGCGGGTTTCACCTTCCGCTGGAAGGGCGCGGCGCTCGAGGCGACCTATTTCAGCCGCGACCCAAAGGCCGGGCGCAACTACGACCTGCGCGTCTTCCATCTTTTTGACAGCCAGAAAATCGAGATGCCGCAGGCAACTCGAGCCTTGATCCGAGACGGGAAAATCGTGGGTTGAGCCGACGGTTTCGCGCAATCAAAAAGGCAGGACGGGTTGACCGTTCTGCCTTTTTTGTGCCCCATATCCTCGTTCGGCAGGTCAGCTCGAAGCCTGTCCGTCTATTTTCGCCAAAAAAATTCAATGAAAATCCTCCTCGTCGGTGCGGGCAACATGGGCCAGACCTTCGCCCAAAGCTTCCTCCGCTCGCACATCGCCAGCCGCGACAACCTCCTGATTTTGGCGAAGAACGAGGCACAGGCCGCCGCCCTTTCAGAGAAGAACCTCGGCCGCGTCTTCACCGACCCTGCCGAGTGCCTGCCGCTGGCCGACCTCATTATCATCGCCGTGAAACCGCAGGACTCAGCCCTCCTTTTTGAAAAGATCCGGCCTTTCACCGACCCGCAGCAGCTTGTCCTGTCCATCATGGCCGGTGTGAAAATCGAAAAGATTGCGGCCGCGACGGGCGCGGCCAAGATCGTCCGCGCCATGCCCAACCTGCCCGCCCAAATCGGCCTCGGCATGACAGCTTTGACCAGTTCGGAGGCCGTCACCCGCATCGAGCTGGCTATGGTGCAGAACCTCCTGTCGACCACCGGCAAGACCCTTTATGTGGAAAACGAGTCGAGCATCGACGCGGCGACGGCGGTCTCGGGCAGCGGCCCGGCCTACGTCTTCTTCTTCATGGACGCGCTCATGCAGGCCGCCCGCGAGATGGGCTTTTCGACCTCGGAGGCCGAGCTTTTGGTCGCGCAGACCTTCACCGGCGCGGTCGATTTGTTCAACAACAGCAACCTATCCTGCACCGAGTGGATAGCCAAGGTGGCCTCGAAGGGCGGCACGACGGAGGCCGCGCTGTCGAGCTTCCACAAGGCCGGGGTCTTTGCCGAACTTGTTACCGGCGCAAAGGCCGCGCAGCGGCGTGCGGCCGAGCTGGGCAACTAATTTTCTCAACAAACAGGCGAACCCTTCCTCGTTTGCGGCCGGGCTTGCCACTTTTGCGCCGGGTTGAAGCCCAGATTTCTGAACAGCAAAATCTCCTGAAAATGCACCCTTCGGACTACCTGCCCATCGTCTTGCAAAGCCTCGTGGCCATCGGTTTCGTGGCGACCGTTCTGGTAGTGGTGCCGATGCTCGGGCCAAGCCGAAGCTCCGCCAAGAAGGACGACAACTTCGAGTGCGGTATCCCATCGCAGGGCAATGCGCGGCTGCCGGTCTCCATCAAGTATTTCATGACGGCCATTCTCTTTGTGCTGTTTGATGTGGAGGTGATTTTCTTCTACCCCTATGCGGTCAATTTCAAAGAGATGGGCGTGGAGGGCTTTTTGGCCGTCGTTCTGTTTGTCGCTGTGTTCCTGTTCGGCTTTTTCTATGTGCTCAAAAAAGGCGCATTGGAATGGGACAAGTAATTTTGAAGCACAGACCGAACACCAATTCAATCAACAACCATGGTTAAGATTGATGCCGCTCCCGCCGGATTCGAGGGACAAGGCTTTTTCGCAACGAAAATCTCCGCCGCCGTCGGCCTCGCCCGCGCCAACTCGATTTGGCCGCTGCCGTTCGCCACGTCGTGCTGCGGCATCGAGTTCATGGCCACGATGGGCACGAACTACGACCTCGCCCGCTTCGGCATGGAGCGGCTCTCGTTCTCGCCCCGGCAGGCCGACCTGCTGATGGTCATGGGCACGATCTCCAAAAAGATGGGGCCGATACTCAAACAGGTCTACATCCAGATGGCCGAGCCAAAATGGGTCATCGCGGTCGGGGCCTGCGCCTCGTCGGGCGGGATTTTCGACACCTACTCCGTCTTGCAGGGCATCGACAAGGTCATACCGGTCGACGTCTACGTCCCCGGCTGCCCGCCGAGGCCGGAGCAGATAATCGACGGCGTGATGAAGATTCAGGAGCTTGTCCGGGCCGAGCCGACTCGCCGCCGCCACTCGCCCGAATACCAGCATCTTCTCGAAAAATATCAAATCGCCTAAAAAAATGGCCAATCAGGAGCAAATCGAGCGGCTTTTGGCCCGATTCCCCGGCGCGTCGCTGCTGCACGAGCAGTTTGCCATGCCGACCGTCGAGGCGACGGCGGCGAGCGTCCACGACCTTCTTTCCTTTTTGAAAAACGAGGAGGGCTACGGCTTCCTGACGACGCTCTGCGGGCTGCACTTCCCGCACCAGCCGGGGCGCGAGCTGGCCGTGATGTACCAGCTTCACGACCTGCCGAACAACCGGCGGATTCGGGTGAAGACCTTCTTTCCATCCAAAAACCCGGAAATACCGACTGTCACCGACCTGTGGGCTGCGGCCGGCTGGATGGAGAGGCAGGAGTTCGACTTCTTCGGAATCCAGTTCGTCGGCCACCCCGATTTGCGGCGCATCCTCAACGTCGACGACCTCGACGTCTTCCCGATGAGAAAGGAATACCGCCTTGAGGACGGGACGCGGACGGACAAGGACGACCGCTTCTTCGGCCGCGACCAGCACGAGGGGAGGTATTTCGAGCACCGGCCGGACAGGGTCTATCTGGCCGAGAAAAACTGAAACAGCCATGCAAGTCCAAAGCTTTTTCTCACAGGCCGACTCCATCGACGGAGAACTGGCCACACTCAACCTCGGCCCGACGCACCCGGCGACGCACGGCATCTTCCAGAACGTCCTGAAGATGGACGGCGAGCGCATCGTCTCCGGCGAGCCGACCATCGGCTACATCCACCGGGCGTTTGAAAAGATTGCCGAGCGGCGGCCCTACTACCAGATCACGCCGCTGACCGACCGCCTCAACTACTGCTCGTCGCCCATCAACAACATCGGCTGGCACATGGCCGTCGAGAAGCTCATCAGCGTCGAGGTGCCGAAGCGGGCGCAGTACATGCGCGTCGTCATCATGGAACTGGCGCGCATTGCCGACCACCTCGTCTGCAACTCCGTCATCGGGGTGGACACGGGCGCGCTGACCGGTTTCACCTACATGTTCCAGGAAAGGGAGCGCATCTACGAGATGTTCGAGGAGGTCTGCGGCTCGCGCCTGACGACCAACATCGGGCGCATCGGCGGCATGGAAAGGGACTTCTCGCCCGCCTTCCACCAAAAGCTGGCGGACTTCCTGAAGACCTTCCCGCCGAGGTTCGAGGAGTTCAACAACCTGCTCGAGCGAAACCGGATTTTCATGGACCGATGCATCGGCGCAGGGCCGATTTCGGGCGAAAGGGCGCTCGAATACGGCTTCACAGGCCCCAACCTTCGGGCTGCGGGCGTCGACTACGACGTTCGAGTGATGGAGCCGTATTCGAGCTACGAGGACTTTCAATTCGATATCCCCGTTGGTAAAAACGGGGACACCTACGACCGCTTCATGGTCAGGCAGCACGAAATCCGGCAGAGCCTCGGCATCATCCGGCAGGCCCTCGACCGGATGCCCGACGGCAAGTACTACACCGACAACCCGTGGTGGTACCTGCCAGCGAAGGACGACGTGTACACCTCGATGGAGTCGCTCATCTACCACTTCAAAATCGTGATGGGCGAGGTGCCGGTGCCGAAGGGCGAGGTCTACCACGCCGTCGAGGCGGGCAACGGGGAGCTTGGGTTCTACATCGTCTCGGACGGCGGGCGGGAGCCATATCGGGTGCACTTTCGGCGGCCGTGCTTCATCTACTATCAGGCATATCCCGAGATGATTAAGGGGTCGCTGCTGTCAGACGCCATATTGACAATGAGTTCGATGAATGTGATAGCGGGAGAGTTGGACGCATAAGCTGTTGGTTTCCAGCCGATTATCGGTTCTGCCGAGCTTATTTCAATCCAGCAAAAAAATCCTTTGACATGAGAAAGTTGCTTTTCATCACCATCCTCGCCGTCGCCTCGGCGACCGTCTGCCGCGCCCAGCTCCTTTTGGAAGAAAGGGAGAACGACGAGGCGAACATCATCTTCGACTTCGGCGGGCCGAACGACCGTGTCTCGCGCTCGCCGGGCTTCATCGGCGGACAGGCGGGCCTCGCCGAGTTCCTCGGGAAGTACATCCACTACCCGGAGGCGGCGGCTCGGAAACAAATCGGCGGACAGGTCGTCGCCGAGTTCGTGGTCGAAAAGGACGGCCATGTTTCGCACATCGAAATCACGAAGAAAATCGGGCACGGGCTGGACGAGGAGGTTGAGCGCGTCCTCAAGTCCACACCAACTTTCAAGCCCGCGCTTGATAAAAAAGGACAGCCGATCGCGGTCTTCCTCGAAATCCCGATCACGCTGAAACCGCCGCCAGCAGCCGCTTCTTCCACAAAACCTGCGGCCAAGAAACCGGCCTCGACCACAAAGACCGCAGCCAAGAAAACCAAAAAGCAATAAGCAATGGCCAGCCAACAGCCCACTTTTTACGACTCGAAGCCCTTCGCCTTCAGCCCCGAATCGGCTGCGGAGGCGAAGCGCGTGATGTCCTTTTTCCCCGCAGGAAAGCAAAAGAGCGCCATCCTCCGCCTCCTCCACCTCGCGCAGGACGAGTCGGGTGGCTGGCTGCCCGTCGCCGCGATGGACCATGTGGCCGAGGTTTTGGGCGTGAAGCCAATCGAGGTCTACGAGGTGGCGACTTTCTACTCGATGTTCAACATCCAGCCGGTCGGCAAGTACCTGTTGGAGGTCTGCCAGACCGGGCCGTGCATGGCCGAGGGGAGCGACCAGATCATCGACTACATCTCCAAAAAACTGGGCATCGCGGTCGGCGGGACGACGGCGGACGGGATGTTCACCCTCAAAGCCGTCGAGTGCCTCGGGGCCTGCGGCTATGCGCCGATGATGCAGATTGGCGACCGCTTCCACGAGTTCCTCGACGAGGCGAAAGTGGACAAGTTGCTCGACGACTGCCGGGCGGGCTTGATTCCCAACCAGCGGCTGAAGCTGGCTTTAAAGCATTGATTTTCAACAAACTATCCGGCTTGGATATTTTTCAATAAAGATAGATGGGACGCAAACTCCTCATTGAACACGCCAACGTGCCGGGCATCGAGACAATCGAGGTCTACCGCAAAATGGGCGGCTACCGCTCGGTCGAGAAGGCCCTGAAAACGATGTCGCCCGAGCAAATCGTGGAGGAGGTGAAGACCTCCGGGCTGCGCGGCCGGGGTGGCGCGGGCTTCCCGACGGGGATGAAATGGTCGTTCCTCGCCAAGCCCGAGGGCGTGCCGCGCTACCTTGTCTGCAACGCCGACGAGAGCGAGCCGGGAACGTTCAAAGACCGGTTTTTGATGGAGAAAATCCCGCACCTTCTGGTCGAGGGGATGATTACCTCCTCGTTCGCGCTCGGGGCGAACACCTCTTATATATACATCCGGGGCGAGTACATGTGGATTGTCCATATCCTCGAGCGTGCCATCGCCGAGGCGCGGGCGGCCGGTTTCATCGGAAAGAACATCCTCGGCTCGGGCTTTGATTTCGAGCTTTTCGTGGTGCCGGGCGGCGGCGCGTACATCTGCGGCGAGGAGACGGCGCTGCTCGAATCGCTCGAGGGCAAGCGCGGCAACCCGCGGATCAAGCCGCCCTTTCCGGCGGTCAAGGGGCTTTGGGCCTGCCCGACGGTGGTCAACAACGTCGAGACCATCGCGGCCGTCGTGCCGATTGTCAACGAGGGCGGCGCGGCCTACGCCAGCATCGGCATCGGCAAGTCGACGGGCACGAAGCTCATCTCGGCGAGCGGCAACATCAACAGGCCTGGCGTCTACGAAATCGACCTCGGCGTGCCGGTGGAGGAGTTCATCTTTTCGGATGAATACTGCGGCGGCATCAAGCGCGGCAGGCGGTTCAAGGCCTGCGTGCCGGGCGGCTCGTCGGTGCCGATTCTGCCCGCCCACCTGATGCTCAAAACGGCGGCGGGCGAGCCTCGGCTGATGACCTACGAGAGCCTCGCCGACGGCGGCTTCGCCACAGGCTCGATGCTCGGCTCGGGCGGGTTCATCGTCTACGACGAGGCGCAGTGCATCGTGCGCAACACGTGGAGCTTCGCCAGATTCTACCACCACGAGAGCTGCGGGCAATGCTCGCCCTGCCGCGAGGGGACGGGCTGGATGGAAAAAGTGCTGCACCGCCTCGAAAACGGCCACGGCAAGATGAGCGACATCGACCTGCTGGTGGAGGTGGCCAAGAAAATCGAGGGCAACACCATCTGCCCGCTCGGCGACGCGGCGGCCTGGCCGGTGGCGGCAGCCATCAGGCACTTCCGCGACGAGTTCGAGTGGCATGTCAGGGAGCCGCAGGCTTGTTTGACGAGGAACTTTGGGCTGCACCCGGCGGAGATGGCGGTGGGGTAAGAAACATGATTCGATGATAGACTTTGAGCTTGCTCGAAAATTACTTGCCAACTATATACAACTTCGAGTTGGTACAGAAGAGTTGGTTCTTGAATCGGTTCAAGGCTCAACAATTCGAGCCTATGAAGAAACTTCTACCCATGAACCGCTTTCTCTTTTTCGAGAATGGAGTTCCGTTTATTTGAAAACAGAATTTGAAGATTTCAATTCTTGCAAAGACTATGAAGTTTTTCATCAAAAAATGGTTAGAAGTCTGTCAAGCTTTTGGTTTGAATCGGAACAAATAGCTTTACCTGACTATAGAGTATACAAGCTGGTTGACTTGTTAGGTAAAAAACTGCCGCACTGGATTGAGCTTTCAGAAAACCAAAGGTTTTTTTATCTTAACCATGTCCATGTTCCTGTTGATAAATTCTCGTTGGGTTTTTTGAGACAAAAATCTGTGATATATGAAGATAGGTTAAAGGGAAATGAATCAATGGGGTGGTTAAAGAAAACAGGAATGGACGAATACCCGGCGATACAAGCCGAAATAAGAAAAATTTGTGGGGAGATGCCACCCATTGTTTTTGACCTTCTTTCTTGGAATTCGAACCGAGATTTTAAACGGAAATTGAAAAAGAAAAAATGACCCTCGCCACCATCAAGCAAAAACTGTCCAACCTCAAACCGGAACTGCACGCCCGCTGGGGCGTGTCGGAAATCGCTTGAAATACTAAAAGTCAATCAATGCCGACCGTCATCGACAAAAACCTGCCGCTCATCAAGGACATCTGCGCCGACCATTCGGTGCGGTCGCTCTTTTTGTTCGGCTCGCTGACCAAAGGCGGCTGGTCGGTCGAGCGACGTGGACCTGCTGGTCGATTTTGGGAAATACCCTTTGGGAGCTATGCCGACAACATGCTGGGGTTCGAGGAGGGTTTGAAAAAAGCGCTGAAAAGTCCCATCGACCTAACGACGGCCCGCTTCATGAGGAACCGATTTTTCATCCAATCGGTCGAGGAAAGCAAAATTCTCCTTTACAGCATGGAAAAAGAGACGCTCAAATTGTTGGAGGACATCCGCATGGCCGCCGACATCATCGACGAGTCGCTCGAACGGCTGATGGGCAAGGAGCGCAACTATTTTTTATACGAAAAAGACCTCGTGCTTCAAGGTTCGGTCGAACGGCGGCTACTGATTGTCGGCGAGGCTTTGACCAAGCTCAGGAAGGTGAACCCCGCCATCGAAGTCTCACATTCCAGCAAAATCGACTGGGCTTCGTAACCGGCTGGCCCATGCCTACGACGCCATCGACAACATCCAGGTTTGGGAAATCATCGTCAAACATCAGCCCGTCCTGCAAAGCGAAATTGTCGAACTAATCGAAAAACACGAAAAGGGCGGTTGAATGCCCATCCAACATGGCCAAAGTCAAAATAGACAACTACGAAATCGAGGTGCCCGACGGCACGACCATCCTCAACGCCGCCCGCCAAATCGGCGGCGACCTCGTGCCGCCCGCGATGTGCTACTACACGCCCCTCAAAGGCTCGGGCGGAAAGTGCCGCACCTGCCTCGTGCAGGTCACAAAAGGATCGGAGAAGGACCCCCGGCCGATGCCGAAGCTCGTCGCCTCCTGCCAGACGCCGGTGCAGGACGGCATGGAGGTGGCCAACATCACCTCCGAGGCCGTGCTCGCGGCGCGGAAGGGCGTGGTCGAGTTTCTTCTGTTGAACCACCCACTCGACTGCCCGATTTGCGACCAAGCGGGGGAGTGCCACTTGCAGGACCTGTCCTTCGAGCACGGCATGGCGAAGACCCGCTACGAGTTCGAGCGGCGGACGTTCGAGAAAATCGACATCGGCGAGCATATCCAGCTCCACATGACGCGCTGCATCATGTGCTTCCGCTGCGTGATGGCGGCCGACCAGCTGACCCCCGAGCGCGAGCACGGCATCCTCTTCCGGGGCGACCACGCCGAGATTTCGACCTACATCGAGCGGTCGATAGACAACGAGTTCTCGGGCAACGTCATCGACGTCTGCCCGGTCGGGGCGTTGACCGACAAGACCTTCCGCTTCAAAAGCCGCGTCTGGTTCCTCAACCCGATGGACGCGCACCGCGACTGCGACAAGTGCTCAGGCAAGGTCACGGCGTGGATGTACGGCGACGAAATCTACCGGGTGACCGGCCGCAAGGACCAGTACGGCGAGGTGGCCGAGTTCATCTGCAACACCTGCCGCTTCGAGAAGAAATCGCCCGGCGACTGGGTCATCGAGGGGCCGCGCCACATCGAGCAAGGGTCGGTCATCGGGGCGAACCATTACGAGGAGGAAGCTTTCACCGTCCGCTGAACCCGGCTTTTTCCAATAAAAATCAGTCAAATTCAACCATAAATGACCGGTTTCATCATCCTCGCACTCGGCGCAACGGCCGTCAAGTTCATCTTCATCGCCTCGGTTTTCGGCCTGACGCTCGGCGTGGCCGCCTACTCGACATGGGGCGAAAGGAAGGTCGCCGCCTTCCTCCAAGACCGCATGGGGCCGTCGCGGGCGGGCTGGGGCGGCCTGTTGCAGCCGCTGGCAGACGGGGTGAAGATGTTCACCAAAGAGGACTTCATCCCCCGCGACGCCAACCGCTGGCTCTACATCCTCGGGCCGGGCGCGTTCATGTTCGTCGCGCTGATGACCTCCGCCGTCATCCCGTGGGCGCCCGATGTGGAGGCGTTCGGCGGCAAGTTCTCCTTCCAAGCGGCCGACATCAACGTGGGCATCCTCTACATTATGGGCTTCGTCAGCCTCGGCGTCTACGGAATCATGATTGGCGGCTGGGCATCCAACAACAAATATTCTCTCTTCGGGGCCATCCGCGCCAGTTCGCAGATGATTTCGTACGAGCTGGCGATGGGCCTCTCCATCATCGCCGTCGTGATGATGACGGGGACTCTTTCATTGAAAACCATCGCCGAGCAGCAGGCGGGCTGGCACTGGAACGTGCTGTATCAGCCGCTGACGTTTCTAATCTTCTTCGTCTGCGCGCTGGCCGAGACGAACCGCGCCCCGTTCGACCTGCCCGAGTGCGAGACGGAGCTGGTGGGCGGCTACCACACCGAGTTCTCGTCGATGAAGCTGGGGATGTACCTGTTCGCCGAGTACATCAACATGTTCGTCTCCTCAGCGGTCATCGCGACGGTCTTTTTCGGCGGCTACAACTTCCCGGGCATGGAGATGGTGAGCGGTTGGCTTGGCGGGGGCTTCCTTTTCGGGCTGGCCTGTTTCGGGGTGCTGATGGCGAAAATCACGTTCTTCATCTTCCTGTTCATGTGGATTCGGTGGACGCTGCCGCGCTTCCGCTACGACCAGCTCATGCACCTCGGGTGGAAGACGCTCATCCCGCTGGCGGTGCTGAACATGCTGGCTGTTGGGGGGGTGATGCTGGTTCTGGGGAAGTGACGGTTCTCGTAAAAAATTGACAATCAACGCGTTAGCGTAAAAATATGCAACTCACCAACCGCGCCAAGCAAGTCACGCACACCGAGATGACCTTCTCGGAGCGCATCTACCTGCCCGCCATCCTCAAAGGCATGGCCACCACGCTGCGTCACTTCTTCAAAAAGAACAACACCACCAACTACCCCGACGAGCAGCGGCCCTTTGCACCCGTCTACCGGGGCCAGCACGTCCTCAAACGCGACGCCGAGGGGCGCGAGAACTGCACCGCCTGCGGCCTCTGCGCCGTGGCCTGCCCCGCCGAGGCCATCACGATGGTCGCTGCCGAGCGCAAAAAGGGCGAGGAAAAGCTCTACCGCGAGGAGAAGTACGCCGCCGTCTACGAGATAAACATGCTGCGCTGCATCTACTGCGGCCTGTGCGAGGAAGCCTGCCCGAAGGAGGCCATCTTCCTCACCGACCGCACCGTGGCCAGCGAGTTCGAGCGCGAGAACTTCATCTATGGCAAAGAAATCTTGGTTGAAAAAATGGACGACCGCATCGACGTGACCGTCCGCCAAAAGCACATCCAAGAACGCCTCGCCGCCAAGCAGGCCGCTTCCTGATTGGTCGGCATCCTAAATCTGAAATTGCAAACTCATAAATGGGAGCCTACGTCTTCTACATCCTCGCCGCCGCCAGCATCCTAACCGCCCTCCTTATGGTCACGGCGCGCAACCCGGTGCACTCGGTGCTCTACCTCATCCTGACGTTCTTCTGCATCGCCGGGCAGTACGTGCTGCTCAACGCGCAGTTCCTCGCCGTCGTCCACATCATCGTCTACGCGGGGGCCATCATGGTGCTTTTCCTTTTCGTGCTGATGCTGCTCAACCTCAACACGGAGACCGAGCCGCAGAAGAGCACCCTGTGGCAGGTCGCCGGGGCGGTGGCCGCCGGGCTTTTGCTGGTGACGATGACCGGCGCCCTGCGCGGTTCGGGTGAGATGGAGCCGGCCGCGCAAGCCGACGCCAGCCTCGGCCTCGTCAAGAACCTCGGGCGGCTGCTGTTCACAGACTATGTGGTGCCGTTCGAGATTTCGGGAATCCTGTTCCTCTCGGCGATGGTCGGGGCGGTGATGGTGGGGAAGAAGGATTTGGAGCGGTGAG
>JBGAWE010000410.1:0-3252 GCA_044227705.1 Saprospiraceae bacterium
ATATCCACCTAAAAATGGCGATAAGGCACAAGTTCGGGAAGGGAGGAAGCCGATTCGGCCGGGTAAAAATCGAAAACTTCTTTTAGCTGCAAAATTTTTTCATTGAAATTTCAGCCGGTTTCCGCATTTTCCTTGGGGTGGTCGCCCGAAGCTGAAGGCGTTGGCAAGGCATCGTTTGAACTCGGCTCCGTTCCGCTCCTAACCTGTGCTCTCTCCCCAAAACAAAAAAGGCCGAACCTCGCGGCCCGGCCTAAAAAAACGATGAACACACCCAATTAACTCGTGATCTTTGCGCTTGTGGGGCCGATTTTCCATTGTATCGGCTCGTGTTTTTCCTCTGTCGGGAGCGCGGCCTCCGCTTTGAGCCGCGCCATGTTTCTCTGGGTCATTTCCTCGATCTGCTTGGCCCGCTGCTTCTTCGGCGAGTTGGCCGAGTTCTTCCCTGTTCGACGCACCTTCGAGGCCAGGCGCATCAGGCGCACAAAATCGGGGTATTCCTCCTCCAGCGATTCCACCAACTGCATCAAGTCTTCCTCGAGCAGCTCAAAGGCAAGGGCCATGCTCTCCTCCACGGCGGCCGTGTCGGCAGCCCGGCCTTTTCTGCGGGCCGTTGGCTGCCCGCGCATCGCCTCGAACTCGGCGATTTTGGCCTTCGTGGTGTTTAGCACCGTTTCCGTGATGCCGTAGTCGGCGAGTTGGCCCAGGTTGTCGGTCGCTCGTTTCACGAGGTTGTTCATCCGCATCACCTGGTCTTGCTCCGTGCCGATGTTCATGCCGGTTTCGGTGGTCTCGATGCCGTCGAGCAGCAGCGGCAGTTTGAGCCGCTTGGCCGCAGAGGACAACCGGCGCGCCACCACCAAGCATTGGTCCACTGCCGCGCTCCGCAGGTTGTTCTTTTGCTCTGTCAGCGTCACGGTGGTGGTCTGGCTTTGCCGCTCCACGAGCGGTTTCAGTTCCGCGAAGCTGGTGCGCAGTTGCTCCACGCCGCTTGCAGGGCGCGCAACGCGCCCACGGCGGTGGGGTTTTGGTCGCAGGCGTTCAAGACCGCTTCGGGGGTGTTGAGGCCGTCAGAAAATGCATTTCGCATACTGTATAGGATTTGGAAATGAATGGAATTGGCCCATCGCCCGGAGCTTGGGCCGTGAAAACTGGGTGGTGCGCAGCGCAGCGGTGGTTTCCCGTCGGTGCGCTGTACACTCGGAAATGGGCGGCGCAAAAAATGGGCCAAGCATGACGGTTTGGCTTAAAGTGACGGCACGACGCGACCGGAGAGGGATCGGCTGCGTTTTTCTCGCGCCAGAGGCGCCGACCTCGTCTCAGGGCAGTAAAAAATGACGCCTTTTCAGCCGTAAAAGACCTTCGGAAACTGCGAAACGGGTTTGAGCCAAACGCAAACACGTCCTTTCGGGCGGAAAACACCTTCAATTTGCCGACAAGACCTTCCGGCTGCGTGAAAAGACGTTCCAGCCGTCGGCAAACACCTTCCGGCTGCGAAAAAAGACCTTTTATTCACGGAAAAAGACGTTCTTTTTCCGTGAAATAACATTATATTTTTAATGCAACTTGGTTTTTTCCGCCGACAAAGACCTTCCAGCCGGGGAAAAACACCTTCTATCCGCCGCCAATCACATTTTTTCCTTCAAAAACAGCAGGTAGACCGGGAAGTGGTCGCTGAAACCGTCGACGAAGGTGTCGCCGTCGAAGAGTTCGGAACGGGTAGCCGCGATAAGTGCCCTGTTGGGTGACGAGGTAGGGCTTGTTGTAGATCACCGCTTTGTAGAATTGCCAGCCGCCGAGCTCTTTAGTCACGAGCGGACGCGGGATGACCATCTGGTCGAACAGCTCCAAGCGTCGCGGTACGCCATCGTGCCGGTGCCGTTGCGCAGGATTTTTTCCATCGGGTTGTAGAGGCCAGTTTTCGGGAGTTTTTTGGGCGAGTCGGAGCATTTCAAGACGCCTTTCAGGCTGTGGTTGAAGGGGTCGTCGTTGAGGTCGCCCATGAAGATGATCTTGGCGTTCTCGTTCTGCGCATACAGCGAGTCGACGATGTGCCGGTCGATGGAGGCGGCGGTCAGGCGGCCCCACTCGCTGGCTTTCTCGCCGCCGCGCCTCGATGGCCAGTGGTTGACGATGAAGTGCGTCAGTTCACCGTCGAACAGGCCGCTGACGAGGAGGATATCGCGGGTGTTGAACTTGTCGGTCTTGTCCTTCGGGTTTTCAAGGCTCACGAAATAGGTCTTCGACCCCTTCATCTCGAAATATTTCGGGTTGTAGAGAAAGGCCACATCGATGCCCCGGTCGTCGGGCGAGTCGTACTGGACGATTTGCAAATTCCTGTCCTTCAACGGTTTCTGGGAGACGAGGTCTTCCAAAACCTTCCGGTTCTCAATCTCCGCAACGCCGAGGCAGGCCACCCCGTCGGGGTTTATCTCCGTCGCCAGTTCGCTGATGACGCGGGCCATGTTGGCTTGTTTGGAGACGTATTTTGGTGTGTTCCAAAGAAGGCGGCCTCCAGGGGTGAAGTCCTCGTCGTTTTTCCCGATAATGTCGATGGTGTCGAACAGGTTTTCGAGGTTGTAGAAGCCGATGGCGGCGACTTTGTACTGCTTGTCCTTTTCTTCTTGGGAGAAAAGGGAGGTCGTGGCGAGCAGGAAGAGGAAAAGGAGAGGGAATCTCATGTCGTGGTTTTGTTGAAAAAAGAGCCTCGGAAGGCGGCTCAAAGGAAGCCAAGCAAGGCAAAGGAAAGCTCCCCGTTTACCGAAACTTAACTGCGCGGCCCACTGCCAGCCAGCGAACCGTTTTTCTACCTTCGCCGCCGTCCAATCCAGCCCGAAGACAGGCACCTGTTCCTCATTTGTCTGAAAATCCAACCAATTTCAATGATTAGACACAGTATTTCCACCCTCCTGCTCGTCATCGTCGCGACGGTCGGGGCATGGGCGCAGGCCAGCCTCAAGGGCGTCGTACAGGATGCGGCGACCGGAAAGGGCATCGAGGGCGCGCTCGTCCGCCTCGAAAAGACGAAGGTCAGCGACGAAACGGCCGAGGACGGCTCTTTTGAGCTTTCCAAAATCCCGAAGCGCGGCACCTACACGCTGTCCGTCACCATCGACGGGTATTCTCCGATTGAACAGTCCGTTCAGGTCGGAAAAGCGACGGCGAAAGGCCTGACGCTCTCTTTGCGGAAGATTGAACGCGACGCTCCAGCCGGTTCCGACGACCTCCCGACCGTCACCCTCGCCGAGGCGGACG
>JBGAWE010000411.1:0-2397 GCA_044227705.1 Saprospiraceae bacterium
CATCGCCTGCAACGCGCTGTCCGCGGCCTGCGGTTCGGACGAGAACCTGAAGGACCAGCTGCGCTCGGACGCCCTCAACCTGTCCAACAACATCGGCTGGCTGTCCATCCTCAACGGAGACCCCGCCGCCGCGGAGGATGCCCTGTCCGCCGCGCTGGAAGGCTTGGACAAGGCCCCCTCCATCGACCCGATGATACGCCCGTTCCTTTTGAGCAACCTCGCCACCGCCAAGCTGCTGTCCGGCCGGTACGACGAGGCGTGGCAAGGCTTCGAGGCCAGCACCAACGGCCGCGAGGGGTTTGCCCACGAAATCCTCCACGGCCTTGAGACCGAGATGGCAGAGGTCGACAAAAAGCGGGGGGGGCGCCTCATCGGCAAGCACCGTCCCGAATATTTGAAGGTCATCGGCTGGCTACAGAAGTTGGAAAGGCTCGAACAAGCCGGGGGGCTTTCGACGGCCCCGGTGCCGCCCGTGCCGAAGGCCGTTTTTACGGCCCGTCGCTCGCCCGTGCCGCCGACGGCCGACGGGCAGACCTACACCGTCTACGCGGGCAGTTTCTCGATAAAGGACGGGGCCAAAAGGCGCCTCGCAATCGTTCAGGCGGCCGGCTTCAAAGGCGCCTATGTCCTCTATGAGGGGCCGTTGCACAAGGTCGTCGCCGACGACATGCTTTCGTTGGAAGAGGCGACGGCCGCCGAGCGCAGGCTCTACGCCGCGGGCATCGAATCGCGACGCGAGGCCAACTGATCGAATCCCCAATCAAAAAAACCTTCCGATGCTCCACGCTCTCCTCGTCTCCATCAACGACTACCACCCCGCCGCCGCCGTCCGCTCGCTCAAAGGCTGCCACGCCGACGCGGCGGCCATGCGCCTGTTTTTGGAAAAGAACTTCCCGCACCTCCTCGGCCCCAACGGCGAGAACCTCCGCCACCTCGCCGACGCGGAGGCTACTCGGCAAGGCATCATCGACCATTTCCGCGACCACCTCGCGGCGCGGGCGAGGCCGGGCGACACCGTCCTCTTCCACTTCAGCGGGCACGGGGCGCAGAACCGGACGGCCGTCGAGTTCGAGGCGTTCGACAAAAAACACTGGCGCGACGAGGGCCTCGTCTGCCACGACAGCCGCCTGCCCGGCCGCTTCGACCTCGCCGACAAGGAGCTGGCCGCCCTCTTGAGCCTGCTCCCGGCGGGCGTGGAGGCCGTTGTCGTCGTCGACTCTTGCCACAGCGGCTCGCTCACCCGCTCGGCCGAGCAGGACGCGGCGCAACAGGTCACCGCCCGATTCCAGCCCGGCGACCTCTCGCAGCCGCGCCCGCTCGACACCTACCTCGGAGGCTTCTACCGCGACCGCCCGCGCGACGTGCGCATCTTGCCCGAGAGC
This sequence comes from Saprospiraceae bacterium, assembly GCA_044227705.1. Lineage (GTDB taxonomy): Bacteria > Bacteroidota > Bacteroidia > Chitinophagales > Saprospiraceae > JANOQP01. The sequence goes on from JBGAWE010000411.1 coordinate 1,383, forward strand.
GACCACATCGCTCTTTCAGCCTGCGACCGGGGTGAGTCGGCCTACGAGACGGAGGGCAGCGGCATCTTTACCCGAAACCTCCTCGACGTGCTCGGCGAGGGGCCGGTCTGGCCGAGCTATGCGGAGCTTTTCCAGCGCGTCCGCGTGGCCATCGGGCGGCAGGGCAGCGGGCAGACGCCGCAGTTCGCCACCGCCGGGGCCTTCAACGCGCACCGCCGCTTCCTCGGCTGGGAGGTGCCGCGCAGGAACTCCTTCCCCGTCTTTTTCAAAGAAGAAAAAGGAGGAAGCGGCTGGCAGCTCGGCCTCGGCACCGTCCACGGCCTGCCGTTGGGCGACCGCCCGGCGGGCGACCTGCGCTTCTCCCTTTTCGAGGATGCCACCGCGCAGCAGCCCATCGCCACCGTCGCCGCCCGCTCCGTCGGCATGGACAAGACCTGGCTCGACGACGATGGCATCAAAAAGCCGCTGACGGCGACACTTTACGGCGAGCCAGTCAGCGTCCCCGAGCCGTCGATAAACGTTTTCCTGAAAGCGGGGGCGGCCGAAATCGACCTTTTCCAGCCGCACATCCGGCCGCGAACGCCCTTTGCCGCTTTCACGGCCAACGAGTCCACTGCCGCTTTCACCGTCGAACTGGAAGCGTTGCCGGGCGGCGACCTGCGCGCCCTTTTCTTTCAAAAAGGAAGGCCGCGCTTCCTCACCGGCTGTGAGGGCCAGCCCGAGGCCGTCGCAGCGAACGTGGCCGAGCTTTTGGAAAAGGCGGAGAAATGGTCGCGCCTGCTCGTCGTCCGCAGCAGCGAGGCACCGCTGTTCGAGACCGACCGCTTCGAGTGGGGCATCGACTGGGAACGGCCCGACGGCTCGTGGGCGGCCAACGGGACCGCCCCGCTTACCGTCGTCTACGCCGGTAAGCGGAAGGTGCCGTTCAAGGTGCGCTTCGGCCGTACGCGGGGCGCGGAGCCGCACTGGGTCTATCTGTTCGACTTCTCGCGCAAGCTCGGCGTGTCCATGCTGG
>JBGAWE010000412.1:0-2374 GCA_044227705.1 Saprospiraceae bacterium
GGTCGAGGTCGGGGATTTCCCACGAGTCGTTCACCCCGTCACCGTTGGGCGTGAAGGTGTCGGGCAGGTTCGGCCCCTTGCACAGCTCTCCGACTTTCACGCCCTTCGAGGCCTCGCAGCCGAGCGCGTCGGTCACGGAAATGCCGTAGGTGCCGGCCTTGAGAGAGGCGTGGTCAAGCGAGTCCACATCGTCGCTCCAATGGCCGGTGTATGGGGGAACACCACCACCGATGTCGAGCGTGATGAAGCCGTCGGCGATGGTGTCGCAGGTCGCGCTGTGGGCGGTTGGGAAGATGCGGAGCGGTTCGGTCGCGCCTTTCACCTCTGCCTCGCCCGTCATCATGCAGCCTTTCCCGTCCATGACGGCCCAGCCGTACTTGCCGGGCTGGAGGTCGGGGCGGTTGGGGTCGGTGACGGCGTCGTCCCAGAGGTACTGGAAAGGCGGGTTAAGGCCTGTTGCCGTGAGCGTCGCGGAACCTTTGTCGCCGTAGCATTTCGCATCCGCGACAGCCGTAACGACCGAGAAGGGCGCGGCGAGGATTTGCAGCGACTTCGAGAAATTAGCCTGGCAGGTGCCCGTCGAGATGGTCAACAAGACCGTTTCAACCCCGGGTTGGGCAAAACTGATGCTCGGCGTGATGAGGCCGTCGAAGCTCGTCAGGCTGGCATTCGGCCCGAAGCCCCACGAGACCTCAAGGCCGGGGACCGAGGAGCCGGTGTATTCAAAGACGTAGGTCGTGCCGCAGTTGTTGGGCAGCGTGGTGGGCGTCGCGTCGAAGCTGACCTGCAGGCCGCAAAGGTTCTCGACGGGCTGCTGGAACCCCTGCCGCAGGCAGAAACCGGGCGGCCAGCCGATGGTGCCAGCGCTGGGCGGCTGGCCGGTCGTCGAGGAGATAAGGACGCCGCCGACATCGACATGGTTGGTGCCGACCGAGCCGATGACCTGCCGCTTGAAGCTCTGGGCCATCAGACCACCGCCCGTCGGCATTGCCCAGAAACCCGTCGCCAGCCCGGCGATAAACGGGCCGATGAGTTGTCTTTTCATAAAGAACATGGTTGACGACTTTGGATTTTTTTCAAATGGATTCAGAACTAAAAAGACGTTATCCAAAAAAAGAACCTCAAAGCCGGATTGAATTGGACAGGTTTCAAAAATCAAAAATCGAACATGTATCCCGTCACCACCCGAGAGCTGGCGAACCCCGGCGGCCGGATGCGCGTGCCGCCCGGAAAGGTTGGGGCGCGAGAGGCGGCCTCGTAGGGCGATAGGGCGATGGTGATCGTCGACCAGTTGAGGCCGTTGTCGGTGCTTACGTCGATGCGGCCCTCGTCGATTTCGATGCCGCTCTTGATGACGAGCACCTTGCCCTGCGGCACCATGTAGCCGTTCGTCATGTAGTTGGGGTTGGTGAAGTCGATGACGACGGGATCTATGTTCTTGCACTTGTCCACTAGGTAGGCCGTGCAATTGCAGTCCACAATGGTCACGCCCTCGCCTAGGATTGGCATGGCGGGCGAGTTTGGATGTTTGACGAAGCCGTTGGCCGTGCCGAGGTTGATGAAACGGCCTGCCGCCGTGAGGAAAAGGTTTTTGCCAGGTGGGACTGTAAAGCTTCCGGTCACCAGCAGCCTGAAGTCCGGCTTACCGCCGCAGTCCGGGTACTCGTTCAGGCCCGGGGCCGGCGATGTTTGCAGCAGCGAGATGGAGTTCCCTTTCGAGATGGACAAGACGCGAGTCAGTGAATCGAAGCCGAGCGTCTGCAACTCGTTCGTCGGGTTCGAATCCGCGTCGGCGATGCTGACCGTCTGCGCTCCGCCCGTCGGCGGCGGGTAGATGGAGAGCGTGTGCGAGACGGGGTCGAAGTTGAGCGACTGCAGCTCGTTCGTCGGGCTTTTGTCCTGGTCGTCGAGCGTGATGGAACCGGCTGGTGTGGGGTTTCCGGCCCCTCCGCTGATGGAGATTTTGTTGGTCACCGGGTCGAACGAGAGGGTCTGGATTTCGTTCGTCGGGTTCTTGTCCGCGTCGTCGAGGGTGATGGAGTTGGCCGGGGAGCCGCTGCCGGGCGCGCCGGAGATGCTGATCTTGTTGGTCGCCGGGTCGAACGATAGGGTCTGGATTTCGTTCGTCGGGTTCTTGTCGTTGTCGTCGAGCTTTACCACGGGCTGCCCGACGGCCGATGGAGAGAGCGAGAGCGTGTTGTTGACCGGGTCATACGAGAGGATTTGCAGCTCGTTGGTCTCGCTCTGGTCGCCTGCGCCGCCGATGGTGACAGTGGTTGGGCCGTTTGGGTTATTGACAAGGGAAAGCGTCTTCGAGACCGGGTCCCATTGGAGGCTCTGCAGTTCATTGGTCGGGCTTTTGTCGTTGTCGTCT
>JBGAWE010000413.1:0-2356 GCA_044227705.1 Saprospiraceae bacterium
TCGACGTGTCGCCCGACGCGGCGACCGAGACCTTGCTCAAAGACCTTCGGATGAAACTGGCCAAACAGGCCGACCGCGTCCTCGTCGGCATGGAGGTCGAGCGGACGCAGCCGGGCCTCGACCAGTTCCGCCCGAAACGCCCGCTGGCCGATGGCACAAAATGGACCTTCCACCTGCGCCCGCGCAACATCGACTGGCCGCAGTTCACCAACCAGTCGCTGCGGCCGACGCTGCCCGGCATCGCCCTTTTCACCACTGCCGACGCGGCGGCGGCGGGGCGCGTCTCACCGTCGCTGGCGGCGGCGGCTCCGGTTTTTTCCAGTTCAAAAACTTGGGAGATGGGCGAACTGGCCCGCCTCAACGGCGGTGCCGACCTCTGCTTCGCTTTGAAACAGACCAGCTTGGCGGCGGACTTCTCGGCCCCGCTCTCCACCGATTTTCATTGGGCAAGCTCGGCCGACAGGGTGGTATTGCCGAAGCAGTTCCGCTACCGGTTCGACCCGCTCGTCAAGCCGGTGAGCGAGGTGATTTTCACTTTGACGGACGCGGCGAACACGGTCGTCAAGACCATCAAAAAGACCGTCGCCGCAGGCGAGCTTCCGCCCGACGACCATCTGATCGACTTCAATCTCCGGGATGAAAAAGACCCGGCCGACCCGACCCATTTTCTAAAAATACCGGACGGCAGCTACACCCTCACGGCGAACATCAACGGGGCCGACTTCGAGACCCGCGCCATCCAGTTGCGCAGCTTCCCGCAGGGCGCGGCCGGGCTGTTCGGTATCCTCGAAATCCAGCACGGGCCGGGGCTGGCGGCGGGCTTCGAGCTGTTCGGCGCGGGCAACGTGCTGCTGCGTCCCGTTTTCGAGATCCGGCTGATGAGCCGCCCGACGTGGTGGCTTTATCAATTCAAAAAAGACAACCCCGCGCCGCCCGTCATCGGCGACGTGGAACTGGCACCCGGCTTCGGCGACCCCCGGATGCTCTCGGCAAAGGCAGTGCGCCACCTGACGAAGGCCCCGCAGAAGGTCGTCTACGACACGACCTCCAGCCCCACGCGGGTGCCATACCTGCCCAACCCGCCCGACTTCCGCCTCGAGGCGGCCGACGGCAGGCTCTGGTCGCCCATCCAAGTCTCGATTCCTCTTTCATAAAAAACAGTCAAAAACCAGAAGATATGGCCACAGTCTATCGCACCCCCGGGGTGTACACCGAGGAAATCCCAAAGTTCCCGCCCAGCGTGGCGCAGGTCGAGACCGCCATCCCGGCCTTCATCGGCTACACGCAAAAACTGCTCAAGGACGGCGAAAGCCTCCGCCTTAAGCCGACGCGCATCGTCTCGCTGCTCGAGTACGTGGAGTTCTTCGGCGGGCCGCAACCGGAGCAGCATATCGTCGTGACCATCGACCAGATGATGGACCCGACGGGGCAGCGCGTCCTCAAGGAGGTTGTCACCGCCGCCATCGACGACGCGGCGGGCGGTGCCTCGCGCCACGTTATGTACTACTGCCTGCAGCAATACTTCGAGAACGGCGGCGGCCCGTGCTGGATAGTGGCGGTGGACACCTACCGCGACTTCGGCATCGAACTCGGGTTTCAGGGCGACTACACGGCCGCTCTCGACACGCTGCGCGATTACGACGAGCCGACGCTCATCGTCTTCCCCGAGGGGCAGGGGATGGGCAACTCCACCTATTTCTCGATGATTCAGAGCGCGATGCTCCAATGCTCGGAGATGAAGGACCGCTTCGCCGTCGTCGATTTCCATGTCAGCGGAAAGGGCATCAACAGCAACGCCGACCTCACAGCGGCTGTCACCACCTTCCGCAACAGCCTCAACATCGGGCCGGAAATGCTGCGCTACGGGGCCTGCTACTTCCCGAATATCGGCTCGACGTTCAACTACGCCTACGACGATGCCACCGTCGGCATCCGCCACATCCTCAACAGCGACCCCAGCCAGACGGGTGCCCTGGACGGCCAGCCGATCGCGGGCCTGCCCAACGCCTTTCAGGCGAAGGTCAGAGGGGCCATCAACGACCTCTCCATCAACCTGCCGCCCAGCGCGACGGTGGCAGGGGTCTATGCCCGAGTCGACAACGCGCGCGGCGTGTGGAAGGCCCCGGCCAACGAGGGCCTGCTCTCGGTCGACCGCCTGATGTACACCGTCAACGACGACGTGCAAGCGGGGCTGAACGTAGACGTAGACTCGGGCCGCTCCATCAACTGCATCCGCTTCTTCACCGGTCGGGGCATCAAAATCTGGGGCGCACGCACGCTCGACGGCAACGACAACGAGTGGCGCTACGTCCCGGTCCGCCGCCTGTTCAACATGGTCGAGGAGTCGGTGAAGAAG
>JBGAWE010000414.1:0-2335 GCA_044227705.1 Saprospiraceae bacterium
GGGCCACGATGAACCCATGCGCGGCAAGCGACGGCAGCAGCCCAAAGTGCTTTCTCAAAATCGAATACCGTTCGGCGAGCGACGCACGGTGCTGCTTTTTCGAGAGGCCGCCCATCAGGTAGTTCGTCAAAATCAACCCGGAGTTGACCGTCCGGCGGCTCCGTTTCAGGCAGTTTATGACCCAGTCGATGTCGGAGCTTCTGCGCCAGGCAAGATCGTACCGCGGCGCGATGCTCTTTCTCACATAAAAACTCTGGTGGACGACCGCCATCCCCAGCCGCATCGAATCGACGGTCAGGCGGCGCGGCAGCCGCCGGGTGGAAAGTTCTGACATCGTGCCGCGCGGCTGGCGGCTTTCGTCGACGAGCATGGTCTCGCCGTAAATCACGTCAACATCGTCTGTGGCTGTTGCAGCTAATCGCTCAATGGTGTCTGTCGAAAAAAGCCAATCTCCGGCATTGAGAAAACAGACAAAATCGCCGGTTGCTCTGTCCAAGCCTTTGTTCATCGCATCATAAAGGCCGCTGTCTTTTTCTGAAATCCAGCTAAACATCACTGTGGATTCGGTGGACGGGTTCTGTGTTTTCAAAAACTCGATAGTGCCGTCAGTTGAGCCACCGTCTATCACAAGGTACTCTATGCCAGGATAGGTTTGATTGAACACGCTGGCCATTGTGCCGCGAAGCAACTCGGCGGAATTGTAGACAACAGTGATGATGGAAAAAACTGGCGGTTTCAAGTCTTTCTAAAAAGATTTGGGGCAACCCGCTCGCGTCGGATTGCCCCAATTTTTTGGTCAATAACCCGGGTTCTGCTTCAGGTTTGGGTTTGTCCCGAGGTCGGCACCGGGAATGGGGTAGATGTTTCGATAGTTGCCCACCTTCTCGCCAGCGGCCGTGCCGCCCTTCCATTGCCACAGGTAATTGCCGTCGGTGAACTGGCCGAAGCGCACGAGGTCCGTGCGTCGCTGGCATTCCCAGTAAAGCTCGCGGCCGCGCTCGTCGAGCAGCAGGTCGAGCGAGAGGTCGGCGGCGGTGATGTTGCCCGAGGCGCCCTGATAGGCCCGCTCGCGGACTTTGTTGAAATAGTCGGCCGCCTTTTGCTTGTCGCCGCCCATCCGCACGAGGCATTCGGAGGCCATCAGATAGGCATCGGCGAGGCGGAACATCGGGAAGTCCGTGTCCGGGAAGTCGGCGTTCTTGCCCGCCGCGCCGGTCGAGGTGACGTTGCGGAACTTGTTGATGGCCACGCCGTCGGTGAACATCGTCAGGTCGGCGATGTCGACGTTCTGGCCGTTCGTGTAGAATTTGCCGCGCCGGTCGTAGTCGGTCGTTTTCAGTTGGTAGGTGTAGTCGGGGCGGTCGAGCTTGAGGTTGATGTCGTAGCCGCCCGCCTTGTCGATTACGAGGTCGGCGCCGTCCTTTTCGAGAAGGGCGTCGGCCCCGGTGTCGCCGAGGTTGCGCGCGTTGTCCTGATTGGCTCGGAAACGGTAGGTGCCAGCCTGCAGTTGGGCATGGGCGAAGAGGGTCTTCGAGGCCGCGTCCCAGGTGAAATTGACATCCGAGCCGCCGGTTGCCGCGCCGGTGATGCTCCATGTTTCCGGCTCGATGGTGTAGGTTTTCGTCGTGCCGCTGGTGTTGACGGCCAGTCGGTAAAAGCCCTTTGATGCGACGACGATGGGCGTCCCGTCCTTTTCGAGGCTCCCATTGGCCCCGTTGTCGCCGTACTTCGTCGAGGTGATGTCGGGGTACGGGCAGAAGAGGAGCTTCGTGTTGTCGTTGGGGAAATAGAGATGGCCCTCGAAGACCTTGTTGTTGAGCGGCGAGGAGAGGTAGATGGCCGTGCTCAAGGTGTCCAGCCCGAGGTCGGAGGTGACGACGAACATCTGCGAATAGGCCTTGCCCGGGTTGTACTTAACGATGATGCCGTCGGCCAGCCCAGCGGGGAACTTTTCGTAAAACTGCCGCGTCGTCCGAGTCCCGCCCCAGCCGCTCGCCACGCCTGAAGCGACCGGATTCATCGAGCCGCCGATGCCTGCGCGGATGATGAAGGTCGTGCCGCCCCACGTCCGGGTGTTGATTCCGTCGAAGGTCACGGGGAAGATGACTTCTTTCGACCGGTCGTTGTCGGCGAGGAAGTTGTCCTGCCAGTTCGGCTCGAGGGTGAAGCCCGCGCCGATGACTTTTTCGCACTGCTCAAGGCTCTTGTCGTATTTTTTTTCGCCGATATCGACCTCGGCGTTAAGGTAGAGCTTGGCCAGCAGCATCCAGGCGCAGGCCTTGTCGGCGCGGCCGTACTCGTTGGAGCGGGCGTCGGCGAGGTCGGCGTCGATGGC
>JBGAWE010000064.1:0-21020 GCA_044227705.1 Saprospiraceae bacterium
GTTTGTGGGGCCTAAAGTGCTTATTATCACAGGGTTCTACTTTTTGCAAAACGTCTCCTATTCCTTTTGGCTCAAGCATCTGGCCATCGTCGACGTGTCGCTCATCGGCCTCGGTTTTCTGCTGCGCGTGTTCGCAGGCGGCGCGGCGACGGGGACGGCGGTCTCCCATTGGCTCATTGTCATCACCTTTCTGCTCGCGCTAGTTTTGGGGCTGGCAAAGCGGCGCGGCGAGTACCTCGTCGAGACGGGCGGCCACAGTTTCCGCCGCTCTTTGGAGGGCTACAACCTGCCATTCGTCGACGCGGCCATGGTCGTCTCGGCCACTGTAACCATCGTTGCCTATCTGATGTACTGCTTTTCGGAGGAGGTCATGCTGCGCATCGGCTCCGACAAGGTCTATTGCACCGCTTTTTTCGTCATTGTCGGCATCCTGCGCTACCTGCAGTTGACGCTGGTCTTCAACAAGACGGAGTCGCCCGTCCGCGTACTGTGGGCCGACCGGTTCACGCAGGTGGTGCTCGGGGGGTGGGTGTTGTCGTTCGTGTGGCTGCTCTATTTGAAGGCGACGCTGCTGCCTTTTTTTCACATCTGAAAAGCACTGGGTTTCCGGGCACTGGCTTCCTTTGTCGGAGGTTTTCCCACACTTCTTTTTCAAAATCTCACAGGTCAAATCCTCCTCACCATGACCAGCAAGCTCCCTGTTCGGGCGACGATGCTCGCCGCCATTTCTTTCTCCGCCTTCCTTTATTTTCAAATAAGGGTGGAGAACAAAAACCACCCGCGTCCGACTGAGGTCAATTTCCGCCAGAGAGAGGGCGAGGAAAACGGCGAGGAGGAGAATGGCCACGAAAAATGGTTCGAGGCCACCCGTTCCGCCTCGCTCGGCCCCGACTGGAAGGAAATCACCCGCCGCAACATGGCCGAATGGGACGAGCGCGTTAACGGCGCAGCCGACCGCACGACTTACGCGGGCGGCCTGCTCTCAGGTGACTGGTACGAGCGCGGCTGCTCGAACATCACCGGCAGCATCTCTGTCTTCGACCTGTACAACGACGAATGGTACGCCCTAGGCAGCTCAGGCTCGCTGTGGAAGGGCAACCTTGACGGCTCGACGTGGACGATGCTTGAGCACAACATCGCCACCGACAACCGCTGCCTCGAGGTCATCAACAACGGCGGCACGACCCGCATCCTCGCCACCTACGACGGAGACATCCGTTATTCCGACAACCTCGGCTCCTCATGGACGACGGTCGCCATCGCCTCCTACAACGACGGCCGACAGCTCCTCCAACTGCCCAACGGCGACCTCTACTACCTCGCCAAATACTACTGGGGCGGCCACGGACTGCACCGCTCGACGAACGGCGGAACGTCGTGGTCGGTCATCAAATCGTGGACGGGCACCGGGCAGAGCGACCAGGTTTCGATGTGGCAGGACTTCCAGACGAACAACCTCTACGTCCTCGACGGCACCAACAAACTCTACTCCGTAAGCGGCGCGACGGTCACGCTCATCAACACCGGCACCGGCCTGCCCACCGCCAGCAGCCGCTACCTGACCGGCTACACCTCGGGCGGGACGACCAAGTTCTTCGCCACGGTCGGCGGCAACAGCTTCTGGCGCAGCACCGACAACGGCCTGACGTGGACGCAGCAGAGCAGCCTCTCCAGCAACGGCCCGTGGAGCTTCGCCGTCATGGCCAACCCATCGACAGGGGCGGTCTATTACGGTGGTGTCGAGTTCTGGAAATCGACCGACGACGGCGTGTCGTGGACACACCAAAACAACTGGTGGGATTACTACGGCAACATCAACCTCCTACACGCCGACATGATGTGCCTGCGCCCAGTGCGCACGGGTGGCGGAACCAATTTCTTTGCCATCGGCTGCCACGGCGGCCTCTATGTGAGCTACGACAATTTCGCCTCGACGACCAACGTCTCGCAGAACAATCTCCGATACAGCGACCTCTACGATGTGGTGACGGTCGGCGGAACCATTATGGCCGGGGCACAGGACCAGGGCTGGCACAAGTTCGCGGGCGGCGGTGGCACGAGCATCCTCTCTGCCATCCAGCCCATTTCGGGCGATTATGTGCGGATGAATACCTCCTCTGGCGTCACGAAGCTCTGGGCCGAGTACCCAAACGGCGACTTCGCCTACTATTCGTCGCCCAACAGTGCCAGCCCGTCCGTGACCGATTGGTACACCATCGGCGGGTCGGCCAATTCCAATTTCCAGCAATGGGTCGTCCCGACCTGCGCTAACGGGAACTCGACGCAGAACTCCATCTACGTCGGCGGCGGGACGCTCGCGGGCGGTGGCAGCAGCGGTTCCTATCTCCTCAAACTTACCGGAGGGAACCCCGTGACTGGAGCCCAAGTCTCGACCTATGATTTTCAGGCGGCAAACGGCGGCAGCGGCTGGATCTCAGCCGTCGAGAACAGTCCTGTCGACCCGACGCGCTTCTATGTGGGGATGAACGGCGGCAAGTTTTTCTACTCCACCAACAGCGGCTCGACGTGGACAAGCCCCACGTTCACCGGCCCGGCTGGCGGCTGGAACTACGGCAGCTTCATCTACGCCAGCCGGTTGAGCGCGACAAAACTTTGGTACTGCGGCGGCTCAGGGAAGGTCTACCAATCCATCAACGGAGGCGCAAACTGGACGCAATTGGCCACCGGCATGCCCAACACCTTCATCTCCGAACTGGCAACGAACGCCACGGAGACCCTCCTTTTCGCCGCGACCGATGCGGGGCCGTATGTCTACGTCTTCCAGACGAACTCGTGGTACTCTCTGGCCGACGCCTCCACACCCCTCGTTTATTTCACGAGCGTCGAAGCCTTGTCGGGCAACATCATGCGGTTCACCACAAATGGCCGCGGCGTGTGGGACTTCCAAATAACCGCCGCGCCGCTGCCCGTCGAACTCGCTAGTTTCGATGGAAAACTCGACCGAAACAATGACGTGCAGCTCAACTGGCAGACTGCCAGCGAGCAAAACCTCGACCGCTTCGACGTCGAGCGCAGCCGCGACGGGGTGGATTTTGAGAAAATCGGACAGGCCGCCGCCGAAAACCGCGCCTCTAACTACCGCTTCACCGATTTCTCACCGCTCGAAGGGGGGAACATCTACCGCCTGCGCTCGGTCGACCGCGACGCGGCGGAGACTTTTTCAAAGACCGTCGCCGTCGAGGTTAGGGCTGGCAAAACCGTGAAAATCTCGCCCAACCCGGCCGTCGCTGGCGGCACTGTTCGGGTCGAATATTTCAAGGAGGGCCAATCGCTCGACTTGTTCGACGGCTCGGGTCGGCTGGTTTTCACCCAAAAACTGGACGACGGCAACACGCGCCTGGCCGGGCTGACGGCCGGGGCCTATTATTTCCAAGTGAAAGACGAAGGCGGCGGAACGGCCTCGTCTGGCAAGCTGGTTGTCAGAAATTAGTCAAGCCAATCTACCTTTCCAGCCACAAACCTATCCATCTCAAATCATGAAGAACGCGCTCCTCCTCGCCGCCATCCTTTTCGCAAAAAACCTCGCCGCACAGACCGACTGCGACGGCCAGCGATATGTCGCCGACGTCTTCTCCACGGTCAAAAAGACGACCGTCACATTCGGCACGAACAACAACTCCGCCGGCATCCCGACGACGCTTAAAATGGACGTCTACGAACCGACCGGCGACACCTGGGCGGCCCGGCCCGTCATCGTGCTGGCGCACGGCGGCAGCTTCATCACCGGCGCGCGCACCGACCTCTCCGACCTCTGCACCCTCTTTGCCAAAAAGGGATATGTCGCAGCCACCATCGACTACCGCCTCTGGCCTTGGCTTATCCAGGGCTTGCCCGACTCGCTCGACATCATGGACGTGGTGGTGAAAGCGGTCGGCGACATGAGGGCGGCCGTCCGCTATTTCCGCCTCGACGCGGCGGGCGCCAACAAGTTCAAAATCGACCCCGCCCGCATCCTCGTCGGCGGCTACTCGGCCGGGGCCGTCGCGGCGATGCACGTCGCCCAGATGAGCAAGGACGATGCCCTGTCCGCTTTCATCCAATCGACCATCGACGCCAACGGCGGCTGGGAGGGAACGACCGGCTCCGCCGACAACCTTGCCCAGTCGAGCGACGTGCGGGCCGTCGTCAGCTTGAGCGGAGGCCTCTACAAAAAGGAGTGGATAACCGCGACGGACAAACCCTTCATCAGCTTCCACGGCGTGAAAGACGACGTGGTCTACTACAATTTCGGCATCGCGGCGGGAATCATGTCGCTCAACGGCTCAGGCAATTTGCACCCCGTCGCAAACTCCGTCGGGCTGCTCAACTACCTGCGCACCGTCCCGACCGGCGACCACATGAACATCCACTTCGACGCCGCCTATCAGGCCGATCGCGACACTTTTTACAGTGTCGGTTGCCAGTTCTTGCTCGACAACGTCCTCTGCACGCCGGTCGCCATAGACAGTGTCATACCCGATGCCACGAGGCTGACAGCCATGCCGAACCCGTCTTCTGATGAGATGGAAATCAAGTTGCCTGAGGCCGGAAAAAGCTGGTCGGTCACCGTCTTCGACGTGACCGGTCGGCAGGTTTTCGGGGCCCGGGACGTGCGCAACTCGTTGACAGTCAACAAGAAAGACCTCGGCGGGATGGCCGGTATGTACTTCGTTCTGGCGAAGTCGTCGGGCAGTATGCCGCTCGTCGTCCGGGCCGTTTTCGAATAAATCAGCGGGCGAGAAAATCGTCGTACAAAACCTGCAAGAAGGCCTGCGCCTCCGGTGCCGGGCCGCCCGCTTTCCATTCTTTTTTAGTGAAATCGAACAAGTGCTCGCCCGCCGGGTCGCGCCAGCCGAGAATTTGCTCGTCGGTCCAGTAGCCGAAGGATGCGGCATGTTTTGAAAAAACGTCGCGACTCCAGTCGAACTCCAAGTTTTTTTGACCGAAAAGGCCGAGGATCGAGGCTGCCACATCGCTCTGACAGCCGGTCTGGCCGAGCAGTTTCGGGTCGATGCCGCGCGGCAGTTTTTCCCCGAAGAAGATGAGCGGGATGCGCCGCGCCGCGCCCGTTTCCATCGAAAGGCCGTCCGGCTGCCCATAACCGTGGTCGGCGGTGAGGACAAAAAGGGTGTTCCGAACCCAACTTTTCCCTTTTATTTTATCAAAAAAGGCCCCAATCGACCGGTCTGCATAGGCTGCGGCGCGGTGGAACTTGGCAGTCCTGTCCATCGCCCCGATTTCCGCGTCGCCGGGGATATCGAACGGCGGGTGCTGGCTCAACGTCAGCGCGGTCGCAAAAAAGGGCGGCCGGAGCCCGTCGATTTCGGCGGCGAATCGGTCGAGCATCCGGCCGTCGTCGGTGCCCCATTTTTGAAAAGGGAGGTCGGCCGGGAAGTCCTTTTGGCAGACGATTTTTTGAAAACCCTGGTTGCGGAGATAGACACCGAGGTTGGCGAAAGTGAGGTCGCCGCCATAGCAAAAGAACGTGGAATGGTTGTTTTGGGCGAAAAACCGGGCAAGTCCGGGCAGCCGCTCCGTCTTCTCCGAGAGGAACATGATGCTCTCGTCGGGCTGCGCCGGGTAGCCGTTGAGCACTGCGACGAGGCCTTGGTCGGTGCGGAACCCGCTGCCGTATATGTCCGTGAAAAGGAGGCCTTCACGGGCCAGCCGGTGCAAGTTGGGCGTGAGCGAAGAGTCGTCGAAAACGCGGGCCGACATGCTTTCCATCACGATGACGACCACGTTGTCGACGTCGAGTTGGAACGCCGCTTTGCGCACGGAGTCGGGCGCAAAGTGCGCGGCGGTCATTTTTTCAGCCTCCTTTTTTTCAAAAAAGACGAACGGGTTTCGCCCCGGCCGAGGCTCGACGTAGTCGTGGAAAAGGTGCCAGACGGGGTTGACGGCCGCGTGGTTGCTGAACGAATTTTCAGAAAAATAGACCGCCGACTCGTTGATGGGCAAGGTCTTGAAGCCGCGCATCAGCCCGAAGACCGCCGCCCAGACGAGCAGCGCGGCGGCAGTTCGCACCCAAATTGGCCCATTTCTCCCAAAAAAGCCGTGCCGCGAAACAAGCCTGTCGAACAGCCAGCCAAAAACCACCCAGCCGAAAACCAGTGCCGCCGCAATGCCCAGCATCTGTGCGGCGGAGAGCGAGTCGAGCAGCGCGGCAGGCGTTTTCAGGTAGCCGACGGCCCGCCGGTTGACCACCGCCGACCATTCCCGATAGAGAAAAACATTGGCCGCGCAGACCACCACGAACATCCCGACGAGCAACCGCGACCACCAAATCGCCGCCGTGCGGAGCCGGTTTTTTGGGACAAAAAGCCCGATTCCCCACAGAACGACCGGCACAGCGACCGAATAGCCCGCCATCGAGGCGTCGAGCGGGAGGGCGGCCCGGAGGCTGGCCCAGGCATCGGCCCCGCCGCCGGCCGGCCGGTTCATGCCTATGAAAAACGCCCTGAACAGTCCGAAAAAAAACATCCAAAAAGCCACGAGGCGCAGCGGAAACTGCCAGCCCTTTTCTCCCAAGTTGCTCATTGTCAACAGTTTGTGGCGTTTTTTTCTGTCTCGAAAAAGAAACCGCCCTCCCCGGCCCCGCCCTCCGACCGCCGCAGGCCGACGACCCAAAGGATTTCGCCGTCGCCGTTTTCGAGGAGCCAGACGCGGTCTTTTTCGGGCCGGGCGAGCTTCAGGTCTTTGAAAAAATCCTGCAGTTTTTTTGAGTGGCCGCCCATGCCCGCCGGTCGGAAGCGGTCGCCGGGCCGCCAATGGCGAAGGGTGAGCGGGAAAACGAGGCGTTTTTTGTCGAAGAAAACCCGGTCGACCGGGCCGTTCGGAGCAGAGGCGGGCAGTTCAGAGGCAAGGCCCCAGCGGAAAATCCGGCCGGGCAGGGCCAGTTCGCCCGCCCCTTTTTCGATGAAAAAATAGGCTTCCTCCCGGCCGCTCGGCTCGATGAAAAGTCGGCTGCCATCGACAGTCAGCCGGTGATTCTTTGAAAAGAACTGGCGGCCGCGCTCGCCCTCGGTTGCCACCAAAATCGTCGGGATTGGGGATTCACGGAATCCAAACGGGCGCAGCATCTCCCCCAGAAGCAGGCACGGCGCGGGCAGCTCGCGGATGGCAGAAACATCTACAACAGTCTGGTTTTCAACAGTTTGCGCGTATTTTTCAAAAAGAAAGCCAGTCAAACTGCCCAGCAGAAGCTCCGCCTGTCGCGCCCGCTCCATGTTCGCGTCGAGGGTCTGCGAGAAGAAGCCGGGCCAGCCTTTTTCGACGACGGGCAGAAGCTCATGGCGGAGAAAGTTGCGGTCGTAATCGGCCTTCGAATTGGAGCTGTCCTCGCGCCACTCGAAACCGGGGAAATCGCGCTCGGCAGCCTGCCGGATTTCCTGTTTCGTCCATCCCAAAAGCGGGCGGACGATGTTTCCGCGCAGCGGCAACATCCCGCGAAGGCCGCGCAGGCCGGTCCCTCGAAAAAACTGGAGCAAGGCGGTCTCCCGCGAGTCATCGAGGTGATGGGCGGTGGCGATGTATCGGTGGCCGTTTGCCGCCCGGACTTCCTCGAACCACTCGTACCGCAGCTCGCGCGCGGCCATCTGGATGGAAATCTTACGCTCGGCGGCGGCAGTTTTTGTGTCAAATTTCTTTTCAAAGCAAGGGATTCCCAGACGCGCCGCCAGCCGCCCGGCGAACTCGGCATCGCCATCAGATTCGTCGCCGCGAAGCTGGAAATTGCAGTGCGCAATGGCGAACGGCCTGCCGCTGGCATGAAAAAAATGGGCCATCGCCACGCTGTCAAGCCCGCCGCTGACGGCCAGCAGGATGGAGTCGCCGGGGTCGAGCAGCCCGTCGTCTTCCAGTTTTCGGAGGAATTCGGCGACCGGGTTTTTCAAGTTGAGAAAATTGAACAGGTTGAACCAGGGGCGGGTCGGGCTACTCGGATTTGACCATCTTTCGGGTCAAAATCCGTTGGCCGTCGGCGATTTTGACCACGAAGAGGCCATTTGGGAGGCCGGTCAGGTCTATTTCGGCTCCATTCTGACAGCCCTCTTTTTTGAAAAACAGCCGCCCCGTCGCGTCGAAAACCGAGATTTCGGGGGCGATTCCCTCCGAGAATTTCGCGGTGACAGTCCGCCCGGCCGGGTTCGGAAAGAGCAAGATTGCCGGTGCCTCGGCCTCGCCCGAGCCGAGGAAGTCGCAGGCTCCGTCGCTCCACTCGGTCACGCCGTTGTGGTACAGGGCAATGCACTGGTTTTGGTAGGTCTTCCCGTCACAGCCGCAGACGGGGGCGTCCGTCGGACAGCTTGCAGTCGGCTTGAGCCAGGAAGAGAGGACGCACTGGCTCCCGCAGGTGCCCGGCTGCCAAGAGGTCACGCCTCCGAAGTTGAGGGCTTCGCATGAGTTGCCCCATGTTTTGCCGTCGCAACCGCAGACGGGGTCGTAGACCGTCGGGCAGACGGCTCCCGGCACGATGAGCGAACTGTCGATGCAGGTCGATTGACCGAGGTAGATCGTCCGGCAGAAGCCGCCGAGGCAGACTGCCGTGCTGCCCGCCTTTTGGGCGGTTACGGTAAGGCAGACTTTGTGGGTGCCGAGCGTTCCAAAATCATAAGTCGGGTTCTGGTCGCCGAGCGATGTTTGGCCGTCGAAAATCCATTGCCAACCGATGGGCGTGCCGTCGGGGAAAGTGGTCAGATCGGTGAACTTGACCTTCGTGCCCGTGATGGTCGGCTTGAAATCGACATGGAGCGACTGGCAGGTTCCCGTCGCGCAGGAGCCGCTCGTCCATCGGCTGACGCCGTGGTAGTTGATGGCGGCGCAAAAATTCCCGTAGGTCACTCCATCGCAGCCGCAAACGGGCTGGAAATCGGTCGTGCATCCCGCGCCTGAGTTGATGATGGCCGGGTCGATGCAGTTGTTGGCCTGCGGGAAGACCTTGAGGGCCTTGCAGATTAAGCAGTTTCCGCCACCCGGCAGCTCGTATTTTGCGCAGACGACATGGTCGCCGAGCTGGTTGAAAGTGTGGTTTAAGAATGGGAACGTGTCGGCAGGTACCCCATCGACCGACCATTCAGCGATGGGCAGCGGCGGCGCTGGCGAGACGGTCGGGACAAGCTGGGCCGTCAGGTCGAGGCCGTTGAGGTTGAGTTCGATGCGGAAACTGCAGCCCGTTTTGGTGGAATCGGGCGGCGAAGCCCCGATAATCCGGGAGACAGCAATGGTCAAAAAGAGGATTGGGAAAAGGAAGGAAAACTTGGTTCGCATGGTCGTCGACTGGTTTGTTCAGCGGCGAATTTCGGGCGAACTGCTGAAATTCCGGCCTGCCGGAACACGGCTTGCCTCCCCTGCGGCGGCGTCAAAGGAGGCCAGGCATCGAACTTCCCAGCCTTATAGAGGAAACCCCGTTCAGCAGCCGTCAACTATTTCTCGGCGGACTTTCCAAAAGCAAAATTCCAAGTCACGGTCGGAAGGACGGGGAACAGCGAGACCTGCTTTGCCCGAATCGCCTTCGGCACCTCCACCGTCTGCCCGCCGCCCACATCTACGGTCTGAAACTCCGGCTCCAAAAAGATGAAAAAGGGGTTGCGCCTGTCCGTCGCGTTGTAGACGGAGAAAGTCAGGTCGCTGCGGCCCCATTTCGGGAAGAACTTCCACACCACACCGAGGTCGGCCCGCAGGTAGTAGGGCATTCGAAACGTGTTGCGCTCGCCGAAGACCGGCACCACGAAATCAATTTGCTCCCCCGACACGCCCTGATAGGTAAACCGCCCGCTCGGCAGCCAGCGCGCGTAGCCGCTCTGATAGGTGAAGGTGGCACTCAACGACAGCCGCCGCCGCCACGCCCAGATGGCGACGACGTTGAGGATGTGGCGCGAGTCGTAGTTCGTCGGGTAGAAGCGGCCGCCGTTGATGAGGTCGGGCGGAAAGCCGCCGCGCTCGGTCAGAGCCAGTTGGTAGCCAACCCAGCCGGTCAGCTTGCCGGTCTTTTTTTCGAGTTCCAGTTCGAGTCCGGTCGCGTAGCCTCTGCCAAAAGCGAACTGTGTTTCGAGCGAGTCGTTGGCAAAAATGTTCGCCCCGTCGATGAGTTCGACCTGCCGGTGGAGCCACTTGTAATAGGCCTCGGCCGTCAAAAACAAACCTTTCCCGAGCAAATAAGCCCCGCCCGCCGCAATCTGATCGCTCGCCTCCGGTTTGACCCGACGGGTCGACGGGTACCAAACGTCCGTCGGCAGCGAGATGCCCGATGAGCTGACGAGGTGGACGTATTGGTTCATCCGCGCATAGCTCGCCTTCCACGAAAGCCTCGGCGAGACGGCCCAATTCGCCGCCAGCCTCGGCTCGATTCCCGCATAAAAAGAGGGCCGGTTGGCAAAACCGGAGAGCCGCGCCCCGTAGTTGAGCGAGAGTCGGTCAGTGGCCCGCCATTCATCGGAGAAATAGGCGGCCATCTCCGTCCCGTCGAAGCCCTGCCCAGCCGAGAAGCTGATTTTCCCGTCGTCGCTGCCCGCTTTCAGGCGTCCGACGATGAAGTCGTGGTACGTCAGCCCGCCGCCGAATCGCATCGTGTGCCGCTCGTTGGGGGCGAAGTAGAAGTCGTGCTTCAGGTTGACGTCCTTAATATTGGAGTCGGTTCGGAAGAAAAAGCCCGTCAGTTTGTTGGCAATGAGATAGCGGTAGTCGCTGTAGGTGAAAGTCGTGTTCGAGAACAGGCGCGGCGAATAGATGTGGTTGAGGCGAGCGGTGCCTGTGGCGTTGCCCCAGTCGAAACTGAAGTTGAACTGGTCGTCCTTGTAGTTAAAGACATCGCGTCCGAAATAGCCGCTGACAAACAGCCGGTCGCGCTCCGAGAGCCGGAAGTTGACCTTCGTGTTGAGGTCGTAGAAATAGTAGTCGGGGATTGGGTTGTAGTTGGCGTTGTCCTCGTTGGCCCGGTTTATCTGCCGGGTGATGAGGTCGGCATACGTCCGCCGCCCGCTGACGATGAACGAGCTTTTCCCCTTTTCAATCGGCCCTTCGACTGTCAGGCGGCTGGCGATGAGGCCCACGCCGCCCTCGGCCTCGTAATTCTGGTTGTTCCCCTCCTTCATCCGCACGTCGATGACCGACGAGAGCCGCCCCCCGTACTGCGCCGGGAAGCCGCCCTTCCAGACTTTCAGATCTTTTATTGCATCGGAGTTGAACGTGGAAAAGAAGCCGAACAAATGGTTCGGGTTGTAGACGACGGCCTCGTCGAGCACGATGAGGTTCTGGTCGCCCGCCCCGCCCCGCACGAAAAGCCCGGTTGTCCCCTCCGTCCCTGGGGTGAAACCGGGCTTGAGCTGCAGGGCTTTCAAAATGTCGGACTCGCCGAAGACGACGGGGATTTGCTTGATGTCGCGCACCTCCAGTTGGGTGGTCGACATTTCCGTCGTGGCCAATTTTTGTTGAAACTCGTCGGCTTTGATCACGACCTCGGCCAGTTTCGCCCCGGCGGGCGGCAGGGCGACGTCGAGTTTGACCGCCGAGCCGCCCGGTTTTATTTTTTGAAAAACCGGGTCGAAGCCGAGATAGCTGAATTTCAAAACGACCGAATCAGGCCCGTTCCGGGATGGAAATCGAATAGAACCCGTACTCGTTCCGAGCTGTCCCGCGACGGATGGCGAACAGCTCGACAGGCACCGATGAGCGTCTCGCCGTTCAACTGGTCGGTGATCACGCCGCTGACCGTCGTCTGTGCGGCGAGTTTTAGGGAGAGAAAAAGGAAGGAGGCGAGGAAAAAGGTCTGTTTCAACAGCCGCGATTTTTGGTTGGAAATAACCGCCCGGAAACCGCGAAAAGGGCGGTTTTGTTGTTGGAAGTTCTGTGCGGCAAAACCGCGGAGACTGGCGTTTTTCGAGGCCTGTCACTTTGCGCCTCCGCGTCCTTGCTGCAAAGAAAGGAGCTAGAAAAGCTGCACCAACCGCCGTGCGCGACCCTTTTCCGTTTTCAAAAGCACGGCCGCTCCTTTGAACCAGTCTCAACCGCCGGGCTGACCATTTCTGATAAAAAACAGCCCGCCCCCGTAGGTCGGTCAACGAGATCTCGACCTCCTCGCCCGGCTCCGAAAGCTGGATGTTGAGCCGCCCCATGGTGGCGGGATTGGGGAACACATTCGCCCCGATTTCCCCCGGTTCATCGGTGGCCGAGACCGCGCAGAGCGACTTCCCGAGGCCCTCGAACTGGCCCCACGAGGCCGTCAGGCTGCAAAACTTGCGCTCCGGTCCGTCGACCGCGCCCGCCGCCGGTTCGTCGAGGAAGAGGTAGCAGTCCGACAGGCACCACTCGCCCGCCACGATGTGCAGCCCCTCCACGCAGCCCATCCCTTCGATGAAGGTGCCGACTTGCGCACCGAAACCGGGGCCGTTGTTCGTCCACTTGACCTTTTGGGTCTTGAGCAGCTTGCCGTTGACCAGGGTGTCGCCGACGGCAGTCACCTCGTAATTGTAGCCCGTGCCCGTCTGTCCGTAGCTCGGCAGGAAGACCTTTTCGCCGACAGCGAGGCCGAAGTCATACATCAGAAAGGGGCCGCTGCCGTCCATGCCGAAGATTTTCAGCCCGTCCTGCCGCAGGACTCGGACGTTTTCGGAGATGCCGCCGGTGTTTTTGAAGACCGTTTTCACCCCCATTTTCTTCCAGACCTGGCCCGCGATGAGCGAGTCGCCGCTCGGCTGGACGCGCTCGAATACCTCGCCGACCCAGCCTTTGAAGCCGTTGAAATTCCACTTTTGCGTGGGGTCGAACCAATCACCCTGCGCCCGGGCGGCGATCGTGGTGGCGAGGAGAAGGCAGAAGAGGGACAGTTTTTTCATGACAAAAAAGTTTGAGTGAGAGAAGCTTTCCCGTAGAGACGGCCAACTGGCGCAGTGCTGTTGGGTTGGGCCGAAAAATTTGATCAAAACACCCACCGCGCCTGCGCCCTCACCTCCCAGACCCGCCGGTTTTCGGGCTGCACATAGCTGATTTTAGCGAAAAACAACCCGATTTCCGAACCTCGCCCCAGCCGGAAATCGCCCCGAAAGGCCAGCCGAGTCCCCTTCCCGCTGAACGACGGGATAAGCTGGCTATCCAAAAGTTGCGACTCGAAAGAGTACATCCGCACTTCTGTCCCGCTCGTCTCGAACGCCGTCAACCGCACCGCGCCGCTGAAAAACCTTCCCAACGGTTGCCACCTGACTTCCTGAAAGGCGAGAAAACCAGGCATTTCATGCGCCTCGCCGTCGCGGAATCGGGTGGCTTCTCCCCTCCCCCGCCATTCGACGAAGCGGGCCATTTTCCAGTTCGATTGGAGGCGCAGCCGCCACTTGTGCTCGGAAAAATGGCCGGTTTCGCTCCATTTTTCATGGGTTTCATGCCGAAGGATAGCCTGAACCTGCCCTGTTTTTCGAACGAAAAAAGTCGCCGAGGCCAACCATTCACGCCCACTGGACGCCCCCTTGGAGTCGGCGCGGGGCAGCGGGTGCCGCCAAAAATCGAGAAAGCCGTTGAGCTTGAGCCGCGCCCGGGGTCGCCATTCGATGCCGGTGTAGAGGCCCCGCTCGTTCTTCGCCTCGCGCGTTTCACCAAAGGCTGCCGAATAAAGCGGCCGATAATTTCCCCCGTAAATCCGGTGGGCAACGGCCATCGTCACGCGCCGGTCGAGGGAGAAAAGAGCGGAGTTTATGCTGGCCGTCCCGCCACTGCCGTCGAGGGCAGTCTCGCCGAAGAACAACAGATTTTTCCAACCGCCCGTGTAGTCCAAACTATTGAAAATGAACGACTTGTGTCCATTTTTATCAAACCCGCCCTCGGCCAGTGGGCGGCTGAAACGGGCGGCGAGCGAGTTCAGTCCGACCCTCAACCGGTCTTTTTCCCGGTGGATGGACGCCCCAAAAAGAGACTCGCCGACCGTCTTCTCTCCGTCTATCTCGGCGGGCAGGCGGTGCAATCCGCCGACCTCAAAATTGGCGAAGGCATCCTCGTCGTCGAACCCGTCAAGGGTGTCTTGTTGAGCAAAAACGGCGGCGTCGCGGCGGCGGTGCGAGGCAAAGGCCGTGCCCTCCCAATGCCTTTTTGAAAGGGTGAAAGCCGCGCCGCGCTGGAAAAAGTCCTCTCCTCCGGCCGTGTGCGGCCGGATTGGCGCGTCGGTCTTTTTTATCAAAATGGAGTTTGAGCTTTTCCCGAGCGAGAAGCCGGAGGCCAGAACAAGGCCCTGCCCGAAATTGGTTTTGAAGTCGCCGAGAGCGACGGCTTTCACGGTCTTCGACCAGTTTTTCACAAAAAAGTGGCCGCTGTAAAAATCGAAACCCTGTCGGTTCTCCTTTTGAAAGAGCCGCTCGCCGGGGTCGCTGTCCGCCGCGAAGCCCCACGAGACGCGACTGCCGAGCGTGTGCCGATAGCGAACGAGGAGGCCGACGGGCGGTCCTGCAAACTTCTTTTCGTCCGGGTTCTGGTTGTCGGTTCGATAGCTGGCGCGGAGACGCAGGTCGTCTTTGCCATTGAAAATCAACGATTTGCGCTTGCCGTTCCAGTCGTCGAAGCTGGTTTGGGTTTTGAAAAACGGGCGAACGGCCCGCGTGTCGTCCATCCCCCAGCCGGGCACGGCCTGAAGTTCTTCGATGGAAAGGAAAGGGCCGAGCTTTTCGCGGTACTCAAAAAAGGACTGGATTTGTGCCTCGCTCAAAAGCCAGAGGTTCTCGAGTTCTGACCGTTCGGCGAGGTTAGGGTCGAGCGGGTTGTCGAGCAGGTTGTCGAGGTGTTCGACGAGCTGGTGCGCGTCGAAGTCGGGGTTCAGCGCGTTGCGCTTGGCGATGTTCTCGAGGATTTCCTGAAAGGCCGGGTCGTCGAGCGGCGACGGGGCTTGCGCAAAAAGGGTGAGCGGGAGGACGAGGGCGAGCGTCGCCAATCGGAGGGGGCGTGGGCGGGACATTTCATTGGAAGTTTTCTCAAAAGATAGGGCTGGCCGGGCTGTTTGTCTTTATCACAATAGGGCCGGTCGGCAGCACAAATGAAAACTGCCAGCCATGCTGTCGGAACCGGGTGAATCACATAAATTTTTGGCCAAATCGAGTTTCGACAAAAAGAAAAAGGCAGAAGCCCAACGTGACCGGAACTTCTGCCCTTTCGACTGAAGCCAACAAGTCAGTTTTTCACCTTGTGCGGCCTTTCCCAGACCTCCATCGCCGCCACCCTCCCTCCGATGATTTCCCCCAACCGGTACCCTTCCTCGCAGTCCATCCGGTAGTGAACGCCGAGGAGCAGGCGCGAGACGGCGTTTTCTCGGGCCATCTCGTGGAAGCTGTGGAACCGGCGGGGCTTGCTCAAGAACTCCTTGCGGCCCTCGTGGCTGCGGTCGGACATCTCGATTTCGTCGCCGAGGATGCTCGAGAAGACTGCGGCCGACGCCGCGCTGAAAGTCGCGTGGCCCGACGGGTAGGACGGGAAGGGCGGCGAGTCGTGCAGCGGCTCCCAGTTGTTGGTGATGTTGCGCTGGATGTAGGTCTCGGGTCGTTCGACGTCGAATTCGTACTTCACCTGCCAGGCCTTGACGGCCGCGTCGTTGAGCGCCAGGCCAAGCTTCAGGTAGGTCTCGATAGCGGTCGGGAAATCGGCCTTTTTCAACTCGAGGGCCTGGTTGGCGATGCTCACCCAGCGCGAGGAGGCGCAGAAACAGACCCCGGAAAAGTCGTCGCTCCAAAACTCCGCGATCCAGCGGTCCTCGTTGGAGAGCGGGCGGGAAAGGGTGTAAAGCTCCATCGCCTCAGCATAGAAGGGCGAGCCGGGGTCCTCCGAGAAGGGTTTCGGCGCCCGCTCCCTGACCTCGCCGGGCGCGACGACGAACGTCCGCACCTGCCCCCATCGCGGCAGCAGGGCGGGCGCGGGGTTGACGCCCGTCTTCGTCCAGAGGCCGGGGCCGACGGGCGGGGCGTAGCCTTTGTCAAAGTTGTAGAGATAGGCCTGGTGGCCGATGCTGTCCGTCGCCGACCAGGTGTAGAAGGCCATCGCCATCGCCTCGCCGAACCGGCGCGAGCGCTCGATGGCGACCGGGCCGATGCGCTGAGAGTTGCCTGTGAGCATAGCGTGGAGCTGGGCCTCGCTCTGTTTCGAGAGGTATTGGATTCGGTGCGGGAAGAAGTGCTCAATGAGCGTCCGGTAGCAGGCGTCGAGCGCGACCGGTAGGACGAATGGGCCGCCCACTGTGTCCCACACCGGCACCTTGATGCCGGGGCAGAGCGAGGTCATCGAGCGGGCGGCGGGCAAGGCGGGGCGGCTCGTCTCCCACGCGGCGAGGCCCATGTAGGCGTACATCCGCGCCGAGACGGGAGGGCGGTAGCCCTCGCAACCTTTCACGAGGTCGAGGAGGATGCCGTTGTAGGTTATCAGGACGGTCGTCGCCTGCTGCTGCTGCTCGGCGGCCTCGGCGGCGGGCGATTTTCGACAGCCGGTGGCGAGCAGGTAAAAAGCTGCGAGGGTCAACAGGTTCTTGGCCAAAAAAGCGATGCCGCTCGCGCGGGTCTCCGACCCGATGCGTCCCGTTTGCATCTCTCCGACCTGCCTGCCGTTTGCGCCGGTCGGAGGTCGGCTTCCGGGACGCGGCTTCCGGGACGCATCGGGTCGGAGACCCGAGCGAGCGAGTGCGGGGCGTTCGGGCCGTTTTCCGGGAATTTTATCAAAAAGACTGTTCCTTCCCCAGCCGTGGAGGTGACGGAAATCGCCGCGCCGTGCAGTTTCAAAATGCTCTCTACAAGCGACAGGCCTACGCCCGATCCGCGCACCGCGATGTGCTTAGAGCTTCTGAAAAACGGCTCGAACAGGTGCGGCAACTCCTCCGCCGGGATGGCGTCGCCCCGGTTGGAAATCCTGATTTCGGGCAAGCCGGTCGGACCAAAGCTGATGGCGGCGTCCACCCGGTTGTCGGGCGAGAACTTGCAGCCGTTGTCAAGCAGGTTGAGCAGGGCCGTGCGCAGCAGCGGCTCGTTGCCCTGCGCGCAGAGCTGGTCGGGGTTCTCCGGCAAGTCTGTGATTTCAATCAGGACCGTCGCTTCGGGCCGGGTTTTGAGCAAAGAGGCGCGGGATTCGTACAAAAGCTCGTCGAGGCGGACTTCCGTAAAAGGGATGCCGCGCCCGTCGCTGTTGACCTTTGCCAGTTGGAGGAGCTTGTTGGAGGTCTCCGAAAGCTCCTGCACGTCGTCGTGCAGCGAGGCGACGAGCGTGGCATACTCTTCTTTAGAGCGCTCCTTCGAGCGGGCGAGCTGGAGCTGTGCGTCCATCGCTGCGAGCGGGTTCTTCAGTTCGTGCGAGACGTTGGATATGAAGCTGCGCTGCAACCGGAAGGCCCCCTCGATGCGGTCGAGGAGCCGGTTGAAGGTGGCGGCGAGGTGAGAGATCTCGTCGTGCTGGTTGTCCGCCTCGAGGCGGCCGCTGAGGTCGGAGGGCAGGATGCCGTCGACCGTCTCCACGATGCGCGAGACCGGCCGCAGGGCTTGCCCGGCATAGAACCAGCCACCCGTCGCCACCGCAGCCATCAGCAGGAAAAAGCTCAAGAGGAGGATGTTGCGCAGCTCCCCGAGCCTCGAATAGTCGGGGCGGTCGTCCGCCACGACAAGGTAGCTGTTGCCCGAGGCCGAGCGGAGCGTCACGCCGAAGGCGAAGCGGTCGCCCTCCTTGAAGCGGCAACTGCCCATCTCGGCCAGGTTTTGCAGGATTTTCTCCTCCAAAAAATCGGCCGCCGGGTTGAGCGCGAACACGCAGCGGAGCTTCCCGTCGAAGATTCGGGTGTTGCCCGTCGAGGGCAGCGTCGGCCGCTCCATGGGCAGGACGATGGGCAACAGGCTCTCCTCGTGGCGCAGCACCATCTCGCCCGTCATCCGCGCCTTGCTCTCCAAAAGGGTGTAGAACTCGTCGTCCACCTGTTGCGAGAAGCGACGGTGGATGAAGACAAGTGCCGTGAGGAAGATGGTCGCCGTAAGCAGAATGAACTGCAGGGTGAGCCGAGTTCTTATTGTCATTTTTTGAAATGCTGGATGGCTGCGCTGGCCGTTGTTGGCGTCCGCGCCAACAACCTTCTTGCCGAGAGTTGCTGATGAGGACGTTAACAACGGCCAGCTTCAGTTCTCCTGTTTCATCACATACCCGACCCCGAAATGCGTGTGAATCAGCTTCTGCGAAAACCCCTTGTCCATCTTGTTCCGAACGTAGCCGACGTAGACCTCGATGACGTTCGTGTTGATCTTCTCGTCTATGTTCCAGACATTTTCGAGGATTTCCGACTTTGAAATCACCCGGTTAGGGTTCCTTACGAGGTATTCGAGCAGGTTGAACTCGCGTGGCGTCAGCGTGATTTTCTGCCCGGCCCGCGTCACCTCGAGGGTGTGGAGGTTCATTTCGAGGTCGGCGAAGGTGAGCTTCACCGGTGGCGGCGCGCCCGCCCGGCGGACGAGCGCCTCGACTCGCGCCCGCAGCTCTTTCAGGTCGAAGGGCTTGGCGAGATAGTCGTCGGCGCCCGCGTCGAGGCCTGTCACCTTGTCGTCGGCCTGCGAGAGAGCGGAGAGGAAGAGGAACGGCGTGCGGACGCCATCCTCGCGCAGTTGGCGACAAAGCTCGATGCCGTTGAGGCCGGGCATGACGATGTCGCAGATGATGACGTCGAACGTGTTCTGTTGGGCGACCGCCCGGCCGGTCAGGCCGTCGGCGGCGCAGAGCACGTCCATCTGGCACTCTTGCAGGAAGCCCTGGATGGCGCGGGATGTCTTCGGCTCGTCTTCTATGAGGAGGACTTTCATAATGGGGGCAAATATCCAAAGGTGTTCCCAAAAGAAACGGGCGGCGTTAGGCCGGAAAACTTTTGGCGGCTGGCCCGGTTTTCATCGCCTCGCTTCAATCTTTGCCAGACAACTTTTCGAGCATGAAAATCGAGCAGATTTACACCGGATGCCTCGCGCAGGGGGCCTATTTCATTGAATCGGAGGGCGAGGCCGCCGTCATCGACCCGCTGCGCGAGACAGCGCCCTACCTCGAACGGGCCAGCAAGTCAGGCTCGAAAATCAAGTTTGTCTTCGAGACGCACTTCCACGCCGACTTCGTCAGCGGCCACGTCGACCTCGCCAAGAAGACGGGCGCCGAGATTGTCTACGGCCCGACGGCCACGCCCTCCTTCGCCGCCCGAATTGCGGCCGACGGCGAGGATTTCCGAATCGGGAAAATCCGTCTCCGCGCCCTGCACACGCCGGGCCACACGATGGAGAGCACCTGTTACCTTTTGATCGATGAAAACGGGGATGAAAAGGCCCTTTTCAGCGGCGACACCTTATTTATTGGAGACGTCGGCCGCCCCGACCTCGCCCAAAAAGCGGCCGAAATGACACAGGAGCAGCTCGCCGCCACGCTTTTCGATTCTTTGAGAAAAAAGGTCATGCCCCTGCCCGACGACTTGCTGGTTTACCCGGCGCACGGGGCTGGCTCCGCTTGCGGAAAGAATATGTCGAAAGAAACCTTCGACACCCTCGGCCACCAAAAACTGACCAACTACGCCCTCCGCGCCGACATGACGAAAGAGGAATTCGTCAAAGAGGTGACCGACGGACTCGCCCCGCCGCCCGCCTATTTCCCGCTCAACGTGGGGATGAACAAGAACGGCTACGACCCCATTGACGAGGTGATGGAACGCGGCGTGCGGCCCCTCTCGTCCCGAGAGTTTGAGGCGGCGGCGAACGAGACCGATGCGCTCGTCATCGACACGCGCGACGCGGAGACCTTCTCGCAGGGCTTCGTGCCGAACTCGATTTTCATCGGCATCGACGGCTCGTTTGCCCCGTGGGTCGGCGCGCTCGTGCCGGATTTGACCCAAAAGATATTGATTGTCGCGCCCGTCGGAAGGGAGGAGGAGGTCGTTCGCCGGCTCGCCCGCGTCGGCTACGACCATTGCCTCGGCTTCCTCGACGGCGGTGTCGAGGCGTGGCGAGAAGCCGGTTTCGAGGTCGATTCGATTCCTAGAATCAGCCCGGCCGAGCTTTCCGAACAGCCGGGCGCGGTCATCCTCGATGTGCGAAAACCTTCGGAATGGAACGCCGAACACCTCGAAGGCGTGGAAAACGCACCGCTCGACTTCGTCAACGAGTCGATGCTGGCGGTGCCACGCGAGGGGCCGGTTTTCATCCATTGCCAGAGCGGTTACCGGTCGATGGTCTTTTCGAGCATCCTCCGGGCGCGGGGTTTTGACAACCTCGTGGACGTGCGCGGCGGGTTCAAAGGGTTGCAGGAGAGCGGGCTTTTTGCGACGACTGCGTTCGCCTGCTCGTCGAAGCAGGTTTGAATCAACGGCTTGGTTTTCAGCCGCTCGATCTCTAGTTCACCCTATTTTCGCCCCTGCAAACTCATGGGGTGCCGGTCCTTTTTGAAAAAGAACCGGCTGAGATCACACCCGTCGAACCTGCGCAGGTAATGCTGCGAAGGGAGAGCGAATCCCGCCGGACGGCGGGAGAGAACGGTGTCTTTTGGCACGGCCCGCACCGCCCACAGGCGGGTCCTTTTTCACCGGTTCCAGTTTTTTTCAGGATGTTTTTCAGGGTTTCTCTTTCGATGACCGGCCGGTTGGCCGCGCTCCTCATCTTTCTTTTTTTCAATTTCAAAACCATTGATGCTCAACAGGTTGTGGCCGATTCGGCGACTTTGAAAGAAGTCACTATCGCCGCCACACGAGTTGCCGATGGCTCGCCCGTGCCGCACTCGAACCTCGGCCGCGAGCAGCTCGCCGAGCGCAACACGGGGGCCGACGTGCCCTATCTTTTGAAGACGCTGCCCGGCGTCGTCGAGTCGTCGGACGGAGGCACGGGCATCGGCTACACCGCCCTCAGAATCCGAGGCTCCGACCCAACGCGAATCAACGTGACGCTCAATGGAATCCCGCTCAACGACGCGGAGAGCCAGGGCGTTTTTTGGGTGGATCTGCCCGATTTCGCCGCCTCGGCGGATGAGATTCAGGTGCAGCGCGGCGTCGGCAGCAGCACGAACGGCGCGGGTGCCTT
>JBGAWE010000065.1:0-20692 GCA_044227705.1 Saprospiraceae bacterium
GGCCCATTGCCCTTCCAGCCGACCTGTTCCGGGCATTTCCTCGTCGGTTTCGATTCGTTGCAGAACATTTGGCTGAACAGCAGCAGCGCCTACAACCTGACTCGGGTTGACCAGGGCGGGAGTTGCACGGATGCCTCCCTCCTTTGCCTGGCAACGCCGGCGGGTGGCATTAAGAGCTGCCGAGCTTGGGGGGCGAACGTGGCGTTTGCCACCTCGAAAGGAATCCTACAATACGGACCAGCTTGCAAATGGCAACTGATGACCGAGGCGGACGGGCTGCTTTCCAACGAA
The DNA here is from genome assembly GCA_044227705.1 of Saprospiraceae bacterium. GTDB lineage: Bacteria > Bacteroidota > Bacteroidia > Chitinophagales > Saprospiraceae > JANOQP01. The sequence continues at coordinate 292 of JBGAWE010000065.1, forward strand.
ATCGGCATGGGCACGGGCGATCATCCCGACCTGTGGGCCTTTGCAAACCAGTACGGAATCCCCTCTTCAGCGCACGGGTTCGACACCTTGCAGCAGCTCAAACGCACGGCTGGCGGTGGTTTTGAGCTGGTCAGCCACAAGGTTCCGACTGCCTATTTGAACAGTTTCGAGAACCAAGCCTGGTACGCCAACATCGGCCTCGTCGCCGCGGACAAGGACGGCGACATCTGGGCGGCCTATCAGGTGAAGGGAATTTGGAGTCAGCCGTTTCAGCCCTCGAACCGACTGGCGAGGTTCAACGCCGACAGCGGCACTTGGACGAAAATCAACGGCATCAGCCAGAGCGGGGGCATCTACTCGCTCGAAATCGACCCCAACGACCACTCCGTCTGGATTGGCTACACCGACTGCCTTGGGCATCTTTTAGCCGACGGCTCCTTCCAAAAGTTCACCACCTGCGACTCGGGCCTGCCGGGCAATCTGGTCTATCAGATTGCCTTTCACCCCGACGGCTCCATCTTCGTCGGCACAGACAACGGCATCGGCATCCTCAAGCCGTCAAGCCCGTCGCTGCAGGCTTCGTTCAACAACCCCGTGGCCTGCGCGGGCAGCGCGATTGTCTTTGAGAACACGACGATTGGGGCTTCGGGCCACGTCTGGAAAATCGACGGCCAGCCCGTTTCGACGGAGAAGAACTTGACCTGCGTCATTCAAAGCCCCGGCCCGCACATCGTTGAGCTGTCCGCATCGAACGCGCAGGGCTGCACCGTCAAAACCACCGAAATCGTCGAAGTCCACCCGAAGGCCGACCTCTCCGCCATGCCCAAAAAAGTGGTCAAGTGCGACGGCGGCACCACGCTCGTCGCGCCGGAATGGATGAAAGATTACCTGTGGAAATCGGGCGGCGCGGTGCTCGGCAGCGGCCCGGCGCTCGACGTGACCACCTCGAAGACCGTCTCGCTCATCGTCACCGACTACTGCGGCGGCACGGCCTCGGCGGACATCGAAGTGTTCCTCTCGCCCGATTGCGTGTGGCCGGGCGACATCGACCGAGACAACATCGTCGACATCTACGACGCGGTGACCTTCGCCCTCGCCTTTGGCTTCGACGGGCTGCCCCGCGCCGAACAGACCACCTTTTGGAGCGGCCTCGCGGCGCAGGACTGGGGGACGAACATCCTCTCCGGCCTCGACGCAAAGCACTTCGACGCCAACGGCGACGGGCAAATCGACCGCTCCGACTTCCTCGCCATCGATTTCAACTATCGGAAGACGCACGGCATCGCCCCACCGCCGCCGGGCCTGGCCCCAAGCCCGTACCGCCTCGAACCAGTGCTGCTCGACGCGAAGCCCGAAGGAGATTCGATTTGGCACCTCACCTTCGGCATAGACGCCCTATCGGACAGCTCGGCCGCTGGTTTCGACCTGCTCGGCGCGGCGGTCGTCGTGAGCTACGGCTTCTCGCCCGGCTACCACCTGATGGCCGACCCGGAGGTCGTTTTCAATAAAAGCACCCTCGGAACTGAGGGGAAAGACCTGCTCACCCTCTCGAAAAACTTCCCCGCAGAGAGCCGCTGCGAGCTGGCCGCCATCCGCACCGACCTGACCAACCGGCCCAACACGACGCGCGTGGCCGAACTGCGCTTCATCATCGTGGAGGACGTGGTTTACATCGGCGACTCGCTCCAGTTCGGCATCTCCACGAGCGGGCCTCGGGCGGTCTCGCACACCGGCAAGTTCATCCCGCTTGGCGAGGGGGGTGCGGGGAAATTCCTTTTCAAAAGCGGCACGACCGGCGCGCCAGCGCCCACAGCGCCCGCCGAAAAGCTCACCGCCTCGCCCAACCCGACGACCGGCCTGCTGCAAATCCGGCTCGACGGGGCTGCTGGGCGCGACGCGCTCTTTGAGATAAAAGACGCGCAGGGCCGCCCCGTTTGGTCGGCCCGACAAACAACGACGGTCGACCTCGACATGGCCCGTTGGCCGGCCGGCATCTACTGGCTCACTGCGACAGCGACCACCGGGAGGTGGCAGCAAAAGGTGGTGAAAATCTGACGCGGGCCTCCGCCCGACCTCTTACCGACGCAAATCGATTCTCTGCTCCAAACCCTCGCGCTGACGGCCCGTCGCTGGCAGCGCAGGGCGGAGCCTTTCCTTTCAAAAAGAAAAAAGCCATGGCATTCCTCGATTTCTTCAAAAAAACGCCCCCCTCGCCGCAAGAGCCGCCGCCCGACGACCGGGCCACCTTCCTCCAACTGCTCGAAGCGCACCTGCGCCGGGTGGCCAGCGTCTCGGGGTCGCACGCCGGGTTTGTGGAGGCGCATTTCACTGACGGGAACCGGAGCCTCTTCGCGGGCATCGCCGCACAAAAGATGTCCCTTTCGCAGGCCGACGGAGACGACCACAACGTGCTCATCGCGCAAAGCCCGGTCTGTTTCGACGTGACCACGTTCCCCGTCGGCATGGGCGCCGTGCGGCCGCTGCTCGAGCGCAAGTACGGCGGCCTCGCCACCCTCGCGCAGAACATGGCGCAGCGGCACCCGGCATTCACGCTGCAGGGCTGCACGGTGCTGTGCCTTGTGGCCTACGGTCGCGTCGGACGGCAGGCGTGGGTCAACCTCGGCATCGTCCCGACGGGCGGAGCGTGGCGCGATGCCGCGGTGCTGCCCGTCGAGTTCCTCGGCGACCGCGACCGGGCGATGCTGCTGCGCGATGGTTGATTTTGTTGGCCTCCCTCGGCAATCTCGTCGCCCGTTTGCCCTCAATCAAATCCACCGCTATTGGGTGGGGCTTCGCGCCAAACCGGGCACCCCCCCTTCAACCACTCACTTTCAAACTGTCTTTTTTATGAAAAACATCCTCTTTTCCAGCGTGCTCGGCTTGTTGCTCGTCGCCTCCTGCAAAAAGGACAAGGCACCCGCGCCCCCGGCCCCGGTCGACTGCAGCCACCTCGTCGCCTCCGAAGACTACGGGGGCAGCTCGGTCTACCAATACACATACGACGACGCGGGCCATATCCTCGGCATCGTAGGGGCCGACGTGCAAGTCACCTATGAGTATTTCGGCTTCGTCGACACGGACGGCGACGGCTTCGAGGACGAAGACGAGCCTTTGAAGGACTCGGTCAGGTCCACAATCGTCGACATCGAGCCGGGCCAGCCCAACGACACGACGGTGCGCACCCACCTGCTCTCGGGCGGCCTTGCCTACCGTCAGGTGCGCCGCCAATCCGACGGCACGACCGTCAACCGCGACTACCTGCGCGACGCGAACGGAAACATCGTGAAGGAGACCTACTACGACGCGACCGGCGCGGTCCTCATCTCCGATTCATATGAGTACGACGGCGACGGCAACCCCGTCAAGGTCACCGTCCGCGACAACGCCGGGGTGATAAACTTCACCAAAACCTACACCTACGGCCCGGCCTCGCCCGACAACACCATCATCACCGGCAAGGTCTACTGGTGGCCCGACCCGCCGAAACTGCCGACGAAAATCACGACGACCTCCTCGAGCGGCTCGGCCACCGTGGAAGACATCAACTACCTGCTCGACAGCCTCGGCCGTGTCATCTTGAAGACGACATCGAACTCGTCGGGCGGTGCGGCGACACAGGTCGTCTACACCTACAAGTGCTGATTCTCACCTGTTCAATCTTCTTTTTTATGAAAAACAAGTTCAACATAGTCGCCTCGCAAGAGTGCGGCGGGTGCCGCCGCCATGCCCTTCGGAATGCTCGGAACTGTGCCGCCGTCCTCCTTTTGCTCGCAACCGGGCTGGCCGCGCTGGTGCCGACGGGCAGCATCCTCTCCGCCACCATCGGCCGCAGCCTGCCGGTCGGCGACTTCGCCAGCACGTCATCTGCCAAGGCTGGTTTCGCCAGGCAGGGCCAGTTCTGGTCGCTCCATTACGCCTATCAAATCAGCGGTTTTGGGATGGGGATCTCGGTGCAGTCGCACAAAAACCCCATCGACACTGATGCCATGAGGACACAGACCGGCGGCACCTTCGACCAGGTGGAGAGCGGGCCGTGGAAGCTGACGGCGGTCTATTTCGACCTGTTCGGCAACGTGCCCCTCGCCAAAAAGCGGCCCGTCTGGCTGGGGCTGGGTTGCCACTTCGGGCTGGGCGGAGCGACCTACCCGCAACAGACCTTCACCAACTTACTGGTAGGTCAGGTGCGCGTCTCGGAAGGCTCGGCACCCGCGCTCCTCGCCGGGCTGATGGCCGACCTGAATGTGGGCCTCACCGGTCGGCTCTCGGCCAAGCTGCGGCTGGGCTACCAGAGCACCAACCCCAAGTTCATCGGCCTGCTCATCACCGCGCCCGATGGCAGCCAGACGACGGTCGACGGTAAGCAGTCCTTCCGACAGGCGAGCTTGAGCGCTGGACTGGCGTGGGCGTTCAGGAAGTGATTGCCTGGGACCGCGATCGGCACGACAGCGCGGGCCACCTCTGGCTGAACGCGCCAATTCATCACAACTCAAACCTTCTTTTTTATGAAAAACAAGTTCAAAACGGGCCTGCTCGGCCTGTTCCTCCTCCTCTTTGCCATGCCCGTCGCACAGGCCGCCACTGCGTCCGCCGACACGCTCCTCCTGAAAAGGAAGCTCCACTATCAGGGCCACAAGATCAAGAACGCAAAGGCCCTGCGGTCAATCGTGGAGACCGCGCACGACGACGAGGCGATGAGCCTCTTCCGCAGCGTCAAATCGACGAGCCTGGCGGGCAGCGCGCTCGTGGCGGTGGGCGGGCTGTGCACCTTTTTCAGCATCGGACTGGCCCTCGTGCTGCTGCTCATCGCCATCGTCCCACTCATCATGTCAAGGGGAAAGCTCAAAAAGCTCGTCCGCCGCTTCAACGACGTGATGACGGGCCGGGCGAAGGCTGGCTGACGGCTTCTCCCGGCATTTTCAAATACAATCAATCAGTTCAAAATCAATCGGTTATGAAAAAATCCATCCACATCCTGCTCCTCGCGGCCTTTCCAATTGCCGCCCTTTTCGCGGCCGCGCCGCAAACTTCCAGCCACCTCTCTTCGGCGGACGCCGACAGCCTCCGCCCGCTCAAGCCGCCTGTGGGCGACATCGGCTTCGGCATCAAGGCGGCCGGGCTGAAAGGGCTTGTTTGGGAAAACAGGTTCGACTCCGTCAGCCTGCAGCTCCGCAAAATCCACAGCCGCCTTCTCACCCTCCGCCTCGACCTGACCATCTACGGCCGGGGCGAGAAGGTCAGCGAAAAGGACGCGTACACCAGCGGCGGCTACAACTATGCCTCCCTCGAGACGAAGGGCTGGGCCATCGGCCTCTCGCCCGGCATTGAGCGGCACTTCGACGGGACGCGGCGGCTCGACCCCTATGTGGGCGTCGCGGTGTCCGTCGCCGTCGCCGGGCGCTTGAAGGAAACGGAGGTTGACGACGACATCAACGCCAACGACACCTGGTTCAAGCGCGAGACGCAGCGGAGCCAGCCGGGCGGATTCGGCATCGGCCTCGACGGGCTGGTGGGCATCAACTTCTTCGTCGCCGAGCGGTTGTCGGTGGGCATCGAGTACGGGCTTGGGTTCTCGATCCTGCGGTTCGGCGGCAAGGTCAGGTCGAAGGTCACGACGCGCTCGAAGCCAGTGGCGACCGGGGCTGAGACAATCACCATCGTCGAGCAGAACGACGACGAGGCGACGCTTCGATCGAGCTACTTCGGCAACCGGGGGGTGGCGGGGCTGCAGATGGCTTTTTATCTCGGGCGTTGAACATCCCTCCTGTTCGGCTGAAAACCGGGGCGCTTGCAACCCACAAGCGTTCCGGTTTTTGCTTGCGAAGAGGCGGTCGAGGAGGGGTTGCTTCTCTTTTATTCGGCCGACCCGCCAAAAACCGTCCAGCCCACAGAATTAAAAAAGGTTTTCATCTCCAAACTTGGGCGAGAAGCGAAAAAGTCGAGCTACTTTCGCCCGACTTTTCAGACAACCTGAAATTCAAACTGATGACGGACCGCCTGCCAGCGATTCGATTTGGTTCACTAAAAATCTTTAGCAACAACATGGCAGTTTACTATCCAAAGGAGAAGGTCGCCGAAATCGTCAAGGAGTACGGCGGCGGCAACCCCAACAACACCGGAGCCACCGAGGTGCAGGTCGCGCTGCTGACCTACCGCATCCAGGAGCTTTCCAACCACCTGCGCACCTTCAAAAAGGACCACGCCACGCGCCGCTCGCTCGTCTCGATGGTCGCGCAGCGCAAGAGCCTGCTGGGCTACTACGCGAAAAAGGACATCTTCAAGTACCGGGCACTCATCGAACGGCTCGGCTTGCGGAAGTAAAAAGCATCGCTCGAAGGCTGGCCCACCGGCCAGCCTTCGACGTTTTTAACCACGGGCTGCCGGATGCGGCCGCCCAATTTCAATCACGGCCACAACGGCTCGGAAAACCGCCGCCCGGCCCGCTTCTTTTAAGAACCACTGCGACCGTCGCCACGCGCACGACCCAGTTGCAGGATGTGAAATTTTACCGGTCAACGCCTTGCCCCGAAGGGGTCATTGAGGCCATCGACAGGTTGCCCGCTGAAATTTTCCATTCTGCTCCCGCTGCGGGGCCTCTCGGTCGAGGTTTGTTTTTCACGGAAGACTGGCCTCCCGACGGTGTTTTTGGGCAAATAGGGCCAAAAACACTTTTATCAGATGGGTAAGCAAATCCCACTTTCAACCTCCTTCCACCTGCCGGACGGGCGCGAGGTCGTTCTCGAGACCGGCAAGCTCGCCACGCAGGCAGACGGCTCCGTCCTCCTGCGCATGGGCGACACGATGATCCTCGCCACCGTCGTCTCCGCTCGGGAGATGAAGCCGGGGCAGGAGTTCTTCCCGCTCTCTGTTGACTACCAGGAAAAATTTGCCTCCGTCGGCCGCGTGCCGGGCAACTTCTTCCGCCGAGAGACGAAGTTGAGCGACTACGAGATCCTCATCTGCCGCCTCGTCGACCGGGCCATCCGGCCGCTCTTCCCCGACGGCTACCTGTTCGACACGCAGGTGCTCATCTACCTCATCTCGGCCGACCGCGACAAGGACGTGATGCCCGACGCGCTCGCCGGCCTCGCCGCCTCGGCAGCCATCGCGGTGAGCGACGTTCCGATGCAGAAGCTGATTTCGGAGGTTCGCGTCGCCCGGATTGACGGCAAGTTCGTCATCAACCCAGGCCGCAAGGCCCTCGCGACGGCCGACATGGAGTTCATCGTCGGCGCGACGGAGGACGACATCACGATGGTCGAGGGTGAGGCGAAAGAGTGCCAGGAGGCCGACCTGATCGAGGCTTTGAAGGTCGCCCACGACGCCATCAAGGTTCAAATCCAAGCCCAAAAACGGCTGGCAGAGCTGGTCGGCGACAAGGCCGTCAAGCGCGAAGTGACCCCGCCTCCCGCCGACGAAAAGCTCGAAGCCCGGCTGCGCGAACTGGTTTCCGAAAAAACCTACGAGGTCGCCCGCTCCGCCAGCGGCAAGAAGGAGCGCAACAACGCCTTCAAGGAAATCGACAAGGCCGCCATTGAGGTCGTCACCGCCGAGTTCGGCGAAGAGTACATGGAGGCCAACAAATCATTGGTCAAAAACTACCTGCACGACATCAACAAGGAGATCGTCCGCGACGTCGTCCTCTCCTACTCGCAGCGGCTCGACGGGCGGAAGCTCGACGAGGTGCGCCCGATTTGGACGGAAATCGACTACCTGCCCGCCGCGCACGGATCCTCGATTTTCACGCGGGGCGAGACGCAGGCCCTCATGTCCCTCACCCTCGGGACGGTGAAGGACGCGGCCCTCATCGACACGGCGCTCGACCCGCACGACGAGTCGTTCCTGCTCGCCTACAACTTCCCGCCCTTCTCGACGGGCGAGGTGAAACCCATGCGCGGCCCGGCCCGGCGCGAGGTCGGCCACGCCAACCTGGCCCACCGCTCGCTGCGGCAGGTGATGCCGGACGAGAAGTTCCCGTACACCATCCGCCTCGTCAGCGACATCCTCGAATCGAACGGCTCGTCTTCGATGGCGACGGTCTGCTCCGGTTCGATGGCCCTGATGGACGGAGGCGTGCCGATCAAGGCCCCCGTCGCGGGCATCGCGATGGGCTGCATCGCCGACGACAAGGGCCGCGAGGCCGTCCTCTCCGACATCCTCGGCGACGAAGACCACCTCGGCGACATGGACTTCAAAGTGACCGGCACCTCGAAGGGCATCACCGGCACCCAGATGGACATCAAAATCGACGGGATGCCCTATTCCCTGCTGGAAAAGGCGCTCGAACAGGCCCGCCTCGGCCGCCTGCACATCCTCGGCGAGATGGCGAAAAGCATCTCCGAGCCGAACGCGGAACTCAAGCCCCACGCCCCGCGCGTCGTCGAAATCCGCATCGACCGCGAGTACATCGGCGCGGTCATCGGGCCGGGCGGCAAAATCGTGCAGGAGATGCAGAAGGAGACCGGCACAACCATCACCATCACGGAGGACGAACAGGGCGGCATCGTCAACATCTTCGGCCCCGACAAAGAGGCGCTCGACGCGGCTTTGGCGCGGGTTCGGAAGATTGTCTTCGTCCCCTCCGTCGGCGACGTTTGGCAGGACGCGGTCGTCGAGACCCTCCAGCCGTACGGCGTTTTCGTCGGCTACAACGGAAAGAGCGGCTTGCTCCACGTCTCTGAAATGGACTACAAGCGCGTCGGCAACGTCGAGGACTTGTTCAAAGTCGGCGACAAGGTGAGCGTCGCCATCGTCGACGTCGACTCGAAGACCGGCAAGCTGCGCCTCTCGCGCAAGCCTTTGCTCGAGAAACCGGAGGGCTACGTCGAGCCGGAAGAACGCCCGCGCGGCGAGCGAGGCGACCGTGGCGGATTTGGCGGCGACCGGGGAGGTCGTGGCGGTGACCGAGGCGGACGCGGCGGCGACCGGGGCGGACGAGACGACCGTCGCGGAGGCGGCGGGGGCGGTTTCGGCCGCCGCTGAAAAATCAGCCTTTAATTGACAGGAAGGCCGGAGCGATGTCTCGTTCCGGCCTTCTTTTTTGGCCGCGATTGGGGGGCCTCGCCAACCACGTTCGCAACGGTTTGGGGGCCTGGGGCACAACAGCCAAATCAGTGGGTTTCTATCCCAAAGCGTTTTTCAAAATTTTCGACCGCTTCGCGGTGAAACGCCGTTCTCACAGCCGTTTCCACATCAAAAGTGTAAAAGGGAGAAAGGGCAGAGGGTTAGTTCCGGGCCAACCGAAAACCGAAGAGGTTGTCCCGAAAGCCTGACTTGACCCAGTCGCGGTTGGACGCGCGACAGAGGTAAGGAAAGTCGTCCCAAGACCCGCCACGAACCACCCGGCGACCGGAATCTCCACCGGTTGTCCATGCCGAACCGTCGCTTGGAGCACGGTCATAGGACTCGTGCCAGTGGTCGGCGCACCATTCCCAAACGTTGCCCGACATCTGGTAAAGGCCGAGAGAGTTGGGCTTGAAGGAGGCGACGGCGACCGTCTTTTGGCGGTATTCACCAACCTCTGAATATTCCCCTTTGTATTCTTTGGGAGCTTTGAAGTTGGCCTCGGAAGGACGCAAGATGTCCTTTCCGTTTCCGAACCTGACCTTTTTGCCGCGTTCGCGGGCTGCGAACTCCCACTCGGCTTCGCTCGGAAGGCGGTACTTGAGGCCGGCCTGTTCACTTTTTCGATGAAGGCCTGCGCCTCCTCCCAGTTGACGTTCTCGACAGGCAGGTTATCGCCCTTCCAATTCGAGGGGTTATAGTCCATGAACTTCATCCACTGGGCCTGCGAGACGGCGGTCTTTTGCAGCCAAAAGCTGGGAACCGTCACCGGGTGGACGGGCTTTTCGGGATTAAGGCCCTCGCCGAAGGTGTCTCCCATGTCAAACTTTCCGCCCTCGATGAAAACCATCTGGTCGTGGAAGGGGTCGGCCTCGCGGAGAGCGAAGAGGTCGGCGGTTTCTGTGGTAGATTTCCCTTCGAGCTTCGCTTTTGGTCTTTCCACTAGCTTTTCAACAGCCTCGAACAGGTGGAGGAACGCGTCGTCCGTGTCCGCCCACTTGGTGACTGGCAGAGCCTTTTCGGGCAGGGCCTCCAACTCGGCGATATGCGGCACCCTCTGCCACGCACAAGGCCGCAGGATGACCGGGACGGCGACGGCCTCCCCGTTTTTGTGCCGCTCGATGGCGACCTCGACTTCTTCCATGAAATAGGGCGAGGCGATGGCATCCGGGCTGAAAAGCAGCAAAACCACACCCGAATCGAGCAGATTCTGCATGATGGTGGCCTTCCAATCGCTCCCGCTTTCCACCGAAAAATCGTCCCACAGCGTCGCATGTCCTAACCTGACGAGGGGGTTCAAGGCGGTTTTGAGCTTCTTTTCGAGGGCGTTGTCCTCGTGGGAAAAGGCGATGAAGATTTTGACGGGCGTGCTCACGCGGGGGCGGGTTTTGTTCCGATAGGCAAAGATGGAAAAACCGCCCGGCCGCTTTTTGCGCCGTCAAAAAAAGGGCCTGCCGAGGTCGGCTCGATACGAGATGGGCCGCCGCTGATTTTTGAAAAGCCACGGACTGACGCAGTTGGTGGCTTTTTACTTTTGGCCCACCAATTACACGACCCAAAATGTTCGACTCCATCTGGCACGACGTCCGTCACCAATTCCGGCACGGCAACATGGTCACGCGGCTCATCATCGCCAACCTCGCCGTGTTCGTGGCCTTCGCGCTGATGTGGCTCGTCGCCTTTCTGTTGCGGCAAAGCGACTGGCTCCCGACCGCCTTCAGCGACTGGCTCGGGATGTCGAGCAACTGGCACAAGCTCCTCTGGAAACCGTGGACGCCGCTGACGAGCATGTTCCTGCACCTCTCGCCCGGCCACATCATTTGGAACCTCCTCTTTCTCTACTGGTTCGGCCGCATCGTCGGCGACCTCATCGGCGACCAGCGGGTTCTGCCCATCTACCTGCTCGGCGGGCTGGGCGGCGGGCTGGCCTACTTCGTCGGCATCAACATCTACGACGAGTTTGGCATCGACCATGTCGCTTATGGAGCCTCGGCGGCGGTGGCGGCCATCATGGTGGCGGCGGGCTTTCTCGCGCCGGACTACAACTTCCGCCTCCTCCTCATCGGCGATGTCAAGTTGAAATATGTCGTCGCTTTCACGCTCCTCCTTTTCATCGTCGGGCTGGCGGGGAGGGACAACACGGGCGGCCAGTTCGCCCACCTCGGCGGGGCGTTCACGGGCTGGCTTTTTGTCCAGCAACTGCGCAGCGGCAACGACTGGTCAATCCCCGTCAACCGGCTCATCGACCGGCTGATGGGCCTTTTTTCATCAACAAGAAGGGAAAAACCGCCGCTCTCTTCGTGGCGCAACCCCACACCACCCCCGAAAACTCGGGGCACCGGTCGCCGCCCGTCGGGAGGCCCGGCCCCGTCGTCAGGCCCCGACCAGTCGCGCATCGATGCGATTTTGGACAAGATAAAAGAGCACGGCTACGACAACCTGACGGCGGAGGAAAAGGAGGATTTGTTCCGCGCCAGCAAGTAAAACGGGTTGGGTTTTGGGCAAAAAAAGAACCGCCGGGCGAGCGCATCGTCCGGCGGTTCCATTTTCAAAAGAGGTTCAGTTTTTAGGCGCGGCCTCAGGCTGTTCGGCGGCGGGCTTCGGCTTTTTGGGCATCTGCTTGCGCGGCTTCGGCTGGGTATTTGCACCGTCGGTCGTTTTTGCACCGTCGTGGTTGTGGCCGTTTTCATGGACCTCGCCCTCGGCGTGTTTGTGGCCGTCGCCTTTGTGCTTGCCGTTGTCTCCGTTGGGCTTGGCTTTTTGGCCCTTTTCAGCTTCGCGCTTGGCCTTGCGCTCGGCGCGCTTGGCGTCGCGGGCGGCCTTCTCCTCGGGCGTCATGTTCTTTTCGCGCTCGGCGCGCTCGGCTTCGCGCTTGGCCTTGCGGGCGGCCTTCTCCTCGGCGGTCATCGGCGGCTTCGGCTTGGCGGCCTTTTCGGACTTGGCTTTCGGCGCGGGCTTGGCGGTCGGGGAGGTGGCAGTCGCGCCGGTGGCCGATGAGCCGGTGGACTGCCCATTGACTCCCGTCGGGAGGACATAGAGGCAGAGCGCGAGGACGGGAAACAGGAATTTCTTCATGTTGAAAAAGTTTTTGGTTGAAAAAAAACAATCGGAACCGGGGTGCGGCTTCCGACGGGCAAAGCTACGCCGGGTCATTTTCCGGGGAAAAATTTTGGCAAAGCGGTCGTTAAACCCCGCCGTGCCGCCTGCCGTCATAGCCCCGACCTTCCCAAAACACCGACCGTATCTTTTCAAAAACGATTGAAATATGGCTTCACTCACACCTTTCAGCGGCACGCTCGGCACGCGGCTGGCCAAGCACATGCTGCGACGGCTCACCTACCGCGCCGACCGCGCCCGCATCGACCAGTTCGCCGCGCTCACCGCGCAGGAGGCGGCCGACCTCCTCATCAAGACGCAGGCCCCGTCGATGGACCAGCCGGTCGACCCGGCCGACGGCATGACGTGGATAAACCCCGTCGCCACGACCACCACGCAGGACGCGGCGCTGCGCTTCGTGGTCGTCAGCTGGTGGCTCAACGAGGCGCGGCTCGACCAGACCATCGACTCGAAGATGCAGTTCTTCTGGCACCAGCAGTTCACCGCCTCGGCCGTGACGACGGGCTGCCTTTCGGGCAACTGGTTCGACCACCTCGCGCTGTTGCGGCTTTTTTCGCTGGGAAACGTGCGGACGTTGGCCAAGAAAATCGCCACCGACAACACCATCCTCAAGTACCTCAACAACAACGAGAACACGAAGACCAACCCCAACGAGAACTTCGCTCGGGAGTTTTTCGAGCTGTTCACCATCCAAAAAGGCCCCGAGCTGGGCAACGGCGACTACTCCAACTACACCGAGGACGACATCGTGCAGGCCGCCAAGCTGCTGACGGGCTTCCGTTTCGCGCCGCGCGGGCAGGCCATCTACATCGACCCGGAGACCAACCTGCCGCAGGGCCGCGCCCTCGTCAACCAGCACGACACCTCCGACAAGACCTTTTCCTACCATTTCGGCAACAAGAAAATCAAGGGAGCCACCACCGCCACCGCCATGTGGACGGAGCTGGACGACTTCGTCGGGATGATCTTCGACCAAGACGAGACGGCCAAGAGCTACGTCCGGCGGCTCTACCGATTCTTCGTCAGCCGATTCATCGACGCGGAAATCGAGGCCGACATCATCGCGCCTCTGGCCGCCGACCTCAAAGCAGGCGGGTATGAAATCAAGCCGGTTCTCGTGAAGCTCTTCACCAGCCAGCACTTCTTCGACGCCGACGACTCGAAGGCATCCGACGAAATCGTGGGCGGCATGATAAAGTCGCCCGTAGAAACGGTGCTCCATACGCTCACCATGTTCAACATTGCCGTGCCCGACCCGGTGACGGCGGGCAACGCCTTCTTCGGCTTCTGGAACCGCTCGGTGCAGTCCGTCATGTTCAACTACGCGGGCCTCACCTTCCACGTCCCGGCCGACGTGGCGGGCTACCCGGCCTATTACCAAGAGCCTGACTACCACCGCTCGTGGTTCAACTCGGCGACCATCGTCTGCCGCTACAAAATCGCCGAGATGTTCCTCACCGGCCAGCGCGTGCTGGCCAACGGCAACCTCTCGGGCGTGAGGCTCGACCTCGCCGCGTGGCTCAAAACGGGCGTTTTCACCGACCCGGGCGACGCGGTGGGCCTCGTCGCGCAGTTCTGCGAGTACCTCCTGCCCGAGACGCCCGATGCCGACCGGATGGCCTATTTCACCAACAGCGTCTTTTCGGACAACCTCCCGCTCTCCGATTGGACCTACGAATGGAACAAATACGCCAGCGGCGGCAACGCGACGGAGGTCAACCTCTGGCTCGGGCGGCTGCTCGAGGGCATCATGTACTCGCCTGAATTCCAGTTGTTTTAAACATCAACCGAAATCGAATTATGAAACGCAGAAAGTTTCTCCAGATAAGCGGCTCGGGCGCGGCGGCCTCGTTCGTCGTCGCGGGCTTCCCGATGAAGGCCATCGCCTCCAAGCAGATGGCCGCCATGCTCGCCGGTTGCGAAGACTTGAGCGACCGCTCGCTCATTTTGATTCAAATGAAAGGCGGCAACGACGGGCTGAACACCCTCGTCCCCATCGACCAGTACGACAAGTACGCCGCCATCCGGCCGTCCATCAAGCTGAAGGACACGGCTCTTTTGAACCTCGACACGACCGTCGCGGTGCAAAAGCAACTCGGCATCCACCCAATCATGACGGAGATGAAAGCCCTCTACGACGCGGGCAAACTGGCCATCATGCAGGGCGTGGGCTACGATGAGCCGAACCAGAGCCACTTCAAATCCACCGACCTGTGGATGACCGGCGGCGACGGGACACCGGCCAATTTCAACATCAAAACCGGCTGGGCCGGCCGCTATCTCGAGGCGACCTACCCCGACGTGCAGGGCGAGCCGATCCCCGCGATGCCCGACCCGCTCGGCATCCAGGTCGGCGACCCGAAGCCGTCGCTCGGGTTCCACACCGAGAGCCAGCACCCGGCGGGCATCAACCTTTCAGGGCAGGACCCGGCGGGCTTTTTCACGCTCGTCTCGTCGGTCGGCGGGGCCAACCTCGCGGCCGTCCCGGCGAGCGAGTACGGCGACGAAATCCTTTTCATCCAGGACATCGAAAAGTCGACCTCGAAGTACGCCCAGCGCATCACCGACGTGTTCAACGCCGGTTCGAACTCATCGGTCAGCTACCCGGCGAACAACCCGCTGGCCGACCAGCTCAAGACCATCGCCCGGCTGATAAAAGGCGGCTCGAAGACCCGAATCTTCCTCACCCAAATCGGCGGCTTCGACACGCACAGCGGGCAGGTCGACACGGCCGACACCTCCATCGGGGAGCACGCCGACCTTTTGCAACAGCTTTCGCAGGCGATAAAAGCCTTCCAAGATGATGTCGAGGCGATGGGTTTGGGCGAGAAAACGATGATGGTGACCTTCTCGGAGTTCGGCCGCTGCGCGGAGGAGAACGGCTCCTTCGGCACCGACCACGGGCAGGTCGCACCGATGTTCGTCGTCGGAAAAGGCGTCAACGCGGGCATCTACGGCGACTGCAACAACCTCTCCGACCTCACCGCCGACGGGCAGGTGAAGAACCGCCAGTTCGACTATCGCGCCGTCTTCACGACGGTCTTGCAGGACTTCCTCGGAGCGAGCGACTCCATCCTCGGCGCGACCTATTTCGACCCGTACAAGTCGGGGAAAATCCCGTTCGTCGGCGCGTCGGTCTTCGTCGACCCGGGCTGCTACGTCGATTCGCTCACGCCCGTCAACGAGGTTTTTGATAAAGAAAGAGCGATGAAAATCTTCCCCAACCCCGCCTATTACCGGGCGGAGTTGAGCTACCGCTCGGCCCAGCCGTTCGACGGCCGCCTGACCGTTGCCGACCTCTCGGGCCGCACCGCGATGAGCGAGCCGATTCGCGTCGAATCAGGCGACAACAGCTTCGACCTCTACCTCGACGGCTTCTCTGCCGGGACCTACGCCGTCAGGCTGGAAAGCTCCGACCGGCGGGTGCGCGAGGTTGGGAAACTGGTCGTTGTTCGTTGATTTTCAGCGAGTTGGGAAAATGAAAAAAGCCAGTCGGGATGCCCCGGCTGGCTTTTGCTTTAGGTCGAAACCCGAACTTACCGCAGCACGAACGACGCAAACTGCGGCCGCATCTCAATCATCAAAGTCCGCTGCCGGGCGGGCGCGGGCGGCGGGGGCGGCGGGCCGACGAAGCTCGCGGCCGACGAGCCTCCGTCCACGTCAAACTGCCCCAGCCCGTTCGCCTCGATGAGGTCGATGAGCTTTTGGGCGTAGGCCTGGTCGGTCGCGTAGCCGGCTGCTTGCAGGCCCCGCGCCCAGCCGACGTAGTCGGTCGGCGACAGGTTGGCCAGCTCGTTTTGGTAGCGGGTTCTTTGCAAAAAAATAGAGTGGTCGCGGAAGCTCTCGGCGGGCGTGGCATAGGCGCGGAAGCAACTTTCAATGAGGTTGCCCTGCTTGTCGTAGTCGTCGTCGCGGGCACGGATGGTGTCACCCTGCCCTCGGGGTGGCACTTGATGCCAAGTAGTTGTTGCCCTCCCTCACAAGGCGGCTCGTCCCGAGGCCCGACTCGAGGATGGCCTGCGCGAGCGTGATGGAGACAGGGATGTTGAACTGCGCCCGCTCGACGAGGGCCAGTTCAAGATGTTGCGAGACAAAGTCCTGCACGCGTTCCTCGAAACCGTCGCGGCCGAGGTCATTGGCCGTGAGCGACGGGCAAAAAGCGAGGATTGCCCCGAAAAGGGCCAGTTTCTGTGGTTTGAACATCGGTGGTGAACACGTTTTTCACCAACTGCTTCCGCGTAATCGGGAGGATGGAGGGCCACAAAATGAAAGAAAGGAAAAGAAAAGAAGGACGCAGTGGGCTTGGTTAAAAAGATGGGCGACGCCGCCCGTATGTTTTTCAAGAAATCCTGCTGCAAAGGCTGGGGCCTCTCTGCGTGTTCGGGGGGTGGTGTATCCGGTGTTGTTTGGTGGGGGCAAATATTGAGCGCCGCCCCTTTTCGGGCAAGCCGTTGTTGCCGGGCGGGCGGGTTAAATGCCGCGGTATTTTTGTTATGGGAAAAATCGAGCGACGCAACTCGCTGGCCGTCAATCATTTAGCCCCGAGGTCGAACCGACACAGCACAGGGTCGTGGTCGCCCAGGTGGGGGCTGAAGCTGCGATAGTTGACCGTCTCCAGTTTCTCGGATGCGAGCACGTAGTCGATGCGCAGCAGCGGGATGCTTCCCCGAAAGGTCGTGCCGAGGCCGAGGCCGTGCTCGCGGAAGGGGTCCTCAAGACGCTGTGAAAGGAGGTGGTAGGTGAAGCTGGCGGGCGTGTCGTTGAGGTCGCCGCAGAGGATGGCCGGGTGCGGGCTTCGCTCCACCATGTCTGCCACGAGGCGGGCCTGCCGGGCGCGCTTCTGCGTCCCTCGTTTCACCCGGGCGAGGATGCCCGCGATGCCCGTCCAGGTCTTCTTTTCAGCCAAATCGGGGTCCTCGACGATACGGTCGGCGGCGGCGCTGACGCTGTTCGATTGCAGGTGGGCGCAAAAAACGCGCACCAAGTGGCCGTCGGGCAGGCGCACGTCGGCCCAGAGGGCGCTGTTGCCGGTCTTTTCAAAAGGGATGTCGCCCGATGCCTCGATGGGCAGGCGCGAGAAAATGGCCGTCTCCTTTCCGGCGATGTAGGCGAAATAGCCCAGCCCCGTCTCCCGCGCGATGGCCGGGATGAAATCGCCGCCCATCTCCTGCGCGCAGAGGACATCGGGCAGGGCCTTCTCGTTCAAAAATTTGAAAAAGGCTGTCTGGTGGGCGTGGATGTCGTCGGGCCGCTCCGTGTAAGACCACAGTCCGCCGATGTTCCAGGTGACGACGTTGAGCGGCTGCGCGGCCGTCGAGCAGGGCCAAAAGTGCCAGCCGAAAAAAGCCGTCAGGTGCTCCCAGCTCATCATCAGGCAGGCGAGCGGCATCAAGACCAGCCATTTCCTGCGGAAAATCCAGCAAAAACCGAACAGCCCGAGCATCAGCCAGGGCATCGCCGCGCCGAGGATGGAAAAATAGCCGACCCGCGCCGGGTCGATTTGAGAGCCGAGCAGCGCGAAAAGCACGAGGCTGCACCAGCCGTAGAGAAGCCATTTCAACATGGATGGGTGGTTTGGGGCGGCCAAAATCAGCGAATCATCACCCCGCGCCGCCCGTCGAGGAAGGGTATCTCGGTGAAGTTCATCTCGTCGATGGCGCCCTGCACGAAGACGTACTTCTTGTCGAAAAGGTAGTCGTCGAGCGAGAAGCTGACCCAGTATTCGTTGGCCAGCTCGAACAGGCTCGGCGGTATCGGCTCGATGAGCATCGACCGGCGCGGCCCGATCTCCTCCCAGAAATAGCGCAGCACAGAGGTCTCGCGACGCTCGCCGTCCAGCTCGCCGTAGCCGCTCGAGGCGACGATGACCGAGCGCAACTCCTTATCGTATAGGTTGACGATGAAGACCTCCCAAAGCTCCCCGGGGTCGGCCCCGGAGCGGCCGGCGGGCGGCACGATGGCGATGGCCAGTTCCTCGACTTTGATGACGGGGATGTCCTTTTTCATAAAAATTGGTCGGGCGGTTCAGGCGAGTTCGCAGTTGAAGACGGCGCAAAAATGGCTCTTTGCCCGCGCTTTGACCTCCTCCATCGCCACTTCCGTGCCGAGTTCCGCCACAAGCGAGGTGACGGTCTTGTCCGGCTGCGCGATGCCGCAGGGGATGATGTGGTCGAAAAAAGAAAGGTCGGTCGACACGTTGAACGCCCAGCCGTGCAGCGTCACCCAGCGGCTCAAGTGGACGCCGATGGCGCAGATTTTCCGCTTCTGCGGCCGCCCGCGCCCCTCGATCCAGACGCCCGTCAGCCCCTCGATTCGGCCCGCCTCGATGCCGTAGTCGGCGCAGACGCGGATGAAAACCTCCTCGATGGAGCGGACGTAACGGTGCACGTCGGTGAAAAACCGGTCGAGGTCGAGGATGGGGTAGCCGACCAATTGGCCCGGCCCGTGGAAGGTGATGTCGCCGCCCCTGTTGATGGGGAAGAACTGGATGCCGCGCCCGGCCAGCTCCTCGTCGGAGGCGAGCAGGTTGGCCGCGTCGCCCGACCGGCCGAGCGTGAAGACGGGCGGGTGCTCAACGAAGAGGAGGTGGTGCGGCGCGGTCTCCGTCGGCTCCTCGGGCGGGAGGTCGCGGTTGCGCAGCTTCGCGTCGATGCAGGCCTGCAGGAGGCGGTGCTGCAGGTCCCATGTCTGCTGGTAGTCGGCGCGGCCGAGGTCGATGAATTTGACTTTTTCCATGTTGGATGCCGTCAAACAAGGAGTTCGAGAAGGCGGTTCACGTCGATTTTTTTCCAGAAGGGGTTGTCAGGAAAAAAGCCCGCCCGGATGGTCAGCGGCACGCGGCGGACGGGGTGCTCGAAGGCCATCGAAAAGCTGTGCAGGGCGATGCTCGCGTCGTCGAGCGGGCGAGGCGCGCCGTACTTCACGTCGCCCGCAATCGGGCAGCCGATGCTCGACAACTGAACCCGGATTTGGTGCGAACGGCCGGTCAACGGGTTGATTTTCAACAGATTGTGGCCCGAAAGCTCGCCCAGCCAGGTGTAGTCGAGCGTCGATTCCTTCGCCTCCGGCGGTGCCTTGAGGCGCGACGGCCAGGCGCGGACGGTGTTGCTGTCCCTTTCTTTTTCCAAAAAATGGACGAGGTGGCCGGCGGTGTTCGGCGGTCTTTTCAGGGTCAATGCGAGGTAGGTTTTGTCAACTTTTTTCAACCTGAAAAGCTCGTTCACCCGGCCGAGTGCCTTGTCCGTCCGGGCGAACAGGACGGCCCCGCTCACCGGCCGGTCGAGGCGGTGGGCGGGGTGGAGGAAGACCTTGCCGGGCTTCTCGTATTTCACTTTCAGATAATCGCGGCCCCAGTCGGTGAGGGTCGCGTCGCCCGTCGCGTCGGGCTGCACGAGGAGACCGGGAGGCTTCCAGAGCGCGAGGAGGTGGTTGTCTTCAAAAAGGACGGACGGCTGCACGGCTATTTTTTTGGCTGTTTTTTGAAAAAAGGCAGCCCGGCCGGAGCGTTTTTTTTCACCAAAAAGAAGCCGAGCGCGGCAAAAATGGCCGATTTGACCGCAAACCGGGCAGCCAGCGGCCAACCCATTTTTTCAACAGCAAAACAGAGCAGCACCGCCGGAACCGCCGCTGCGACCATCCCCGCCGCCGTCCGCCCGAGCCGCGCGTAGCCCACCGCGCCGAACCGCCGGATGGCCCAGTGCCACAGCCAGCCGATGGCGAGGATGCCGGTCAGTTGCGCCCACGCCGCGCCGGTCGCGGTGGGCCGGAACAGCATCCATGCCGCCGTCCAGCCGAGGGTGAAGACGGCCCAGAAGCCGTTCCACCAAAGGTTCGGTTCCGGGCGGCCGCGAGCCAGCAGCAGCGACGCGCCCGGCGATCCGAGCGACCTGACCAGCCCAACGCCCGCCAAAATCGAGAGGGCGGGCGCGGCGGCTAGCCATTTTTCACCGAAGAAGATTTCAATCAACTCGCTGGAAATCAACGAGATGGCAAGAAAGATGGGCAGGCTGATGGACAGCGTCAGCGTCATCACCCGCGTGTAGCCAGCCGAGAGGCGACCGGCGTCGGTGTGCTGGATTTTTGAAAAAACAGGCGCGGCGACCTTCGATACAATAGGGAAAACCCGCGTGATGGGCGCCTGCACGACGCTCCACGCGAGGCTGTAAAGTCCCAGTTCGCCCATGCCGAGCCACCTGCCGAGCACGAAGCGGTCGATGTTGAGCTG
>JBGAWE010000415.1:0-2329 GCA_044227705.1 Saprospiraceae bacterium
GTCCGTCGCGCAGCAGTTGGGTGTACTGCCCGCCGAGGCCCTGCATCCTGACGGAGCTCGCGCCCGATGTGGCCGAGGTCGGCTGGATATGGATGACCGACAGGTCGCCGAGCAGCGAGGCGATGTTGCCCGGCTTGATGGTCGATTCCTCGGCCAGTTCGGCGGCGGCGAGCACCTCGATTTTCTGCGTCGCCATCTCGACCGAGCTGTTCGAGCGGGTCGAGGCGACGGTCACTTCGCCAATCCCCGTTGGCTCGGGGACAAGCTTGATTTTCAACTCGCCGCCCGGCAAGGGCAACACAACCGATTGGTTTTTGAGGAGATATCCAACGTAGTTTATCGTCAATCGATGCCGACCGGGCGAGAGCGCGGCGAGGCTGGCCCGCCCGTCGGAGTCGGTCGCCGCACCGCCGCCGGTCGAGTCGAAACGGACGGTCGCGCCGATGAGCGCCTCACCGGTGAGCGAGTCGACGACGACGATGGAGGGCGACTGCCCAAAGGTCTTGATTGAGAACAGGAGAAGTCCGGCGGCGAGCAGGTAGCGTTTCTGGCTCAAGGTTTATCAAAAATTATGGACCGGGGCAGCGGTCGCCATCGCAAGTTCGGCGCCCGGCCAAGTTTTTCACACGACAAAACTATCCGTGCCTTCAACAACTCAAGACACTTTATTGGAACGATGGCCCTGCTGCTCATTCCTTATCGCCGTTTTTGAAAAAAAGGAGGCCGGTGAAATTAGCCACAGGCCTTCACGAACAAGCCTCGAGCTATCGACTTCAACCTGCGGAGGCCACATTTTGCCGGTCCCTATGCGTTTTTTCACGCCCGGAAATGCCCAAGCCGGCCTTTTCTTTTTCGGGGGCTGCGTCAACAGTTCTTCAAACCGGGTGTTTTCGGCCCCCGTGGGCCGCCAGCGGATTTGTTTAAGGGCGTTTCTCCACAGCAGGCTCCAACCCTGTGCCGATTCACCCCAGCCTAGATTGACCAATCAAGCACGTTGCCCATGCGCACAACATTCCTTTTTTTCCTCGCCGCCTTACTCCTTTTCGCCTGCAAAGGCAACCGGGAAGCCCCCAAACCACCCGCCGCCGCGCTGCCCACGCCCGTTGACGTCATCGTCGCTGGGATGAAGCAAATGGGCAGCACCGTAGAGACGAACGGCTCGGTCATCGCCAGCGAGAGCGTCCAAATTTTCCCCGAAGTCAGCGGGCGGTTGACACAGTTGAACGTGCCCGATGGCGGTTCTGTCCGCGCTGGAACGCTCCTGGCCAAAATCAACGACGCCGAGCTGCAAGCACAATTGAGCAAAAGCCAAGTCCAACTCGACCTCGCCCAAAAAACCGAAGAACGCCTCAAAAAACTGTTGGCCGTAAGCGGCGTGAACCAAGCCGAATACGACACGGCCTTGAACGCGGTCAACAACATCAAAGCCGACATCAATCTGCTGAAAGCCCAAATCGAGAAAACCGAGGTGCGCGCGCCGTTCGACGGCGTGCTCGGCCTGCGGCAGGTCAGTCCCGGCGCGTACGTTTCCCCGCAAACGGTTTTGGCGACCTTGCAACAGGTGGCGCAGGTGAAAATTGATTTTACCCTGCCCGAAGGCAGGGCCAGTTTGGTGCGGAAAGGCCAAAAAGTCACAGTCGTCGCGGACGAAAAAGGCGAGAAACGCACGGCCACCGTCCTCGCCACCGAATCCGAAATCAACGCGACGACGCGCAACCTGAAAGTCCGAGCGATTTTGAACGGCAAGCCCGTCGCGCCCGGCAGTTTCGTGAAGGTGTTTTTGGAAGCAGGCGCGGCTCGGAATTTCATCGTCATCCCGACGAACGCGATCATCCCCGATGCCGAGTCCAAAAAAGTGGTCGTCGTAAAAGGCGGCAAGGGCAAGTTTGTCCCCATCGAAACGGGCGTGCGCAGCGCGGGCGGCGTGGAGGTTTTGTCGGGATTGGCGGTCGGCGACAGCGTGGTGGTGACGGGCGTCTTGTTCGTCCGCCCGAACGCGCCGCTGCGCATCGGCACGGTGAAAACACTCGAAGAATCAACCAAAGAAGCCCAATGAACATCTCCGAACTCGCCCTCCGCCGTCCCGTCCTCGCCACGGTGATGAACATCCTAATCGTGCTCTTCGGGGCGGTCGGCTACACCTTTTTGGCCATCCGCGAGTACCCGGCCATTGACCCGCCGACCATCAACGTCAAAACGAACTACACCGGCGCGAGCGCCGACGTCGTCGAAAGCCAAATCACCGAGCCGCTCGAAAAATCCATCAACGGCATCCCCGGCATCCGCTCCATCACCTCCGCCAGATCGGTCGGCAACAGCAACATCACCG
>JBGAWE010000416.1:0-2801 GCA_044227705.1 Saprospiraceae bacterium
CACCGCCCCCGTCGGGGGTGTTGATGGGGTTGGAAGAGATGTTGAAGCCGTACTGGTGGTTCATGAAAACACCGGTGGCCGGGTTGGTCGCACCAGAGGCGCCGCCCCAGGTGAGGAGCATGGTCCCGGTGGCCGCCGAAGTGCCGCCCACGTCGTTGCCCGAGTCTGCGAGGCTGTAAGGAGAGGCGTCGGAGAAGCCAATGAAGACCACGCACGCATTGCAGTTCTGGATGGTGTTCGAATAGAACTTGTTGTTCGAGTTCGAACCGCTGGCAGCCGTCACTGTCACAACGCCAATGGCGTTGTGCAGCCCGTTGAGCACCGCGATGCCATTGGATCCGTTGTGGCCTGGCGACGTCCACGTCGTGTTTTGCACCCGGTTGAGGGTGATGGTGCAGTTCTTAATGGTGTTGTTCTGGCAACCGTCCGTCGCGGACGCCTTGAACAGGCCGTAGCCGAACTCCATCACCGTCGTCGGGTCGGTGTTCGCCGCCGATTCCTGAAGGTCGAGGCCGTCGATGGTCACGTAGTCGCTGCCCGCCAGCACGAACATCCCGTCGGCCGTCGTCGACGGCGTGGCGTTCGTCCCGACGAACGACGTGAGCTTCGGGTTCGCCCCCGCCCCGCTCTTCTGGAAGGTGATGGGGTTGGCCGCCGTGCCTGTCGCCAGCACGGTGATCCGCGCCGTCTCCGTCTCGGTGTAGCCGGCCGCGATGTTGAACACGACGCCGCCCGCGCCCACACCGTTGGTGTTCAGGTCGGCCACCGCCGCAGCGATGGTGGCATAGGTGCCGGGGATGGTCTTCGTGCCGGTGAGCGGCTGCGCCGTCGCCATCGACAGGCCGCATGCCATCAGGGCTGTCAATGCCAGTTGAAGGATGACGGGCCTGTTGCCAAAGGCCCGGTTGACGTTTTCGGCCTGGCCTTGGCGGGTGTTGCGGGTAGAGAGATTCATGAGACTGCTAAGATTAAGAATTACCTTGAGGAACTGCGCCCGGGCCGCCCCGGGCTTGTTTTTTCACAATTGAACGCCGCCCTTGTTGAGGCGGAGCGAAAACAGGAAGAAGCCCGCTGGAAATCCAGCAGGCAATTTGTTTCAAAAATATGAATTGCGTGGAACGCTGCCGTTGAGCGAAAACCGGGGCCTTTCAATTGAAAAAACAGGTCGAAAGCCGGAATTTCCCCCTCGGCGAGGAACAACAAATTCACCATGAGATTACTTCGATTCCAAAAAGGAGTAAAGAGAAACCGGGATTAAAAACAAAGGTGTCGCCAAATGGTTGAAAAACGGGGTCGTCCGCTTATGGCTTTGTTGGGCAATGATGCGACGACTTCCCTACACGGAAAACGTGGTTTCAAAAAGTGCAAAAAGAAATGCGATGGCCGTCCGCCCGTCGCCATGCTGAACAGACGGCCACCGCCCGCTTGATGTGCGGGTGCGGGTCGTATTCTTCCGAGCGTAAAGAGTCCTCCAGTTGAAATCGAAAATCGTCGTGACCGACGGGTTGATTTTCATCCTCGGCAACGGCCAAGGTTCTCTTATCAGTTGGAGGCCCCGCCTGTTCGGTGTGGTTGTAGAGGTGCGCGTCGCCGAACGTGTGGACGAAGTCGCCCGGCCGCAGCCCGCAGACCTGCGCCATCATCATCGTGAGAAGGGCGTAGCTGGCGATGTTGAACGGCACGCCGAGGAACACGTCCGCGCTGCGCTGGTAGAGCTGGCACGAGAGCCTCCCGTCAGCCACATAAAATTGAAAGCGGGTGTGGAGCGCGAGGGCCATGCTCGGCACGTCAACCACGTTCCGCGTGGGAACGATCATCCGGCGGCTGTCGGGGTTCTTTTTGATCGTCTCGACGACCTCCGAAATCTGGTCGATGGCGCGGCCGCCCAGTGCCTCCCAGGCCCTCCATTGCTTTCCGTAGACCGGCCCGAGGTCGCCGTTCGAGTCGGCCCATTCGTCCCAGATGCGGACGTTGTTCTCCTTTAGATATTGGATATTGGTGTCGCCTTTCAAAAACCAGAGCAGCTCGACTACGATGCTCCGCAGGTGCAGCTTTTGTCGTCGAGGAAGCCCTGCTCGAGGTCGAAGCGCATCTGGTGACCGAGGCGCTGCGGGTGCCGGTGCCGGTCCGGTCGGTCTTTTCGGCTCCGTTTTCGAGGATGTGGCGCAGCAGGTCGGGTAGGCTTTCACGGTAGTTTTGTTGAAAAACAGAGCAAAACCGGCCGGTTTCAGCCCCAATTGATGGTGATGGAATAGCTTTCGGCCGCTGGTTTGGCCTCCTCGACCGTCGTCGGCTTCTCGCTCGGGACAATCGAGTAGCTCAACTGATAAGCCCCAACAAGCGGCGCGGCCTCCGGTTCGACCACGATGGGTTTCGCCATCTTGAACTGGATGCGGACGTTCTTGTGGAAGGTCACGCGGACGCCCCGGTTCTTCGGCACGTCGAAGCGCAAAAGCTTGACGACGCGCACCGCCTCCTCGTCGCAGCCCATCCCGATTCCTTTCAGGACGAGCACGTCTCCCACCCTGCCCTGGTTGTCGATGTCGTACCGCAACACGACGACACCCTCCAGCCCGGCCTTCGCTGCCGCCTCGGGGTATCGGAGGTTCTGGTAGATGAAATCCGTGAAGGCCTTGTTTCCGCCTGGGTATGACGGCTGCTTGATGAAGTGCTTCGGCTTTTTCTCTCTTTCCATGTTGTGTCTCGCCTCGAACAATCGTGGCGTGTGAAATTTCAGGCCCTGAACGCCGGGCCTCTGGAAAGGTTCCGGTCGAGCAAGAGGAGTGCGGGCAGCAAGCACC
>JBGAWE010000417.1:0-2320 GCA_044227705.1 Saprospiraceae bacterium
GCCTCGGCGAGCGCACCGCCGGGCTTCGGGTCGGTGCCGCTGCCCATCTCGTCGATCAGAACAAGCGATTGAAAATCAGCGTGTTTCAAAAAATCCCGTGCGTTCTTCAACCGGCTCGAATAGGTCGAGAGGTCGTCCTCGAGACTCTGCTGATCGCCGATATCGGCCATGATTTTCGAGAAAATCCCCATCTCCGAAAGCTCGTGGACCGGCACCAGCATCCCTGCCTGCAACATCAGTTGCAGCAGCCCGACGGACTTCATGGCCACCGATTTGCCCCCCGCGTTCGGCCCGGAGAGGACGAGGATGCGCCCCTCGTCCGTCAGTCGGAGGTCATACGGGATGGTCTTTTTCCCCGTCGACTTGTTTTTCAAAAAGAGGAGCGGATGGAAAGCCTTGCGGACGCAGAACAGCGGCCGGTTCTGCAAAATTGGCATCCCGGCTCGCAGACTGACGGCCAATCGCGCCTTTGCCGAAATAACATCGAATCGCGTGATTGCCAAAAGGTAATTTTCAAGAACCGGGATATACGGCCGGACGGTCGCCGAGAGGTCGCGCAGGATGCGCCAGATTTCGCGCCGCTCGGCCTGTTCGAGGTCGAAAAGGTCGTTGTTGACCTCGATAATGGCCTCCGGCTCGATGAAGGTCGTCTTGCCGCTGTCCGATTCGTCGTGGATGATGCCGCGAACTTTTCGCTTGTGCTCGGCAGGGACGACGAGGACGCGGCGGCCGTTTCTGAACGACTCCGGCACGTCGCCCAGCCAGCCCTTTTGGCGGAAATCCTGCACGATGGCGCGGAACTTCCGGTCGAGCTCGGCGAACTTCATCGCCTGCTCTTTTTTGATCCTGACCAGTTCGGGCGAGGCATCGGGCCGTACATTTCCCGCGTCGTCGAAGACGGCCGATATCTCCTTCGCCAGCCTTTCGTCATAGACGAGCGGTCGGAGGATGTCGAACAGCCGGGGCAGAATCTCCTTCTTCTGCCCCCCGAAATACCGCCACAAGTCCCTGACAATCAACAAGATGACGACTATTTTCTGAAAGCTCTCCGCCCCGAGGACGTAGCCGTCGATGGCCAGCATTTTCAGGTCCGGCCGGATGTCGTCGTATTGAGAAAGCGGGAAGCGCTCGTTCCGTTCGAGGGTCGTCTTCAGTTCACGTACCTCTTTGAGCATCAGGTCGATGGCCTGAAAATCGGTGCTGAAGCCCTGCCCGCGCAGTGCCTCGCGGCCCAGTTCGCCGAGGCACTCGCGCTCGGCGAGGTCGAGGATTTTGTCGAACTCGAGCTTTTGGAGGGTGTCTTTTGGGTGAAATTCCATTGCCATTATTGAGAAAAAAGCCCACTCGGGCTGGATGGGGCTGTTTTTTTCTTCCACCCAGTTATAGGCTTCGCGATTGGCGCAGCCCGGCATCTGCGGCAAAACTACTCGTCCGTTTTCCGCAGCTGATTGACCGCTCTGTGATTTTTCGAACGACACGACTTTGGACAAAAAGTTCAGCACTCATGTCATATGACCTGTCAGGTTGCGGAAATATTGTAATCGATACCTGTGCCTCCGTACATCCCGCATCACCCAAAACCCTATTTGTGTGAAACCCGCGCCCCCTCTATGTTTGCCCCGTATTCCAACCCTCCCTCATCCCACCCTCCCTCCTCCAATTTCGGTACGGTTTCTGCCCCGCAGGTTTCGACGCGGCCGTTTTAGGTTTTGACAAACACGCAACTTGTTGAAAATCAACTTTTTGGGCCGCTGTCGCCGACTTGCGATTTTAATTCTCCCACTCCCTTAATCAGTCCCGACCAGTCGGGTCTTCCCTCCGTCAAAAAAGCTCCGGCACCGCTGTCTCGGCGGTCGGCCGGTTTTCTCATTTCCCCCTAATCCGCTTTGGATTCAGCACGCAGTCGGGATTCAAACACTTTAATATCTCCATTTCGACGATGAAGAAATCGTTACTCGTTTCCCTGTTGACCGTTGGGCTGGCGACCATCGCCGCCGCGCAGAACAACCTCAAAACCGCTTACAAGGCCCCGAACGGCGTGCCCAAGTTCCTCAACGTCTGCGGCGACCCCGATTTGGCCGTTGTGCAGGTCTCGGCAGAGGGGCTTTCCGCCGCCCAACGGAAGAACATCACAGCCAGCGTTCAGCTTTTTCGAGGGGTCTCGCTGATCGCGCTCGACCCGGCGACGACTTCGCCGGGGGTGGTCTTGGTCAACAATTCCAATAAAAATCTGCCGGTTTTGAGCCTGCCCGATGTCTCGCCCGGCGCGGCGGGGACGGTCTCCATCGGTTTGAGAATCGCGGCCGACTGCGGTTACACC
>JBGAWE010000066.1:0-20201 GCA_044227705.1 Saprospiraceae bacterium
CTCGACGGCATCCCGAAAACCTACCTTTCGCACGGCCTAAACGCGCTGAAAGAAGCTGGCATCGCGCCCGAACGCCTGTTGCAACTCCTAAAAAAGGTGCGGCTCGACGGTTTTGAAAATTGGGAGGTTCGGCAACTGACGAGCCTCTGCGGGCAGTTTTCCAACTACAAAATAGAGGACGATTTCGTCATCGAGTTCTTGGCAAGGATGGCGGCGACGCACCCCGACCCGATGGATGAAAAGCTGACGGTCAGGTTTGAAAAAGACCTGAACGAGTCAATCAACTCCACCGGTTTCAACAGCGTCCGCGGCCACGCCACGCACCTGCTGCCCTACTTCTTCTATTTCAAAAAGCACGAAGACCTCATTTTCAAAACCCTCGAACAAGTAGCCGAGACCGACCTGCTGGCCGTCCGCTGCCAAGCGGTGCAGCGGCTGGCCCTGCTCACCAACCTTGACCCGGCGCGGACGATGCGGCTGTTCCTCCGCCTCGTCCGTGACGGCGAGGCGGCCGTTATGGAGCAGTCGACGTGGTCGGCGCAGTACCTCGCCCGGCAGGACTTTGGAGCGATGCGGCCCTATTTCGAAAATGCGCTCGCTCACCCGCCCATTCATCAGAACATCGGCATCATCCTCTCGCTCGAATGGCTGGCCGGCCACGAGGAGGCACTAACCCTGCTCGACCGCTTCGTGGCCGCCGGTGACGAGGCGAAGGCCGGTGCCATCGGCGTCGCCGCCCACAACATCGGCGAAGAGGACAGCGGGCGTGCAGAAAAGAGCCTTGCCCTGTTCGAGCGGTTTTTGGGGGAGGCAGGCGATACGGTCGTCCATGCCTATGACATTGCTTTCAACGAGTTGAAGGCCGCCGATTTCCCGCGCCTCCAACCGGTGCTGGTCCGGTACGCCCGGACGGTCGCCGCCCGGAAAAACCCGCGCCCTTTTTATGAGTACCTCATCAACTGCGCGAGAAAACACCCGAAGGAATGCCTCGAACTGGCGGAGAGTTTTTCCGGCTTCGAGTCGCAGGGCTACTACGACAGCGAGCCGCTCAAAGTCGTCAACAACGCCTACAACGCCCTCTGGCGACAAAAGCCCCGCGACCGGGAGATGCTCAAGCACGCGCTTTTGATATTCGACCAGATGCTGCTCGACGACCGCTTCTCCCGCGACGCGGAGACGGTGCTGAAAAACGTGGAAGGGTAAGGCCGCTCAAACCACCTTGACCAGCAAATTGGCGCAAACCTTCTCGCTCAACTGCGCCTCTCGCCCGTCCTCGAATCGCGCTCGAACCGAGCCGTCGAACTCGATTTTCTCCACCAACCGCAGGGCCGTGCCGAGCTGCAGCCCGTTGTTTTCCAAAAATTTCAAAAAGACCGGCGAGTGGTCGACCACCCCCGTGACGACGGCCGGGCGGCCCAGTTCGAGGCGCGCAAGCGGCATCTGTTCCAGTCGGTGGAAAACCCCTTCGGCATCGGGAATCGGGTCGCCGTGCGGGTCGAAGCGCGGGAAGCCGAGGAACTGGTCGAGCCGCTCCGTCAGGCCCTCGCCCTCGACGTGCTCGAGCTGCTCTGCCATGTCGTGGACGGCCTCCCAGCCGAAGCCGAGTTTTTCCACCAGAAAATACTCCCAGAGGCGGTGGCGGCGGACAAGCTCGGTGGCCGTCCGGCGGCCCGCATCGGTAAGGGTGACGCCGCGATGTTTTTCGTAAAAAATCAAGCCCTTCGCCGCCAGCCGCTTGAGCATGTCGGTCACGGAGGGCGCGGCGGTGGCCATCTCGGTGGCCAGCGCGTTGGTCGAGGCCGCGCGGCCGTCGGCCTCGGTGAGCTTGAAGACGGCTTTGAGGTAGTTCTCCTCGGCGGGGGAGGTCATCGCATCAAATTTTCGGCTTAAAAATTCTCAACGCCCGTCAATACGCCCGTCCCCAAAATCGTCGGGCGACTTCTTCGGCGCCGGTTTTTCGCCACCGGGCTTCGGGGCCGGGGCCGATTCCTCGTCCTCGAACCTTTCCTCTTGAAAGTTCCCGCCGCCCGTCGTGTCCACGCCGCCGCCGCCGGTCGAGTGCGAGCAGTCGAGGTCGAAGCCAAGCTCGCCTGGCGGGACTTTGAAGCGAGCGTTCGGGTCGTAGCCGCTGGCGGGGTCCTTCTCCAATTTTTCGATGAACTTCGTGAAGGTCGGCCGCGCCATCCTCGACCCCTGCCCGTCTTCGAGCGAGAGGAAGCGAATCCAGCGGTCCTCGCCGCCGACCCATGTGCCGACCACGAGCGTCGGGGTGATGCCCATGAACCAGCCGTCGGAGTAGTTATTCGTTGTGCCGGTCTTGCCGCCAATGTCGACCGTTTTCAGGGTCGAGATGCCGGGCGCGCCCTGCACGTTGTACTTCAGCATCTCCACCATCGCGTAGTTGTAGGCCGGCGAGAGGGCGGGCGACTGGTCAGTCGACACCGACCAGATGGTGCGGCCGTTCTTGTCCTCTATTTTTTTGATGACGATGGGCGCGGCGTGGACGCCCTCGTTGGCGAAAGTCGAATAGGCACTGGTCATGTCCCAAACGGAGATGTCGGCCGCGCCGAGGCAGATCGACGGTTGTTTGGGGATTCGGTACTCGCCGTTCGCTCGCCGGGTGGTCGAGTCGATGCCCATGTTGTTGGCCAGTCCGCGCACCGGTTCCGTGTCGCCGAGCTGTTTCATGAGGTAGGCGGAGACGGAGTTTATCGAGTTTTTCAAAGCCTCCTTCAACGTCATCAGCCTGCCCGAGTAGCTTCCTTTCGAGTTCTTCGGCGTCCAGGCGTTCTGGTTTTTGAAGTTCATGTAGTGCGGCGGGAAGGTCGTCGCCTGGTCGTAGACGTGGTAGCACGGCGAGAGGCCCATCTGCGACATCGCCGTCGCGTAGACGATGGGCTTGAAGGTCGATCCCACCTGCCGGTCGGTTCGGATATGGTCGAACTGGAAATACTTGAAATTCAAGCCGCCGACCCACGCCTTCACCTCGCTCTTCGTCGGGTCGATGGCCAAGACGCCCGTTTGAAGGCACATCCGGTGGTAGATGATGCTGTCGAGCGGCGAGAGGGTGGTGTCGGTGTCGCCGCCGGTGCGCCAGTTGTAGATGGGCATGTGCGGCACCTTCGTGCGGAAGAGCTTGTCGGCCACCGCGTCGAGGGTGCGCCATTGAGTTTTGAGGTCGGAGAAGTATTTCGACTTGGAGATTTGCCGCAAAAGCCCGGCTTGGTCTGCGTTGATACGCCTTTTGGAAAGCTGTTTGGAGATGGCTCCCGGCTTCTCGTTCTCCTCCATCAACAGGAGGATTTGGTCGTCGGTCAGGGCGACGTTGAACGCGGCCTCGATTTTCCCCAAAACGCCGTCGAGGTACTTCGGCCGCAGCGATTGGAAGCGGTCGCTCTCCCGCACGATGCGGTCGAGGCTCTGGAGGCGTGCCTCGATTTCCTCGTCGGTCGTCTCCGCCTCGGTCTTGTAGTGCCACGGGTCGCGCCCCTTCCAGACCTCGAAGAAGCGAGCCTGCACCTTCCTCATGTTCTCCAAAACGGCCTCCTCGGCGTGCTGCTGGTAGACGGGGTCGATGGTCGTGTAGATGCGCAGGCCGTCTCGGTAGATGTTGTACTTCGAGCCGTCGGGCCGCCGCGAGGTGGGCAGGTCGAGGATGCGGGCGATGTCCTTTCGGAGTTCCATGCAGAGGTAGGGCGCCTTGTCCTGCGAGTGGTTGGCGCGGGTGAAACGGCTCATGTCGAGCGGCTTGACCTTCAGCTTGTCATACTGGTTTTCGGTGATAAAGCCG
The DNA here is from genome assembly GCA_044227705.1 of Saprospiraceae bacterium. Taxonomy (GTDB): domain Bacteria; phylum Bacteroidota; class Bacteroidia; order Chitinophagales; family Saprospiraceae; genus JANOQP01. The sequence continues at coordinate 3,791 of JBGAWE010000066.1, forward strand.
TTGAGCTGCATCTGTTTGAGCACGACCATGCGGCGGCGGATGCACTTCTCGGGGAAGCGGAGCGGATTGTACAAAGAGGCGTTTTGCAGCATCCCGACGAGGAGCGCGGCCTCCTCGATTTCCAGTTTGTCTTGGCTTTTTCCAAAATAGGTCTCGCTCGCCGAGCGGATTCCCTGCGCCCCGTTGATGAAGTCGTACTGGTTGAGGTACATGGCGATTATCTCCTCCTTCGTGTACGCCCGTTCGAGCTTGACGGCGGTTATCCACTCGCGCAGCTTCATGTAGACCAGCTTCAACGTCGCCCGGAACTTGCTCAAGCCGCCCACCTCGCGGTCGGAGTAGAGCATCTTGGCAAGCTGCTGCGTGATTGTCGAGCCGCCGCCGCTCGACGAGTTTTGGAGGAAAAGGGTGCGGACGACGACCCGGCCGACCGCCTCCGCGTCGATGCCGCAGTGCTCGGAGAAGCGCTCGTCCTCCGTCGAGATGAGCGCGTTGACGAGGTTCGGCGAGAGCTGCTCGAACGTCACCGGCACCCGGTTCTCAACATAGTAGCGGCCAAGCGTCTGCATGTTGGCGGCCAGCACCTCGCTGGCCTGCGAGCTGGCCGGGTCTTCGAGTTCTCGGAACGAGGGGATGGCGGTGAAGTTTATCCACAAAAACAGCGCGGCCACCGCCGCGAAGCCGCCGATGATGAACCGCCACATCCAGCGGACGATGAAGCGGTGGCGGCGGTCGCGAACCTGCTCGTTGTTGGGAGGGTTCATAGCTATATCTTGATTGGTTGGTCGGTGGCGAAGGTACTCGGCCGTTTTTCTGTTTTCCCAAAAGCGGCGGCGGCGGGCGAGGGCCCAATTTTTAGCCGAGACCGCCGCCGGGCAGCGAATCCGCGCCGCCGGCCCTCTCTCTGTCACCCGATGCGCAACGGGCTTTTTCACCTTCCACACTTGCTCGACATGAGAAAGAACCTACTCCTCGCTGCTCTTCCCTTTTTTTTCCTTTTTGTCGGAAAAATGGCCGCGCAGCCGCTCACCGTCACCGCCTTCGGCGAGACCCTCTCCTGTGCCAACTTCTACGCCGAGTTGTGGGCGCAGGCTTCTGGCGGCATCCCGCCTTACATCTACACGTGGTCTGGCCCCGGTGGTTTTGTAACCAACCAGCAAACACCCGCCGTTACACAGGCGGGCATCTACACGGTTGTCGTCACCGACGCCACCGGGCAGACGGCCACCGCGCTTGCCACCGTGACCTCCTCCTATTACCCGCTGAGCATCACCACCGTGGTCACGCCCGCCTGCGATGGTGCCTGCTCAGGCAGCATCACGGCGACCGCCTCAGGCCCGGGCGGCAACAATTGTCCAATTTTTCAATGGTCGAACGGCGCGACGACCAACAAGATCACCAACCTCTGCCCCGGAACCTACACCGTCACCGTCACCGACTGCCAGACCGGCTGCACGAGTATGGCCACGGTTGGCGTGGCGGGCTTCGTCGCGCTGCCGCCCATCGTCAGCTCCAACCCCGCGCCCTGCAACAACCCCGACCTCGTCGGGCAAGGCCTCGTCTGTGAAAAAGTCTGCCCGAACCAGGCCGTCACCTACACTGTCAACTCGACGAGCCCAAACATCACCCTCAACTGGAACATCACCGGCGCGGCCAGCTTCAAGGTCGCCTCGAACAAGAAATCCGCCACCGTCACCTGGGGGCCGTCCGGCGGCGGCTCGGTGGCTGTTTGGCAGAGCGGCCTCGCCTGCCCCGACTCGGCGGCGATTTGCGTCGAGGTGACGGAGGCCCCCGTCGCCCTCATCGGCTCCGCGCCCGCTGCGGTCGGAAGCGACCTGACCGTTTGCGCCAACCAGCCCGTTTATTTCAAAAACGAAAGCATCCACTCCGATGAAATCGAGTGGGACTTTGGCGATTTCTCTCAAAAAAAGACCGACCAGCAGCCCGTCCACGCCTGGCCCGTGCCCGGCGACTACATCGTGACGCTGACCGCCCGCACCGCCTGCGCCTGCTCGAACACGACCTACCTGACCGTCCACGTCCAGCCCGGCACCCCGCCGACGCTCGACTGCCTCGGCACGGTCTGCCTCGGCACGGAGGTCACCTACACGGCCAATGAAGCGTGCGGCAGCTATCTGTGGAACGTCTCAGCAGAGGGCAACGTCCTCGGCGGCGGCGGCCCGACCGACCCCTCCGTCACCGTCCAGTGGGCGAGCGGCGAACTGGGGCAAATCACCCTCACAGCCCTCTCGTGCAGCCCGTCCGTCTGCCCGACACCGGCCGTTTTCGAGGTGCCGCTCATATCAGACTTCGCCGAGATAAAGGGCGACCAGCGCATCTGCTCGCAGGAGGAAGCGGTCTATGAAATCGCCCCGTTCGGCGGCGCGAACTTCGTCTGGAAGCTCGGCATCGGCGGCTCCATCGTCAGCGGGCAGGGCACTCGCCGGGTAAAGGTCAACTGGACGGCCGCCCCCAGCTTCAACACAACCCACTGGCTTTCAGTGAGTTACGACAATTGTTACCTCGGCTGCGGCGGCATCGACAGCATCCCCGTCAAGATTTTGCCGAAATACCGGGCGACCGGCCCGCTCGCCGCCTGCGAGTCGTCGACCGGCAGCTATTCGGGGCAGACCATCACGCCCTCGGTCGCGCTCGCGCTGAACTGGGAGCTTTCCGACCTGTCGAAAAAAATCCTCTGGACGGCCAGCAATGTCGCCACAACGCCCATCGGCTTCGGCTTCGGCCCCGGCACCTTCCGGCTCAAAACGACCCCCGCCGACGCCGACAAGACCTGCACAGACGAGTACGAGCTTTTCGTCACCGTCCAATCCCCGCCTGCCGCGCCGACAGCGATCTCGGGCGAGGCCCAAATCTGCCCCGGCCAGCCGTACACCTATTCGGCGGGGGCCGCGCCCGGCTCCAACGTCTTCTGGACCGTCACCGGCGGCACCCCGGCCACGCAACAGGGCGAGAACGCCGTCGTCAACTGGTCGGCGGCCGGGCCGTACCTCCTTTTTGCAAAAAACGTCTCGGCCGACGCGCTCGGCTGCAGCTCGCTGCCGGTCACTTTCTCGCCGTTGAAAATGCCCGCGCCGACGGTTGCTGGCGACGCGGCGGTTTGTTCCCAAACGGAGGGAAGCTACTCGGCGACTGTCTTCCAAAACATTGATTATCAATGGGAAATCCTCCCGACGGACGCCGGAACCGTCAGCGACGGGCAAGGCACGACAGCGACCAAAATCTTCTGGGCGAAGCCCGGAAGCCACCAAGTAAGGGTGACGGCTTGTGGCCAGTCGAGCGTGTTCGACGTGCTCGTCCGGCCGCTGCCTGAGCCGGTTCCCGTCCACCCCGCCGTCCTCTGCGAGGGGGTGAAGGAAGCGGTTTCGACCACGCAGGTTTTTTCGAAATATCTGTGGAAAAAAGAGGACGGCGCGACTGTCTCGGCAGCCGCCAGCCCGTTGCTCGGCGCGGGCCATTTCGAGGTGGAGGTGACGGACGGTTTCGGCTGCGTCGGCGGCGAGATCTTCCACATCGACGTGCGGCCCACGCCCGACGTGGAAATCTCCTCGCCCGACATCGAGGGCGACTGCCCCGGCCTCCCGCCGGTCAGGATGTACGCCACCGACACCGACGAAGGGCTTGATTTTCAATGGTTTAAGAACGGCTCGCCCGTCGGCACGAACGACAACCTCTACATCGACACGCAGGTCGCCAGCTACCAGGTCGTCGCCACCGACAAGGAGGGCTGCACCTCGGCGAGCAACATCCTGTCCATCCTCCCGTGCGTCATCTGCACCAACCCCTCGCCGGCCGGCTGCCCGGCCGTGCTGCCGCTCGATTTCAGCATTTTGCCGACGGCCAATTGCGACACGCGCAAGTATGTCGGCGTACTCTCGCCCCCCGCGCAGCTCAACTCGCAGAAGTGGCTTTTCGAGGGCGCACCGGGCTCGACGCTCATCAGCCCGACCACCGTTTACCCATCGTCGGGCTACAAAAAAGTCATTTTCTCCGCCAAGTTCGGCAACAACCAGTGCGGCATCCTCAAGCCGGACAGCGTCGTCCTTTCCGCCAATTTCAAGGAAAAAAGGGCCTGTGCCGGACAGGTTTTCGAGTTCGAGGACATCTCGGGCATCCTCCCGCCGACCTCCATCGACTCGTGGCTCTGGGACTTCGGCGACCCGGCGAGCGGAGCGGACAACGCCTCGACCACGAAAAACCCGACGCACACCTTCGCCGCGCCCGGCACCTACGACGTGCGGCTGACGGTGACCAGCTCGAGCGGCTGTACCTCCTCTTTTTTGAAAAAAATCCAGGTCGCGCAGCCGCCGACCGCGACCATCCTCGACCCTGCGACCAACTGCGCGGGCAACGCCCTCCCGTTCGTCGCCAGCAGCCAGACGTCCGACATAGCCACCTGGGAGTGGAGCTTCGGCGACCCGACCTCCGGCGACCTCGACAAGGCGACGGTCAACCCTGCCTTCCACCGTTTCGCAACGGCCGGGAACTATGTCGTCTCGCTGAAAATCAAGAACATCTCCGGCTGCGAGGCCACCGTCTCGAAACCACAGGCCGTGGAGCCGAACCCGCTCGCCGGCGTCATCTCGATGGTGCCGGGAACCGGCAAAATCTGCGAGGGGAAGACCGCCAAACTGACCGCCCCGCCCGGTGCCGTGAGCTGGCTCTGGAACACCGGCGAGGCAGCTAACTCGTTGACAACCAGCAAGAAAGGCAACTACGCCGTCACCATCACCGACTCGAACGGCTGCACCTACTCGCCGCCCGATGCCGTCGTCGACGTGCTGCCCGCGCCCGACGCGGTGGTCAATGCGCTCGTCAAAAACGACCTCGGCTTCACCGTCGGACTCACGCCCTCGCCGCTCGAAATCTGCCAGGGCGAGGACGTCTTCCTGCAAGCACAGGGCAACGCGACGGGCTACACCTACTCGTGGTCGACCGGCACCAGCGGCCCCATCGAGGAGTTCTCCGAAGACCGGGGCAACCTCCTGCCCGTCGGCACTTTCAACTACGTCGTGACCGTCACCTACTCGACGACCGGCTGCACCAACACCACGCCGCCGTTCACCGTTACGGTCGACCCGGTGCCGACGAACGTGGCCATCCAATCGTCGGCACCCGCGCCGATTTGCGGCCATCAAAACGTGGTTCTTTCCGTGAAAACCCCGCAAACCAGCCTCGTTTATGAATGGAACACGGGCCAGGGCGGTGCCTTCCTCTCGACCAACGAGGCGGGCAACTACAACGTCGTGGCGACGAACAGCTACGGCTGCTCCGCCACTTCCAACACGCTCACGGTGCTGCCCGGCGCGCCCATCGAGTCGGTGCCGAGCGGCTGCCACGCCCGCTGTGCGCCCGACACGGTCTGTTTCACGCCGCCGCCGTCGGCCGTCTCGTGGCAATGGCACCTCAATGGCGCGCCCATCGCCGGAGCGACGATGCCCAATTTCATCATCACGCAGAGCGGCGAGTACACAGTCCTCATCACCGACGCGAGCGGCTGCACGGCGTTCAGCCAGCCGCTCTCGCTCTCCGTTTTGCCCGGTTTCGGGACGGTGACGGGTGTCGTCTATTCCGACAAAAACCAGAGCGGCGCGGTCGATGCAGGCGACGAACCGGAAGTCGGAATTAAAATCGATTTGTTTGAAAATGGAGCACTCGTCTCATCGGCCCTGACGAACGCCTCTGGCGGCTACGCCTTCGTCAACCTCCCCGCCAAAAACTACGAGGTGAAGGTCGACAAAGCCAGCCTCCCGGCCGACTTCGGCGCGCTGATTGGCGAAGGCTCGGCAGCGGTCGTCGGCTGCGAAGACCTCGATGCCGTCGACTTTCTTTTGAGGAAATGCATCCCGACAAACCCGACTCTCGTCAACTTGACAACTTGCCCAGGCAAACCCGTTTTCTATCAAAACCAATGGCTTTCGGGTGGCGACAACATCATTATCAATCTGAAAAACAACGCGGGTTGCGATTCGGTGGTCAGTGTCTCGGTAACGAGCCTGACCCCGATCGCCTCGCAGACGGTTCAGTTGTCGACGTGCGACTCCATCCAGTTCAACCAAAAATGGCTGCTGCCTGGGGTCTCTGAGAGCTTCATTTTCCAGTCGGCCAACGGCTGCGATTCGATGGTCACGGCGGTGGTCAGCGGGTGGCCGTCGGCGGCGACGTCGGTCAGTCTCGCGGCCTGCGACTCGGTCCAGTTCAACGGCGCGTGGCTTTCGACGGGTGTTTCAAAAGTGTTTTTATTTAAAACATTTCATGGCTGCGACTCGACCGTCACGGTCAGCGTCACCGGCCTGCCCGGTCAGTCTTCGACGGTCAATTTGACGGCCTGCCCCGGCTCGAACGCGGTGTTCAACGGCACGCCAATCACGGCGGGCGAGAGCCAAATTTTCACCTTCAAATCAGCCAACGGCTGCGACTCGACGGTTACGGTGAAAGTGGCGACGCTCTCGCCGACTTCCTCGACGGTCAACCTCGCAGCTTGCCCCGGCAGCTTCGCCCAATTTTTGGGTCAAAACATCGCAGCCGGAACTTCCCAGACTTTCAAGCTGACGAACGCGGCGGGCTGCGACTCGACGGTGACTGTGAAAGTCGCCACGCTCTCGCCGACCAGTTCGACGGTCAACCTCGCGGCTTGCCCCGGCAGTTTCGCCCAGTTTTTAGGGGAAAACATCCCGGCTGGCGGCTCGAAAAACTTCGTCCTCCCGAACGCCGTCGGTTGCGACTCGACCATCGCCGTCGCCGTCGCCGCGCTGCCCGCGATGGATTTCGAGGCGGCGGTCGAACCTTCCTGCTCAAACCTGCCGGACGGGAAAATCTCGTTGAAAAACGCGACAGGCGCAGCTCCCTTCGAGTTCTCCATTGACGGCGGGCTGAACTGGCTGACGGCTTCCTCCAACTCGCCGGACGTTGATTTTCAACAAGTTGCGACCGGAAAGGCGACCGTCACGGCCCGCGACGGAAACGGCTGCTTGTTTGAAAAACCCGTTTCAGTCCCGGCCATCGAGCCGATTTCGGTCGAGCTTTCCGATTTGATTTTGCCGTGCGACAGTCTCGTTTTTGCCTTCCAGCCGGTCGTCGCGGGCGGCGGTAGCGACGTCGAATTTTTGTGGGAAAGCCCGTCGGCCGGGCAGCTCTCGACGGCGAAAAACTTCACGACGAACGGCCCGACGGCCCTGACCTTCTCGGCCAAAAACCGCTGCGAGACGATCTCGAGAAGCGTGAAAAGCGAGTGGGACGAGGCGACCATCGGCTCGATTTTGTACGCGCCGAACGCCTTTGCGCCCGACGGCGAGCGCAACCCGACGTGGCGGCTCCACCTCGCCAACGAGGCGCAAGTGTCTGATTATCAACTTACTGTGTTCGACCGCTGGGGCAACAAGGTCTTCTCGACCACCGACCCGAGCGCAAGTTGGGACGGGAACTCGCGCGGCCGTCGCCGGCTGCCGGGCGTTTACGTCTGGATGGTCGAGGGCGTGATGGAGGTCTGCGGCGAGAAGCGGCGGCTGGGCGCGAAAGGGGACGTGACCCTTGTCAGGTGAGGTTTTTCAACCGTTTCAATCAGAAACCGGCCGAGCGGCGCAGACCTGCTCGGCAGGTTTTTTTTACTGAACGACCACCGCCAGCCTCCCCTCCTTGCTCGCCGCGAGGCGCGTCACGGTCTTCACCCCGTATGTCGAGAGGTCGCCGACGAGCGACCATTCCAAGTCCTTGCCGGGGCGGAGGCGGTAGAGGCGCGGCCCCTCGCCCATCAGAAAAGACCCGTCGGCCATGACGCAAAAATCCTCGGAGGCGGGGCGGGTCTTGCACAGGATGTCGCCGGTTTTGGTGCGCGGGTCCCAGCTTTTGATGTACCAGGTTTGCTCCGTCGGCTTGGCGATGAAGGCCAGGCGGCCGTCGGCCAGCCTGTGCAGCGAGCGGCCGGGGTTGAAGGCCACGACCGTCGGCTGTTGCCCGCGCAGCCCGGCCGTGATGAGGCGGTTCATCGGCTTTTCCACCAAAAAGAGGGCGGCCAACGTGTCGCGCAGCCAGACATGGTAGCCCACGCCGCTGATTTTCTCAAAAACAGGATGCCCGGCCGCAGAGCGGTCGAGGGGGAACTCCCAGAGCCGCTGCGTCTGGTGCCCGTCGGCCTCGATTAGGACGCTCGAAAAGTGAGGGCCGTCGGCCAACGGGGTCGGGGAGAACTCGGACTCAGCCGTCTGCGTCACCCGTTTGCGGGTCCGGGCGGCGAGATTGAGTTCCCAGATCTCGGTTTGCGTGGTGTCGTCGGGCGTCCCGACGGCGAGCAGGAGGAGATCCTCGCCAACGAAGGCGGGCTGGTTGTTGTAGCCCGCGCGGTTCCAGGCGGTGAGGAAGCGCGGGGCGGAGAGGGCAATGGCGCCCTCTTTTTTCTCGGTGTCGAAAAGGAGGACGTTGGTATTCGGCAACTGGGCGCTTAGCACAGCATTCATGCTGTGAAATGCAAAAACCAGAAAGGAGGAAATGAGCGGGAGGCGCATGGATGAATCAGTTTTTGTAAAAAGAAACCGGCCTGTCGGTCAGGCCGAGTCGACGGATTCGGCCACAAAGCGGGCAAAAGCTGCGAGACTCTCGAACCTGAAATCCGGCCGCAGCATCTCGATTTTCGAAAAATCCTCGGCCTTCGTGGCGATGTGGACGGTCGTCATGCCGAGTCGTCGGCCAAGCTCGATGTCGCAGACGGAGTCGCCCGCCATCCACGAGTTTTGAAAACGGATGTTGGGGAACTGGGTCTTCGCCCAAATGGCCATGCCCGGCTCGGGCTTACGGCAGTTGCAGCCGAGGTCTGGATGGTGAGGGCAATGGAAAACGCGGTCGATGCGGCCGCCCGCCGCGCGGACTTGCTTCTCCATGAAATGGTGGATTTCTGCCAGCCGGCCCTCGGTCGTGATGCCCCGGCCGATGCCCGACTGGTTGGTCACGACGAACACGCGGGGGAAGGTTTTGGACAGGGCCGCAATTGCGTCCGCCGCCCCTTCCTCGAACTCGAAGTCGCGGACGGTGCAGACGTACTCGCCCATCCGCCGCCGGTTGATGACACCGTCTCGGTCGAGGAAAAGAGCGGCGCCGGGCCTGATTTCGGGAAGCTCTGTTTTCACCCAAACAACTGGTTTTCAATGAGTTCGCAGATGATGTGGCCGACGGCCATGTGCGCCTCTTGGATGCGCGGCACGTCGGTCGAGGGGAGGTCGAGGAGGAGGTCGGGGGCGAGGGCGGCCAATTTTCCGCCGCCCGAGCCGGTCAGGGCGATGGTTTTCATGCCCGCTTTTTCGGCCGCCGCGACGACCGCGAGGATGTTGGGCGAGTTGCCCGAAGTGGTCAGCGCAACGAGGACATCCCCCGGCCGACCGGCCGCCTCGACCATACGGGCGTATGCCGCCTCGAAACCGAGGTCGTTGGCGACGGCGGTGAGGAAGCTCGTGTTGACGTGCAAAGCCTCGGCAAAGAGCGGCGGCCGGTCGAAATAGAAGCGGCCGGAAAGCTCGGCGGCGAGGTGCTGCGCATCGGCAGCAGAGCCGCCGTTGCCGCAAAAGAGGGCTTTCCCGCCCAAGCGGAAACAGGCGATGAGCAGCTCGGCGGCGGCCTCCGCCCTTTTCAAAAAGTAGGCGTCGGCGAGCAGGGACTGGCGCAGGGCGATGCCCTCCTCGATTCGCTGGCGGATGATTCTTTGCATGAAAAACTGTGTGCTGGCCGTTTCAACGGTCAAAGGTCAGGTTTTCATTCAAAAACGGTCGGACAGCAAAGACTGCCGCCGAGTTTGTCAACCAAAAACGAACCGGCGACAAGCCCAGTGACCGCCATCCGCGCAGGTCGTATCAATCATATACCAACCGGCTCCACCGTTTGGGCAACTTACCGGACGGCCGGGGGCGGGGCGGGCAACGGCCCGTCTCTCCCCCGGCAAAACTTACCTGCCGACCATGCTCAATCAATTGATTTTCAGGCCTTTGGCATTGCTCGCCAACCCGTTTTGGAGGCCCTTCGCGGTGACCGTTAGCATCGCCCGCGCGGCGGCTGCACGAAAGAACCATCCCAGATTCCGCAACCGACTCTGCCCAAACAGATAGGCGTAATCCCCCTCCCAAGAGTCGAATCGACAACCGGCGGGCGGCCTCGGCAGCGAGGTCGCCCGCTTTGCATTTCAACCAATCTGGGCGGGCGGCGTTTAGCTTTGCCCCTGTTTTCACCCAAGTCGATTTTCAAAAAATGGAAAATACAGCCGCTGCGTCGCCGATTGCCCAAAGCCCCGTCATGCTCTACACCGAGAACACGCCGAACCCGGAGACGCTCAAGTTCGTCACCAACCGGATGCTGTGGCGCGGGACGGCCGACTTCAAAACGGCAGACATGGCCGCCGAGTGGTCGCCGATGGCGAACAGCCTGTTCCAGCTCCCTTATGTGAAGGGCGTTTACGTCTGCAACAACTTCGTCACCGTGACGAAGGAGTTCAACTACGCTTGGGAGGATGTGATGCTCAAGCTGAAAGACTTCATCAAGACCTACGTCGAGCAGGGCGGCGCGGTCATCCGCGACGGCTACGCGGAGTGGCTCGCCAGCCAGGAGGCGGCCGCCGAGAAGGTGCGCTTCGAGGGCGAGAATGGCGAGATTTCCAAAAAGATAAAGGACATCATCGACACCTACGTCAAGCCCGCCGTCGAGATGGACGGAGGCAACATCGAGTTCAAGATGTTCGACGAGGGGCGCGTGTTTGTCACCATGCAAGGCTCCTGCTCGGGCTGCCCGAGTTCGACCGTCACTTTGAAATCGGGCATCGAAAACATGCTCAAGCGGATGGTTCCGGAGGTGACGGAGGTCGTGCAGGAGATGGCTTGACAAGGCAAAAGTTGAAGATCAAAAGGCAAAAGGGCCGCGCTCCCGACGAGGTGGGGCGCGGCCCTTTTGCCTTTTGATCTTCAACTTTTGCCTACCCTCGGGTCAACTTTTTGGCAAAACCGGGCTTTTAGCCGCCGTATTTTTCAAAACCAAAATCTGACAGCAATGAAAAAAGTGGGCATCCTCGGCTCGGGCGCGGTCGCAAAGGCACTGGGCGAAGGTTTTTTGAAGCACGGCCACAAGGTCATGCTCGGCACGCGCGACGCGGCCAAGCTGGCCGAATTTCAATCCCAAACCGGCGGGAAAATCAAGGTCGGCACGTTCGCCGAGGCGGCGAAGTTTGGCGACATCATCGTGCTCGCGGCGAAGGGCCACGCGGCGAAGGAGGTGTTGAAAATGGCCGGCTCGCGTCGGCTGGCCGGCAAGACGGTACTCGACGCCTGCAACCCCATCGACGAGAAGACGCCGCCCGCGAACGGGGTGCTGCGCTTCTTCACGAAGGCCAACACGTCGCTGATGGAGGGGCTGCAAAAGAGCTTTCCGAAGGCCAACTTCGTCAAGTGCTTCAACTCGGTCGGCGCGGGCCTGATGGTCAACCCGCAACTTCCGGGCGGACGGCCGACGATGTTCATCTGCGGAAACGACGCGGCGGCGAAGTCTGCCACCGTCGCCATCCTCGACCAGTTCGGCTGGGACGCGGAGGACATGGGCGGGGCCGAGGCGGCGGGCTGCATCGAGCAGCTTTGCATCCTGTGGTGCGCGCCGGGATTCCAGCGCAACGACTGGGTTCACGCCTTCAAATTGTTGAAGCCCTGATTTTTCAGTGAAAAGGGTCTCGCTGATGTCGGCGAGGCCCTTTTCGCTTAAAAATCGCAGGTCGCCCCGTTCTTTTTCAGCCACTTCTCCTTCTCCATGAAATCGGGCATGACCTTCCCGACGACGGCCCAGAACCGGGGGCTGTGGTTCATCTCAATCAAATGCGCCAGCTCGTGGACGATGACGTAGTCGACCACCTCGGGCGGTGCGAAGAGGAGGCGCGTGGAAAGGTTGATGTTGTCGCGCGAAGAGCAGCTTCCCCAGTTCGAGGAGTTGTACTTCAGGGAGACGGAGCTGATTTTCTTGTTGAAAAACCGACGGTTCCAGTCGTGGACGCGGGCCGTTATCTCCGGCAAAAAGTCCTGCGCGACGGTGCGTGACAGAAGCGTCTTGACGCTTTTCTGGAGGTTCACCTGGCTGTCGCGGCGGCTCAAGCGGAGGGTGATTTCCGAGCCATTGAGCTTGGCCGAATGGGAATCCTTGTCCTCGAACTGGACGACGATGCCATACTTCCGCTGGCCGACGGTCAAAACATCTCCTGTTTTCCAGATTTTGGGCTGGTGGGCGAGCTTGAGCTTGGGCTTCTTTTCAAAAACCTTTTCGAGCCAGTCGGTGGCCCAGACGAGCTTCTCCGAGAGTTCATTTTGGGTGGAACGCAGCGGCATCCGCAGGATGAGGCCGCTCTTGCCGATGGAAGCGCGGTAGCCGAGCCGCCGCTGCTCGAGGTGGATGACGGCGGGGATGATGGCCTCGCCGACGCGGACGGTGGTGGTCAGTTTCTTCACCATAGTAGAAAGCGAATCCTTCTTCTGTTTGACTTTCGAGTTCGCTTTTCCCACAAAAACTGGACTGATTAAAGTGAACTGGTTTTTCAGGCGTGCCTTTTCGCAAAGTCGGCCATGAGGTCGGCAAGGGCCTGCGCCGAGGCTTTCGGCAACGCGTTGTACGTGGATGCGCGGAAGCCGCCCACGGAGCGGTGGCCTTTGAGGCCGACCATGCCCGCCGCCTCGGCCTCTTTTCCGAACACGTTTTCGAGGTGCTTGTACTTCTCCTCCATGACGAAACAGATGTTCATCAGCGAGCGGTCTTCCGTGGCGACCGTCCCTTTGAAGAGCGGGTTGCGGTCGATTTCATCATAGATGATTTTGGCCTTGCGCTTGTTGTGCCGCTCGATGGCGGGCAGCCCGCCGAGCTTTTTGAGCCAGCGCAGCACGAGCATGCAGACGTAGATGGGGTAGACCGGCGGCGTGTTGTAGAGCGAGTTCTCCTTGATGAAGGTCCGGTAGTCGAGCATGATGGGCAGCGTGCGGCGGACGGTTCCGACCATGTCCTTCCGCACGATCACGACGGTCGTGCCGGCCGGGCCGAGGTTCTTCTGCGCCCCGGCGTAGATCAGTCCGAACGGCGCGGGGTCGAACGGGCGGCTCAAAAAGTCGGAGGACATATCGCAGACAATCGGCACCGGGCTTTTCGGAAAGCGCTTCAGTTGGGTGCCGTAGATGGTGTTGTTGGAGGTGAGGTGGAAGTATTTCGCGTCCTTCGGGATGGTGTACTTCTTCGGGATGTGGGTGTAGTTCTCCTCTTTCGAGGAGGCCAAAACTTCCACTTTCCCGAAATGCTTGGCTTCTTTGATGGCGCGGTCGGCCCAGACTCCGGTGTTGGTGAAGGCGGCGGTCTCGTCCTCGTTGAGCAGGTTGAAAGGCACCATGAAGAACTGGGTGCTGGCCCCACCCGTCAGGAAGAGCACGTCGTAGTCGTCGGAAAGGCCAATCAATTCTTTCATCAGCGCGACCGCCTCCTCGATGATGGCGGTGAACTCGGGGCCTCGGTGGCTCATCTCCAAAAGCGAGAGGCCGGAGCCGTTGTAGTTGGTCACTGCCTGCGCGGCCTCTTTCAAAACCGATTTGGGGAGGACGGCGGGGCCTGCGCTGAAATTGTGCCTTTTCATGTAGGAATGTTTGATTTAGGACGAGGCAAAAGTAGAAGCACTCCCTTATGTTGGGTGCCTTTGCGGGGATTTTTGGGCACCGACTGTGGAGGGAACTGCGTTCATTTGCCCGATTTTTCACGCAAAAAGAAGACGCACATCATGAAAAAATCCACCCTCACCGACTCGCTCGTCAAGCCGAAGACCGACATCGACATGGCGGGCAAAGGCCCCGTCTCGCAGTTCATGCTCAAAAACTACCTGCACTTCAACGCCGCAACCGTCGTCGACGCCGCGCAGGGATACGAGATGCACCTCACGAAGGGTGGCAAGATGATGGTCACCCTCGCCGGGGCGATGAGCACGGCCGAGCTGGGCATCTCGCTCGCCGAGATGATCCGGCAGGGGAAGGTGGACATCATCTCCTGCACCGGCGCCAACCTCGAGGAGGACTTGATGAACCTCGTCGCCCACTCCCACTACCGCCGCGTGCCGAACTACCGCGACCTCACCCCGCAGGACGAGTGGGACCTCATGAAACAGCACCTCAACCGCGTCACCGACACCTGCATCCCCGAGGAGGAGGCCTTCCGCCGCCTCGACCGGCACCTGCTCGACGTGTGGCAGACGGCCGAGAAGAACGGCGAGCGGTGCTTCCCGCACGAGTTCATGTTCAAGCTGCTGAACAGCGGCGCGCTCGAACCCTACTATGAAATCGACCCGAAGAACTCGTGGATGCTCGCGGCGGCCGAGCGCAATTTGCCGATGGTCGTCCCCGGCTGGGAGGACAGCACGATGGGCAACGTCTTCGCTTCGCACTGCCTCGCCGGCAACGTGAAGCCCTCGACCATGAAATCGGGCATCGAGTACATGATTTGGCTGGCCGACTGGTACCCGAAGAACTCGGGCGGGCAGGGCATCGGCTTCTTCCAAATCGGCGGCGGCATCGCGGGCGACTTCCCCATCTGCGTCGTGCCGATGCTCGAGATGGACCTCGGGATGAAGGACATTCCGTTCTGGAGCTATTTCTGCCAAATCTCGGACAGCACGACGAGCTACGGCAGCTACTCGGGCGCCGTGCCGAACGAGAAAATAACGTGGGGGAAGCTCGATACGAAGTCGCCGAAGTACGTCATCGAGTCCGACGCGACGATTGTCGCGCCTTTGATTTTCGCCTACCTGCTCGGGTGGTGAGCGGCTGGCGGCGTTCAATTGAGGAGAAATTCTCGCTCACTTGCTGGAACTGACGTTGGGCGGCAAGCTTCGCGAGAGCCGTTGTCCATCTTTTTTCGGAAAGGGAAGCTCAAACGTCCGCCATCATTTGATTCCGGCCAGTTGTTGCCCAAGGATGCCGATTTATGGCACCAAAGAGAAACGCCCGCTCCTGTCGTAAAGCAGGAATGGGCGTTTCTTTTCAACCTTTCATCTGGAAATGTCAACTCAACCCCTCGGCAACAAATTCACCACCCCCCAAAACCGCACAATCTGCTGGATGGTGAAGTTGAACTCGGTGAAGTCGACCGGCTTGCAGACGTATGCGCTGGCCCCGTTGGTGAAGCACTGGCGGATGTCGTCCTCGCGGGTGGAGGAGCTGAACATGATGACAGGGAGCCATTTCCATTCCTCGGAGGCCATCTTCCGCTTGAGGATGTCGATGCCGTTGGCCTTCGGGATGTTGAGGTCGAGGAGCATGAAGGCGGCCTCGGCGGCCTTGCCCGAGCGCAGGTGGTCGAGCATTTCCTGCCCGTCGGAGAAGTGGACGAGGTCGAGCGGCACCCCCGTCTCCTCGAGGGCGAGTCGGACGAGCATGACGTCGGCCGGGCTGTCCTCGACGATGAGCATCTTCTTTTTTTCAGTCATCGGTTCTGTTCCCATCGATTGGTTTTCGACAATTTAGAAGGGGGGAAGCGGTGGTTCGAGCGGGCGAAAGTGGGCCTTTTCCCCGATTGAATAGCGTTTCTTTTTTTCAAAAAGCCCGCCAAACCGGCCCGGCAGGGCAAAATTTTTCGGGCAAGGGAGCTTCGCCCTTTTGCCGCCGGGATCGCCGGCTGCATTGAAGCTGTCCAATCGAGGCCTTTGCACATTTAGCATTGTCCATTCGAGACAGTCGCTTGCAGGTGGGTTTTCCCTTAAAGACAATTGTGGCAGCAAATCTCTTGCGCTAGTGTTTGCGGGCTATCGTCGCTCACGATGCGAAGCTCACGACACCAATGGACTTTAGAAAAAACACACTGGCAGCTTCGAAGCCCCAATGGCTTCCGTGTTCAGGGATGGGCTGTCTGTTTTGACAAGATTCTGCTTTCAGATTTCAGCATTCATGAACCATGTCCTAAAGGCTTTTCAGTGCAAAAACCACGCGCTTTTCAAAAATTTCCGGTAGTGTGGACACATTCCATTTCACGGTCGGGTTCACGATAAAGACGACCGAGGCCGCGCAACTCCGACCGGGCTATGTGCTACCCAACCCTGCCAACGACCATGCTGAACTGCATTGGGAAGGTTTTGAACGTTTTCGGCTGTTCAACCACCTCGGGCAGTTGGAGTTTTACCAAGAGCGCGGCGCATCCGTCATCGATATCAACCTCACGGGGTTGGCGCAGGGCATACACCATTACGTGTTCGAGAAACCGGACGGGCCGCGTGTGGAGGGAAAGTTGGTGATTGCACGGTAACACGGCGATGTTCGAGCCTTGCGTCCTTGTTCATTGCCTGACTTGCTCTGAAACTAGGCATCTATGCCGCCCTCCCGGCCATCCATGCCCTGTTTTTTACCTTCGCCTCCGCAAAACCACCCAC
>JBGAWE010000067.1:0-20225 GCA_044227705.1 Saprospiraceae bacterium
CAGCTCGACTACACGTTGGCGAACGCCAAAAAGTGGTCGAACCTGCCCGTCGGTGCAGCCTCCCGCGTCGGCGTCCGCTTCGATGCGCTGTCGACCGACCAGTTGATAAAGGCAAAGGCCATCATCCAGCTAGCGATGGGGACCGGCACGGGCGAGGGCTATGACGAGGCCAAGCAGACCTGGGCCGCCGACAAGTACCTCTCGCAGAACGGCGGCGGTAACGGCTATGGCGACGGCCTCTATTTCCTTGCCTTTCTCGGCACCCCCTCCACGACCGGCGCGTGGGAGCTGCAGACAGGAGGCCACCACATCGCCGTCGCCAACAACTACTCGGGCGGCTCGCTCGTCGGCGCGACGCCCAGCTTCCGGGGCGTGGAGCCGTTCGCCGCGTTCACCATCGACGGCGTGACCAACCAGCCGCTCATCCAAGAGCGCGACTCGCTCGCCGCTATGCTCGCCAGCCTCTCGACGACCGAGCTGGCGACGGCCAAACTCTCCGGTTCGTTCAACGACATCGTCCTCGGGCCGGGGAAAGACTGGTCTTTCCCGACCACCAAATCCGGCCTCAAGTGCAGCGGGCTTACGGCGGCGCAAAAGGCCAAGGTCCTCGCCGCCATCAAGACCTACGTCGCCGACATCGACGACGCGGACGCGGCGACCATCATGGCCACCTACACGGCGCAAATCGACGACACCTACATCGCCTATGTCGGCACGTCGGGGCTGGCGACGAAGAACGACTACGTCCGAATCGACGGCCCGCGCGTCTGGATTGAGTTCTCGATGCAGGGCGGCATCATCCTCTCGCCCAACCACCCGCACTCCGTTTGGCGCGACCACACGACCGACTACGGCGGCCTCGGCGGCCCGACGGCGACGGGTTCGGCCCAGCGGTTCGAGGGGAAATTCGAGGTCTACCCGAACCCGGCGAGCGCGTCGGTGGAGGTCGAGATTGAGCTGAAAGAGGCGGCTTTGGTCTCCGTCAGCTTGTTCGACGCGGCGGGCCGCAAGCTCTCCACCGGCCTCCGCTACAACATGACGGCAGGCAGCCACGCGCTCCCGCTCGACATCTCGGCCGCGCCGACGGGCAGCCTCAACTGCCTATTGGAGGTGAAAAAAGCCGACGGAACGACGGCGATTGCCACTCGAAAACTGGTCAAGATTTAAGCAGCCGTGAGAAAAACACCGCTGCTCATCGCGCTCCTCGCCTCGGTTCTGGCCGCTTCGGCGCACCCGATGCCCGCGACGCTCGTCGAGCTGACCGTCGGCCCCGGCCAGTTGGTCTTCGACATAAAAATCCCGCTGGCCAATGCCGATTCGGTCGTTTTCGCGGCGTCGGAAGGTTCTCAAACCCTTCCGGCGTCGCCCCTCTCGACGTTTTCCATTTTTGAAAAATACCTGGCCAATCACCTGAAAGTCACCGGCACGGACGGTGCCGCGTGGCCCACCTCGCTGTTCTCGCTCGACACCATCGCGGGCAGCGACCAGTTCAGCGGGAGCTTCCCGGAGCTTCATGCGCGGGTCGTCTGCCAGCCGCCGCCGGGGGCGGATTCGAGGCAGTTTCTCCTTTTTTACGACGTCATCATCCATCAAATCGTGACGCACGAGGCCATCGTCGGCATCCGGCAGGATTGGGAAAACGGCATCCACTCGGAACCGGACTCGCTCGCCTCGACGGTCGCCGTCATCCGCGTCGAACCGGAGACGGGGGAGGTTTTGCCCGTCGCTGTCAACCTCGAAAAGGGGAGTTTGTGGAAGGGCGTTGCCGCCATGTTCCGCCTCGGGATGCGCCACATCGCGGAGGGCTACGACCATTTGCTTTTCCTCCTCGCCCTGCTGTTGCCCGCGCCGCTCATGGCCTCTCGGCGGCGGTGGGAGGGGTTCGGCGGGGCACGGCATTGCATTGTTTCATTGGTGAAAATCACGGCCGCGTTCACCCTCGGCCATTCTCTGACATTGGCGGCAGGAGCGGTCGGCTGGCTGCGGTTGCCGTCGCGGCCGGTCGAAGTGTTCATCGCCGTTTCCATCCTGATTTCGGCGATTCATGCGCTGCGGCCGCTGTTCGCCGGGCGCGAGGCGTGGGTGGCGGCGGGCTTCGGTCTGGTGCACGGGCTCGCTTTCGCCGCGATTTTGTCGAACCTCGGCCTCGACGCTGGGCGGCTCGCGTGGAGCATCCTCGGCTTCAACCTCGGCATCGAGGCGATGCAGCTGGCGGTCGTGGCGGCCGCGCTGCCCGTTCTTCTCTTTTTGGGAAAGACCCGTTTTTATCCTGCTTTCCGCGTGGCCGGGGCGGTCGCGGCGGGCATCCTATCGCTGATTTGGATTTGGGAGCGGCTGGGGTGACTCGCCGTTCATGGATTTGAACCGGCCCAGCCCGCCTATTTTTTCTTCTCCACCCGCCGCTCTTCGGTCCTCTCGACCGCCAGTCCGATGGCCCGGATGCCGGGCAGCGTGTCCTGCCGCATCCATTGCTCGAAGATGAGCGCGTAGTGGCCCGGCTCGCGGAAGGCCGTGTGCTCTTGCAGCACGACGCGTGCCGTGATTTTGTCGCCCGAACCGCTGCCGAGCCACTTCCCGGCGGGCGTGGCGAGCTGCAGCGAGCGGACTTTTTCCTGCCTTTTCCCCGAAGGGAAGACCGTGTGGATTTTCACATAGAGGTTCTCCCAGGCATAATGGTCGGTGTGTTCGACGTCGACGAACATCGAGTAGAGCCGCCCCGTGTCGGCGAGGTCGAAGTCGAAGCGGAGGGTGTCGGCGTAAGCCCAGCTTTTGCCCGCGACCTCCTTTTTTTGGTCGATGAGAAAATCGCCGTGGCAGGCGGCCAGAAAAAGGGCGACGGCTGCCAAGGTGCTGAAACGCCTTCGCCGCCTCGCGCGTGAGCCGCAGCGAGTTGACCGTCGCCACCACTTTTGCCTCGCGGAAGCCCTGCCGGGCGAGTTCTTTTTTCAAAGCCGAGGCGGCCTCGAACGTCTTGAACAGCCCGGCCGACCAAGTGTACTTCCCGCCTTCCGCCGCGCCCTCGACGAGGAGGTTTCCGAACATCATCAGCTCGTCGCCGCCGAGTATCTGCTTCGTCTCCGCCACCTCGACTCGGTAGGCGAGGCCCTGGTTCATTTCTTCAAAAAACTCTGCTCCATCCGCCGCCATGACCGGGCCGACGATGGGCCTTTCGACGCCCACCTTCGGCCGCGCCGCGCCGGGCAGGTGCAAGGTCAATTCGACGCGGCGGTTGAGGCGGCGGCCCGTCTGGTTCGGTTCCGCGTCGATGACGTTCTTGGCGATGGGGTATTGCGCCCCCGCGCTCCTGACGATGATTCTGTTGGCAGGGACCCCTCTATCCAACAAAATCTGGGCAACGGTCTCGGCCCTTTTGATGCCCGAGTAAAGAGCAAACTTGCCGGGGTCGGCGTCGTCGGTGTGGCAGGTGACGACGGCCGTCGCCTCCGGCAGGAGGTTGGCCAGCACGGCGAAACCGTCGATGCGGCGCAAGTTGAGCGAGGCGGTCAGGTCGCGGTCGTCTTCGTAGAAAATGGGCGGGATGAGGCTGTCGCGCTCCGTCAGCTCCACCGGGATTTCGGGGGCGGGAGGCTTCTCGGACTGTGTTATCTGGTTGAAAATCAACGGGTTGGAGATGGCGAGTTGTTCCGGCCTGTCCTTTTTGAAGTGCGCCACATGGATGTCGCGCAGCCCCGAGCCGCCGAACCGGTCGCTCGAAAAAGTGGCCGTCGAACCGCTCGCCGAGAGCCGGAAATACTGCTCATCGCCTGGCGAGTTGATGGGCAGGCCGAGGTTTTTGGCCTCGGGCCATGCGCCAGTCCGGTCGTCGAATTTTGAGGAAAAGACGTCGAAGCCGCCCATCGAGGCGAGCGAGTTGCTCGAAAAAAAGAGCGTCCGACCGTCGCGGGCGAGGAACGGCGTGGCCTCGTCGTAGCCCGAGTTGATGGCCGGGCCGAAGTTGGCGGGGCGCGACCAAGCGCCTTCTTCTTTTGAAAAAACGCTCCACCAGATGTCGCTGCCGCCCTCGCCGCCCGCGCGGCGGCTGCTGAAGACCACGAACGTGTCCCTAAAAAAATAGGGGTCGCCGTCGCCCAGTTCGGGCCGCATGGGCAGGTTGGCGGCGGTCGGCTCGGGGCGAAGCTCGTCGCGGGCGGCGGCCGTGTCGGTCAGGATGTTGCCCGAAAAGAGGCTGAAACCCCGGAAAAAGAACAGGATTTGCCCGTCCTCGCTGAAATCTATGGCGACCTCGTGGCGCGGCGTGTTGAGCAAGGTGCCGACGGGCGAGGGCTGCGACCACGCGCCGCCGTCGAGTTCCGTCGCGTACATGTCCGAGATGAGGCGGCCGCGCTCCGCGTCCTCGATGCCCGATTCGTTGCGCAGGCCGCCAACGTTCCCCGACCGTGCGGAGGCGAAATAGAGGCGGTTCGGGTGGCGCGGGCTGGGCAGCGGGGCGAAGTCCATCGGGGTTGGCGGCGGGCAGGTTCAGCCCGGTGACGCACCTTTTTATGTTGTCGACGACGTAGGCCCGGCGGTCGTCGCGCTCGCCGACGGTCTTCAAAAAGAGCTTGTAGTAATAAATCGCCTCGGCCCAGCTCTGCTGGAAATGGAGCGTCCGGGCGAGCCAGAAGAAGGTCTCGGGGCCGGTCGCGGCCTGTTTTTGGTCGATGATGAAGTTGAAGATTCGGCGCGCGTCGTCGGGCTGGCCGTTGTTGAAGGCGCAGGCGCCGAGCTTTTCGAGGATGGCGAGGTCGCCCGGCTCCTGTTCTTGGTACCGCTGGAGGAGGTCGGCGGCCTCGCGGTAGCGCGCGGCGTCGAAGAGCTGGCTGCCCTGCCGTTTCAGCTCGCCGGGCGATTGGGCAAGGGATTTCGTCGCCGCAATCATAATCAGCGCGACGGCCAGCGATTTGGGAAGGAATCGATTTTCAGACATGAGGATTGGATGGGAACACGGATGGCACGGAAAAAGCACGGATGGACGCAGAAAAACCCCGTGTTCATCCGTGCTTTTTCCGTGTCATCCGTGTTCCCATCCAATCCTCATGTCTGAAAATCGATTCCTTCCTAAATCGCTGAAAGTCAAACAGCCCTTTTCGGGTCGAATCCCTCCAGGTTGTCCATCACCCGCTTCAGGAACGACCCGCCGAGCATCCCGTCCACCACTCGGTGGTCGTAGCTCAACGAGAGGAACATCATGTGCCGCACGGCGATGACGTCGCCCCATTCGGTCTCGATGACGGCCGGTTTTTTCACGATGGCGCCCGTGGCGAGGATGGCCACCTGCGGCTGGTTGATGATGGGCGTGCCCATGAGGTTGCCGAAGGTGCCGACGTTGGTGATGGTGAACGTGCCGCCCTGCGTCTCCTCCGGTTTGAGTTTTCCGGCGCGGGCGCGGGCGGCGAGGTCGTTGACCGCTCGGGCGAGGCCGGCGAGGTTGAGCTGGTCGGCGCCTTTGACGACGGGGACGATCAGGTTTCCCGTCGGGAGGGCGGCGGCCATGCCGAGGTTGATGTCCTTTTTGACCATGATCTTCGAGCCGTCGACCGAGGAGTTGACCATCGGGAAGTCGCGGATGGCCCGCGCGACGGCCTCCATGAAGATGGGCGTGAACGTGATGTTCTCCCCGTATTTCTTCAAAAACTCTCCTTTCACACGGCTCCGCCAGTTGACGAGGTTGGTCACGTCCGCCTCCACGAAGCTCGTGACGTGCGGCGAGGTGTGCTTCGACATGACCATGTGCTCGGCGATGAGCTTGCGCATCCGGTCCATCTCCACGATTTCGACGTTGCCCGAAAGGGAGACAGATGCCGAGGTGATTTGCGGCGCGGCGACGGCCGGTTTTTCCTTTTCAACCGGATAGGGATACGGCCCGTCGAGGTTGACCTTCCTGTTTTCGAGATGGGCGAGGACATCCTTTTTCGTCACCCGCCCGTCGAGGCCGGAGCCGGAAATCTGCTCAAGCTCGGCGACGGTGATGTTCTCGGTCTTGGCAATCGTCTTGACCAGCGGGGAATAGAAGCGGCTCCCTTTTTCACCCGAAACCGCCGCCACGGGCGACGGGACAAAAGGAACTTCGACCGCCTTCGCGCTCCCGTTCGAGCTGGCCGGGCTTGTCTTTGAACTTGAACTTGAGCTTGAGTTTTCAGAGGCTTCGGTCTCGATGACCGCGACCGCCTTGCCGACCGCCACGACCGCGTCCTTTTGAAAAAGAATCTCTGCCAGCACGCCCGCTGCCGGACTTGGCACCTCGGAGTCTACCTTGTCGGTGGCAACGTCGAGCAGCGTCTCGTCGGCCTCGACGCGGTCGCCGACCTGTTTACGCCAGCCGAGGATGGTGGCCTCGATGATGCTCTCGCCCATTTTGGGCATGATGAGTTCGACTTTCGCCATTGGTCTTAAATTGATTTGGAGAACTTGGTAGCGGCTCGGATTTGTGGCCGCAAAAGTAGCCAGTCCTCCCCCGAAATGCCCTCGGCCGGTCGTGGCTGGAAAATTTTTGCACCTTCGCACCCGCCCTCCGACAACGGGCAAGCAACCAATTTCCCAATGCTGGCCATCTTCCAAAAAGAAATCTCCCAGTTCTTCGGCTCTTTGATGGGCTACATCGTCGTCGGCGTGTTCCTCGTGCTGGCGGGCATCGTCATGTGGGCCTTGCCCAACCAGAGCGTCATCGACTTCGGCTTCGCCACACTCGACCCGCTGTTCGTCAACGCGCCGGTCATCTTCCTCTTCCTGATTCCGGCCGTCACGATGCGGAGCTTCGCGGAGGAGAAAAGCACCGGCACCTTCGAAATCCTCGCCACCCGCCCCCTGACCGACGGGCAAATCGTCGGCGGGAAGTTCCTCGCCGCGATGGCCCTCGTCGTCCTCTCGCTGCTGCCGACACTCCTTTATTATGTGAGCATCTGGCAGCTCGGCTCGCCGAAGGGCAACCTCGACTCGGGCGGCATCGCGGGGAGCTACATCGGGCTGCTGTTCCTCGGCGGGGCGTTCGCGGCCATCGGGCTGTTCGCCTCGTCGCTGGCGGCCAACCAAATCGTGGCCTTCGTGTTCGGCGTGCTGTTCTGCCTTTTCATGCACTGGGGGTGGGACACCATCAGCCTGCTGCCCAAGTTCCTCGGCCACTCGGACGACCTCGTGCAGATGATTGGGATGAAGCTCCATTACGAGTCGGTCAGCCGAGGCCTTTTGGAACTGCGCGACGTGGTCTATTTCGGGTCGGTCATTGCGCTGTTCCTCGCGGCGACGGCCGTCTCTCTCGGGCGGCGCAACTGGTGATTTTTAGTCCGAAACCGCCCCGAGTTCCATAGAAATTTCCTCAAGAGCCTCCCCGCCCGGCATTGATTTCGTTTTTCAAAATCAACTCCGCCGCGCTCCCTGCCCCGAAGCCGCCTTTCTATCTTTGTCGCTGGCCCGACACCAGCAAGCGACTTTAAGATGGTTCTCGAAACGAAACCGCCCCGGCGCGCCCGGGCAATTGGACAAAACCAGCCTCCTGTGATGATAAACCTCATCCTTTTCGGCCCGCCCGGCTCCGGCAAGGGCACGCAGGCCGCCAAGCTCGTCAGCCGCTACGGCCTCGTGCACATCTCGACGGGCGACCTCTTCCGCCACGAGATGAGCCACGACACGCCCCTCGGCAAGGAGGCCAAAGCCTTCATGGCCGCCGGGCAGCTCGTGCCGGACTCCGTCACCATCGGCATGCTGCGCAACAAGGTGGAGGCGCACCCCGAGGCGAAGGGCTTCATCTTCGACGGCTTCCCGCGAACCATCCCGCAGGCCGAGGCCCTCGACGCGCTCCTCGAGTCACTCGGCGCGCCCATCCTGCAGCTCATCAGCCTCGACGTCGACGAGGAGGAAATCGTCCGCCGCATCCTCCTGCGCGGCCTCGACAGCGGCCGCCCCGACGACCAGGACCCGGCCATCGTCCGCCGCCGGATTGTTGAGTATCGAGAGAAGACGGCCCCGGTTTTTGGCTTTTACGCCGGGCAGGGGAAGTCCGTAGAAATCAACGGCATCGGGCAGGTGGAGGAGATTCACCAGCAGCTTTGTGAGGTCATCGACGGGGCGCGGGTCGCCGCCTGACCGCCCGCCGTGCGCCTCATTTTTGAAAAAAAACGGCTGGCCCCCGGCCTGATTCTCGCCGCCGCCAGCCTCCTGTTTTTGAAATGCCGCTCGCATCCGCCAGCCCCGGTGCGAGCGGCTTTCTTTTTTTGGAAGACCGAACTGGCCCTCTCCGGCTTCGAGCAGGACAGGCTCAAGTCGCTGGCAATCAACAAGTTGTACGCCCGCCTATTCGACATCGACCTCGATTCCGACGGCGGTCGGCCGGTGCCGGTCGCCGTCGCCTCGACGGAAAACGCCGGGCGCGACTTCGCCGGCTTCGAGCTGACGGGTTGCGTTTTCATCACTTCCCGGGTTTTTGAAAAAGGGAATTCCGACCCCGGTTTGCTGGCTGAAAAAACCGCCTCCCTCCTCGCCGACCTCGCCCCGAAACTACCCGGCGGCCTCCCCAAAAACCTCCTCCTCGACTGCGACTGGACGGCCGGGAGCCGCGACGGATATTTCCTTTTTTTGAAGAAACTGGCGGAAAAACTGCCCAGCCACCGCCTCTCGGCAACCATCCGGTTGCACCAGTTCAAGCGGCCGGAGGAGACCGGTGTGCCGCCCGTCGCCAGCGGCCTTTTGATGTGCTACAACACCGGCGAGCTGACAGATTGGCAGACCGAAAACTCCATCCTTGATAGCGTCGAGCTGAAAAAATACCTGCGCGGCGGCGGTGTCTTAAAAGGGCGATACCCGTTGCCGCTCGACGTCGCGCTGCCGGTTTTCGGCTGGGGCGTTGTCTTCCGCGACGGGCGTTTTTTCAAGTTGATTCACGGCCTAGAAGCGTCGCAACTCGTTGACCATCAACGGTTTGGACCAATTTCTGCCAGCCGCTTATCCGTAAAAAAGGAAACCCTTTTGGAAGGAATCTACCTCCACCCCGGCGATCTCATCCGATTGGAAAAACCCTCGCCCGAGCTGGTCGAACTGGCGGCCGCCGAGCTTCGCCGCCTCGGCCTGCCCAACTCCGACGAGCCAACCGTCGGCTTCTACCACCTCGATTCGGCGGCGGTCGCCGGGCTGCCCGGCGGGTTCGTCAAGCGGGTTTTGGAGCGGTAGTTATTTGTGAGAAAATTCATGGAAAAAAACCGGGCTTCTGCCCTTGCAGACGGTTTCGGAATGTGGGTATAATGCGCTCGATTTCGGTGCCCGCCCGGTTTTTCATGGAAGCAGTCAAATCCCGATTTGGGGGCGGCCGAGCAGACAGAACCTATTTTTTCACCAATTAAAATCGACACACCATGCGCGTCCAAACCCATTCCGTGCACTTCCACGCCGATGCCCGGTTGCACGACCACATCCAGAAACGGCTCGAAAAACTGACCCGCGTCAACGACCGCATCGAGGCGGCCGAGGTTTTTTTGAAATTGGAGAACAGCGGCCAAGTGCGCGACAAGGTCGTCGAGGTTCGGCTGAAGATGCCCGGTGCCCAGTTTTTTGAAAAGAAGACCAGCAAGACCTTCGAGGCCGCCATCGACAACGTTGCGCGGAGCCTCCGGCAGCTCGTCGTCCGGGACAAAGAGAAGGCCGTCGGCGGCCGAAAAGTTGAGGCCCGGGTGGTGGCCGATGTCGACGATACCGATGACGAGTAAATCGTATCTCGAAGCAGCGTTTCGGGATGCAAAAAGGGCGCGGCCGGTTGACTCCGGTCGCGCCCATATTTTGTCATTTGAAGAGCCTCGATGCATCGCGGCTCTGCCCGATCAATCAAAACAGGTAGGAAACCCCAGCCCGCATCGCCAGCGCATCCGATTCAGGGTTTTTACCGCTGAAATCGCGGCTCATGTCGGCGGCGATACCGACGACCCAACTTCCGCGCTGCCAGTCGAGGCCGAGGCCGGCGCGCCAAGTGTTCGAGTGCCACGAGGCGGGCGTGCTCTTCGAGATGGTCACCGGTTCATCGGGCTTGCCCGCCGCCAGGACCACCGTCGGGCTTGTCTTCGTAACGGAAATTGGTCGAAATCGGCGAAAAGTGCGACCAAACATGGCCCAACCGCACGACCGGCCGAACCGCCAGCGCAACCGGCAGCGCATAGTTGGCACCGAGCGAATAATGCTGCACGCGCTGCACGCCGCAGATTTTCTTAATCTCAAAATGGTGGTCGGTGCCCGCGTTGTGGTTGGGGTTCTCTTTCGGGCCAGGTTCTTTGATGTGCTTCGGAGTCTTCGTCGCCTCGAATGAGTAGGTGCCCCAATCGGCCATCGCTACGGCGGAAACGCCCTTTTTCAGGAAAAACTCGGCGGTCACGCCTTGCCCCTTTGCCCACGATTTGTTGTCGATGTTCGTTAGGTCCTGACTGGCGACAGCCTGAACGCCGACCTTGAACCGGCCGGGGCGACGGGCGACGCGGGTCAGCGATTCCGTCGGCTTCGATTCAAAGGAGACCTTCCGAGCTTCCTGCGAGGCGACGGCCGGGGCCGGTTTCAAATCAATTTTGGGAAACTCGGCCACCGAGTCCAGCCGGTTTTCGAGGGCGATGACGGAGCGCAGCGAGTCGGCAAGAGCGGTCAGCCGGGCGATTTCAGCGGCCTGACCGGCGGCGGCGACTGCATCCCCAGCCGAATTCGAGCCGCCGTAGATATTTTTGAAAATTTCGGTTGCTGCGGAATTGACCGGAGGCAGGATTTCTTTTCTCGAAAAAACAGGGTCGTTCGATTTGCTTTTTTCAAAACCGACTGAATTTCTTTTCGCGTAAGATTTCTCGGCAAATCCGTCTCTGCTCCCGCTCGTCGCGCCGGATTTCCGGTTCGTGGCCCATTCGCGGACGGCCTCGGCTACGGGTTTGGTTTCGGTCGAAGCCGGTTGGTTTTTTTCAGAAAGACTCGGCTGGCTGTTTTCAGAAAACCCGGGCTGGGTTTCGGTGGCGACCTGCTCGGGAATCACGGGCGCGGGCTTCGCGGCCTCGGTGATCACGGCGTCGAGCCGGTTTTTCAAGACCTCGTTTTCGAGGTTGGCCTGATAGTTTTGCCAGCCAAGCCATGCCGCACCGGCGATGGAGGCGGCGGCGGCCAGTTTCCAAAGCCGAAGCGCGCGGCCGGTGCCGATTCTCGGCCGATGGGCGGCCCCTGCGTCGAAAGCGTCGAGCTGCCGGTTGAGCTTTTCCCAGCTGGCGGCGCGGCCCTCGAAGGGCTGCTCGGTCTGGGTGCGCTCGCGAAAGATGTGTTCAAAGTTGCTCATGGCATTATTTGGTCGAAGGCTGGCTCGTTGCTCAACAGCCGCCGGACGTGCTGACGCGCCCGCGAGAGGTTGGACTTGGAGGTGCCGACCGAGATGTTGAGCGTCTCGGCGATTTCCTCGTGCGTCATCCCCTCGCCGACGAACAGGTTGAAAACGGTCCGGTAGGCGGGCGGCAACTGGTCGAGCATGGCCATAATCTGGTCAAAAGTCATTTTTTCGGGCAGGCCCGGCTCCTCGCCGCTGTCGCCCGATTGTTGGGTGAACTCGGTCTGGTGGGGCCGCGACATCTCCGTCCGGTAACGGTCGATGGCCGTGTTGATGACGATGCGGCGGAACCAGGGCCGGAAGCCCGCCCCTCCCTCGGGCGAATAGAGGTGGATTTTTGTGAAAACCTTGAAAAAAGCGTCGTTGACGACCTCCTCCGTCGTGTGCTGGCTGCCCGAGTAGGCCCGCGCCACGGTCATCGCATAGTGGTAGAACAGGCCGTGGAGCCGTTGCTGGCTCTGGCGGTCGTTCTCGCGGCAACCGGCGATGATGCTGTTTAGAATAGGGTCGTTCAACTTGTTGACCATGACGGGAAATCGAGGAAAGCGGTTGCTTTCGCAGCGTGAAATTGCTCAACGGCCCCAAGTCGAGGCTTGTTTTGATTTCTAAATTTTGGCATCGGTCGAATGCCCGACGAATGGCAGGGGGCTGCCGATTTTTCACCCGCCGAAATCGTCGCCGCCCTGTCCGCCGGAGCCTTCCTGCGACCGGCCGCGCTGCCCGCGCCCTTTCTGCTCGACGAGCTTTCCGAACTTGTACGAGAAGTTGAGAAACGCGATGCGGCTCTCCCTTTTCCTGTAAAAATCGCGGGTGAACGTCGGCGTCTCGATGGCCATCTTGTGCCGCCGCGTGTCGAAGATGTCGGAGCAGCGCAGGCTGATGGTCGCCTTCTCGTTCCAGAACTTTTTGGAGACCGCCACGTCGACGCTGTTCTGCCCGTACATCTTTCCGAGCAGCACCTTCGAGGGCGGCGAGAGGGAGGCCGTCACCTGCAGGTCGAAGTTTTTGGGCAGGGAAAAATTGGAAGTTGCACGGTTCCACATCCGAAAGCTGGCCGAGTTCGTGATGGCCGTGCCGAGGTTGGAGGCGTTGAACTGGCTGTACGATCCGTTCGAGGAAGCCGTCACCGACCACCATTTCGCCAGCGAGCCGTTGGCCACGAGGTCGTAGCCCCACGAGTCCTGGCTGCCGATGTTGACCTGCGTCGAGTTCAGGGCATTCGACGCCGGGTCGGTGGGCGGGAAGGTGAAGCGCGAGATGTTGTCGAACGTCCGCCGGTAGAAGACCATCGGCACGAGGTTGAACCGCCAGAGGAAGAACTGGCTGCTCACCTCGAACGAGTGGACGTACTCCGGTTTCAAAAACGGGTTGCCTTTAAAGATGTTGAGCGTGTCCGACAGGTCGGCGAATGGGTTGAGCTGCTCCGTGCCCGGCCGGTTTATCCTTTTTGAATAGTTGAAACCGAGGACGCGCTGCGGTGCGAGGTCCCACGTCAGGAAGAGGCTCGGGAAGAGGCTCGCATAGTCGTTCGGAAACTCCTCCTCGGTGTCGACCAGGCGGCTCGTGGTCAATGCCTGCTCCACGCGAAGCCCGGCCTGCGCCCCGAGGCGGCCCCACTTTTGGTTGAGGCTGGCGTAGGCCGCGTAGATTTTTTCGTCAAAAAGAAAGTGGTTGGAGCGTTTCGGGTCATTGACGAAGCCGCCCGCCGCGTCGTCGTGGTCGAGGGCGGCGAAGTCCGTGTCGACATGGCGGGTGCTGGCCTTTGCACCCGTCTCGACCTTCCCTTTCGGAATCGGGCGGACGTAATCGGCCTGCACAGAGCCGAGGCGGAACTTGTTGTCGTTGATGGTTTTTTGCAAAAAAGGGTCAGCGATCGGAATGGTGCCGCTCTGGTTGAAGGCCTGGTTGGTGAAGTTGCGCGTCGTCAGGTTGTCGCTGCGCGAGCCGTTCGCCTCGAACACGAGCGAGTGGCCGCGCTGCGGGAATTCATGCTTGAAGTTGAGGTTCGCGTCGATGGTGCCGCCGTCTCCGTCCTGTTTGTTCACCCGAGTGCCGTAGGTTTTGATGACGCCCATGTCGTCAGAGGTGATGGTGGTCACGGTCTCGCCCTCTTCCCGCAGGTTTTTGTTGAAAGAAACGCTCGTCCCGAGGACGGTCTTCGGCCTGAAATAGTGGTCGATGCCGAGCTTGACGAAATGGTTGAGCGGCTGGTTGAAGCCCCGGTTCCGCTGGTCGAGGGTGCTTCGGACCTTGCCCGAGGGATAGAGGTTTTCGCGCAGCGAGGCCCCGCGCGAGTCGTTGTCGTCGTACCGGAAGTTGTAGGCGGCACTCGTGGCCCAGCGGCCTTTTTTGTAGTTGAAAGAGCCGCCCGCCGTGTACTTCCCCTGCGACCCGATGCCCGCCGAGAGGGCACCGCTCGTCCCGGAGAGCTTGTTCTTTTTGAGGACGATGTTGACGATGCCGCTCGTCCCGTCCGGGTCGTACTTCGACGACGGGTTCGTGATGACCTCGATGCTCTCGACGCTCGACGCGGGCAGGTTTTCGAGAAAGGCTTTCCGCCCGGCACCCGTCAGCCCGCTCGGCCGCCCGTCGATGAGGACGGTGAGGTTGTCGGAGCCGCGCATCGAGAGGTTGCCGTCCACATCCACTTGAACGAGCGGGACTTGCCGCATCAACTCCGTCGCCGAGCCTCCGGCGGCGGTCATCAGTTTTTCGGCGTTGAAGATTTTCCGGTCTATTGCGTTGACCATCAACGGTTTGTCCGCCACGACCTCGGCCGTTTTCAGCTCGACGGCGAGCGGCTGGAGGAGGACTTTTCCCAAATCCAGCTCGATGCCCGACCGCTGCGAGAGCCGGACAGAAAACTCCTTCTTCTCAAATCCGACCGCCGCGACCCAGGCCTGATGCGACCCGAGACGGATTTCGGAGATGTTGAACCGGCCCTTCTCGTCGGTCAAACCGCCGGTCAGATAGGTCGAGTCGTGGCGGCTTTTCAGCGTGACGGTGGCAAAAGCGACCGGCTCGCCCGAGACCGAGTCGACGACGCTGCCCCAGATTTTTCCGATGGCGGGGAGGTTATTGGGGTCGAAGCTGCCGCCCTCGTGCCGCCCGCCGCCAGCGCGGCCGGAGCC
This sequence comes from Saprospiraceae bacterium, assembly GCA_044227705.1. Classification (GTDB taxonomy): domain Bacteria; phylum Bacteroidota; class Bacteroidia; order Chitinophagales; family Saprospiraceae; genus JANOQP01. Next base: position 14,455 of record JBGAWE010000067.1, read on the forward strand.
TTCCGTCTGCGCGGCTAAATGGTTGAAAATCAACAAGATGGCGGGAAACAGGAGCAGTTTTTTCATGCCGGGCCTTCATTTTTTTAAAAGGCCAACAAAGGTAGAAAGACCGGCCGGGCGCGGGCCAGTTCCGCCGGTAACGAGATGCAAAGTTTGGGCGGCCTATTCCCGCCGCTTTGCCCGCTCGGCCGCCTCGTTGTTGATGATTTGCCCGAAAAAAACGGCGTTGGCGAACAGCCGCTCCGTCCCCAGCCAGAAGGCGCGGAAGTTCGGGTCGCCCGCGAGGCAGACGATCTTCCCCTTTCCCACCCCGCATACGACCGCGCCCGCCGCGCCGCTCGCCGCCCGTTCGGAGGTCGGGTGCAGGTAGCCCGCCAGCAGCGGTTTTTCGGCGAAGGAGATGGGCGTGGCATACGGGTTTTGCCCCGTTTCCATGAAAAGCGTGTCGCCGACGAACATCGGCAGCGTGTTTTTGTCGAACCCGAAACAGAGCGGGTGCGTCCGGTCGAGCCTCGCCGAGAGGATGCACCCGGGGTTGGCGAGGGCTTGGTTGTCGACGTCGAGCTTGTCGTAGGGCCGCTGGTTTTTGGTCGCCTGTTTTTTTACTTGACGAAAATCGAGCTGTGCCAAACCGTTGGTTTTCAACCACTTGAGCGCACCGCCCCACGCGACGACCGTCCCGCCGCCCATCAGGAACTCCCGCACTCGCTCGGCCGGGAGGCTCCCGTAGCTGCCGTCGGGCATGACGGCGACATTGAATTTTTCATTCCTCAAAAAACTCGAATTGGCCAATTCGAGCATCACCGGCGGCATCGCCCAGCGCGTGTCGAGCAGGTACCAGGCCGCGCCGGTCGAGGTCGGCTCGGTGCCGTCGCCGCAGAGGACGGCGACCTTCGGTTTTTTCAAGACGACGAAGTTCGAGCTGCCGAGGTCGGCGCCCGAGTCGGTCAGGCCGGTCGTTGCGCCGACGACTTCCACTCCCCATTCGGCCGCCCGTTTTTTCAGCAGCTCGAACAGCTCCGCCGCGCCCCTCGTCTGCGCGGCGACCGGGACGACCAAAGTGCCCGCTGGCCAGTCGCGGCCACCGAGCGAGAAGGGCCTCGTGCCAACGCGGACTTGCACGTTTTCGGAAAGAAGTCGGTTCAAAAAGCCCGGCGCAAGGTGACCGCCCCAGCCGAAGAGCCAAGCATAGCTGCTCGATTCGCCGGTGATATGACCGGCGGTTTCGGGCAGTTTTTCGAGCTTTTTGCCCAAAAAAGAGCCGATTTTCGTCAGATTGGCCATATCGAGGTCGAACGCCAACGGCATCGTCCAGGCCGAGATGTCGTAGAAAACGGAGTCGGCGAATGCGGTCTGGCGGTCGAAAATGGCGTGGATGAGCCGATAGCTCGGCTGTGCGAGCGGCACGGCGAAGGCACGGCCCGGCTCAAAATCCAGCCAGTCGGTGGTCAGTTTTTCATTCAAGTCAAAGACTTCGATGCCGTGCCGGAGGAGCATTTCGACGAAATGGGAGAGCCGCGCCGCGTCCGTTTTTTGCCCGAAAACAATCACTTTCACTGGGTCTGCCGCCGCATCGAGCCTGGATTTTTCATAGAAATCCCGCTGGTACCGGTTCAGCTCGGGCCGCAATTCGTTGGCCGCCCGCAGCGTCGAGACGGCGCACGCCACTTGGTTTCGAATGGCGAAAGGGAAGGTCAGCAGCCCGCCGTCCGTCTCCTGCGCGTGGCCGCGCGCGCTGGCCTGCTCGAAAAGGATGCCGATAGAGCCGCGCGCGTCGGGGTAGGTCGAGCCTTTGCCGTAGTAGAAATCGTCGAAATTCTCCTCCGTGAAATAGAGAGAACCAATGGCGTCGAGGGCGCGGGCGTGGAAGTTGCCGATTTTGCGCGTCAGCTCCTGGTTCTCGGGCGGCGTCAGCGCGTTGACCCGCGACGGGACGCCGGGCTGGAAGAAGAAGGTCGAGCCGCTCCCCATCTCGTGGTGGTCGGTGAGGATGTTCGGCAGCCACTCGCGGAAGGTCTTGAGGCGGCCGACGCTCTCGGGTTGCGTCGCGGCGAGCCAGTCGCGGTTGAGGTCGAAACCGTAGTGGTTCGTGCGGCCGCGCGGCCAGGGTTCGTTGAACTCGCGACCGGCCGGGTCGCTCACAAGGTTGCGAGAGCGGCCCGCGTTGACCCACGCCGAGAAGCGGTTCAGCCCGTCGGGATTGAAGCAAGGGTCGAGCAGGACGACCGTGTTTTTCAAAAAAGACTCGACCTCCGCGCCCTCGGCGGCCGCCAGCCAGTAGGCATAGAGCAGCGCGGCGTTGCTCCCGCTGGCCTCGTTGCCGTGAATTGAAAAGCCCTGGTAGATGACGGCCGGAATCGCCCCGAAATCCGGCGGCGCGGGTTGCGACGGGTCGGACAAGGAGCGATGCAACGCCTTGATTTTCAACAAGTTGGCGTGATTTTCAGCCGAGGTGATGGTCAACAGAACCAGCGGCCGCCGCTCGTTCGACCAGCCATAAACCTCCATCGAGACGCGGTCGCTGGCCCGGTCGACCTCCTTTAAATAAGAGACAATCTGCTCTGGCGATACGTGCCACTCGCCCACCTGAAAGCCGAGGAACTGCTCGGGCGTGGGGACGGCCGCGTCGTATTTCCCATCGGGCAAAAAATAGGAGAGCGGCTGTTTTTGGGCGAAAAGCTGGGCGGCCAGGCAGGTCGCGGCGAGCAGGGACAGGAGCCGATTCATGCGGAGATTTTGGGCGTAAGGACGGGATTTTCGCCGTGTCCCGAGCCGCTGCTTTGGGCGCGGAACCGGCCTCGCAGAGCCGTCACCGGGAATGTCAAGAGGATTTTTGAAGCCCTGGTTTGAACAGAAATACCAATCTTCACCCCCGGAACGTCCGCTCCTTTTCCACGCTTTCAACCTCCGTCATGGCAAACTTCCGCATCCTCGTCAATCAAAAATGGCAGCAGGTCGACGTCGACCCGGCCACCCCGCTCCTCTGGGTGCTGCGCGACCACCTCAACCTCGTCGGCACGAAGTACGGGTGCGGCGTCGCACAGTGCAGCGCGTGCACCGTGCACTTCAACGGCTCGGCGGTGCGCTCGTGCCAGTTGCCCGTCTCGGCCGTCCGCGACCTGCCTGTCACCACCATCGAAGGCCTCTCTGACAACGGCGACCACCCCGTTCAGAAGGCTTGGCTCGACATCGACGTGCCGCAGTGCGGCTATTGCCAGGCGGGGCAGATCATGTCGGCCGCCGCCCTTTTGAAAGAAAACCCGCACCCGACAGACGCTGACATCGACGCCGCCATGCACGGCAACATCTGCCGCTGCGGCACCTACCTGCGCATCAAAAAGGCCATCCATGCGGCGGCCGATTCGATGAAATGAGCGCACTTTCCCTCCTTTTTTACAAGTCAAACTCCTTCTGAAATGGCCACTTTTCAGACCTCCCTCAACCGCCGCGCCTTCATCAAGAACACCGCCGCAGCCGGTGGCGGCCTCGCGCTCGGCTTCAGTTGGCTGGCCCCGCTCATCCCCGCCTCCGAGTCGGTCGCCGAGGTCTTGGACGACTGGTTCGAGCTGAACGGCTTCCTGAAAATCGAGTCGGACGGCCGCGTCATCATCCAGTCGCCCAACCCGGAGATTGGCCAAAATGTCAAGACCTCGATGCCGATGCTCGTCGCCGAGGAGCTGGACTGCGACTGGAAGGACGTCGTCGTCGAACAGGCACCGCTCAACACCTCGATTTTCCAGCGGCAACTGGCGGGCGGCAGCCAGTCCATCCGGCAGGGCTGGAAGTCGCTGCGCATGGCGGGTGCGACGGCCCGGCAGATGCTCCGCGAGGCCGCCGCCGCTGCGTGGCAGGTGCCCGTCGATGAAGTTGCGACGGCGGGCGGGCAGATTTTTCATGAAAAAACCGGCAAGCGGGCCTCGTTTGGCGAGATGGCCGCCGCAGCAGCCAAAATCGCCGTGCCGAAGGAGGTGCCGCTGAAAAAACTGGGCGAGTTCAAAATCATCGGCACCAGCCGCCGCAACGTCGACGGGCCGAAAATCGTCAGCGGCCAGCCGCTCTATGGCCTCGACTTCAAGCGCGAGGGGATGCTCATCGCGATGCCCGTCCACCCGCCCGCGTTCGGGATGCGGTTCAAGTCGATGGACGCGGCAGCGGCAAAGGCGATGCCCGGTATCGTGGACGCGTTTTCCATAAAGGTTTTCCCCGAAGATTTCGCGTTCGGATTTTCCGACAATACGGCCTTTTTGGAAATGGTCTTCGTCGTCGGCAGGTCAACTTGGGAAGTGTTGAACGCCAAGAAGGCGCTCAAAATCGAATGGGAAAAAGACGATGTTCGAAATGTAAACATGGATTTGTTCGGCCGCAAAGTCGCCCAAAACCGCCCCGCCGGGCTGGAATCCAGCTCGAAACACCAATCAAAAATGGCAAAAGCGGCGGCCAAGCCCGGCAAAATCCTCCGCCGCGACGGCGACCCGGAGGCCGCGTTCAAGTCGGCCGCCCGCATCATCGAGCGGACGTACACGGCCCCGTTTTTGGCGCACAACACGATGGAGCCGATGAACTTCTTCGCCCACGTCACGGCCGACGGGGCGGAACTCGTCGGCCCCATCCAGACGCCGGAGCAGATGGAAAAATCCGTCGCTGCCCGCCTCGGCCTCCCTCTCGAAAAGGTCGACGTGAAGATGACGCGCATGGGCGGCGGCTTCGGGCGGCGGCTCTACGGCCACTTTTTGGTGGAGGCCGCGCTGATTTCTCAAAAGATGCAGGCACCGGTAAAGCTCATCTACACCCGCGAGGACGACATGACGATGGGCATCTACCGCCCCGCCTACCACGCCACCTACCGCGCCGCGCTCGACGCGCAGAACCGGCTCGTCGCCTTCCACGTGAAAGCGGGCGGCATCCCCGAAAGCCCCATCGCCGCCAACCGGTTCCCGGCGGGCGCCGTCGACAACTACCTCGCCGAGGAGTGGAGCATCGAGAGCAACATCTCGGTCGGCGCCTTCCGCGCTCCGCGCTCCAATTTCATCGCCGGGGCCGAGCAGTCGTTCATCGACGAGCTGGCCGAGGCGATGGGCAAGGACCCCTTCGACCTCCGCCTCGAACTGATGGTACGGGCCAAAAACAGCCCCGTTGGCAAGGACAACGACTACGACGCGGCCCGGTACGCGGGCGTCCTTGAGCTTGTGAAAGAAAAATCAGGTTGGGGAAAGCCCGAAAACGCGGGCCTCTCGCGCGGCGTGGCGGCCTATTTCTGCCACAACTCCTATGTGGCCAACGTGCTCGACATCGCCGTCGAGGACGGCCGCCCCGTCATCAAAAAGGTGTGGGCGGCGGTCGACTGCGGCATCGTCGTCAACCCCGACGCGGCCCGCAACCTCACGGAGGGCGGCATCGTCGACGGCATCGGCCACGCCCTCTACAGCCGCCTCACTTTCAAAAAAGGCGCGCCGCAGCAGGCGAATTTCGACCGCTACCGCCTCATCCGCCACGGCGAGGCACCGCGCTCGGTCGAGGTGCATTTTGTAAAAAGCGAAATCGACCCGACGGGGCTGGGCGAGCCGCCGTTCCCGCCCGTCTTCGGGGCGCTGGCCAACGCGCTCTACCGCTCGGAGGGGCGGCGCTTTTACCAGCAACCGTTCATGCCGGAGGCGGACGGGCTGAAAAACATCGGGTAATGTGGAGCGGAGAGGGCTTGACTTTGGGCCGCCCCAATGCTTTTTCGGACGGCCCCGCTCGGGGAGGTCTTTTGGCGGCCCCGCCCTGTGCAC
>JBGAWE010000418.1:0-2271 GCA_044227705.1 Saprospiraceae bacterium
GGCTTGTCGGACTTGACAATGCTACTCCTTGGTGGGGAGAACGGCTACGAGCAGCATCCGACGCATGCTTTCCGCGACCAGACTTTTTACTGCCCCGACCATCAATCGGAGCTTTTCGCCAACCTCTACACCCCCATCTGGGACGGCGGCGCGAACGGCACTCCGTATAACGACGACAACTATTTCGCCGCGTATCTCTACCAGACCGTCCTGACCTACCGCGAATATGTCCAGTTCTGGGAGATTTGGAACGAGCCAGGCTTCGACTTCTCCGCCGACCACGGCTGGCGCGAACCCGGCGACCCCGCCGGAAACTGGTGGGATGCCGACCCCGATCCGTGCGATTACAAGCTCCACGCCCCTGTTCAGCATTATGTCAGAATGCTGCGCATCGCATGGGATGTTGTCAAAACCCTCGACCCAACGGCCTATGTCTGCATGGGCGCGCCGGGCTTCCCGAGCTTTGTCGACGCGGTCTGCCGGAACACCGACAACCCGGTGGGCGGGGCCGTTTCGGCTGAATTTCCGTTGAAAGGCGGGGCCTATTTCGATGCGATGTGCTACCACAGCTTCCCGCATTTCGACAACAGCTTCCTCCAGCCGGGCAACCCTCCGAAGTACCTGCGCAACAGCGACGTGGCCGCCGACGGCACCATCCGTCTGAAAGACAAGTTCGATGGCATCCTCAAAAAATACGGCTACGACGGCGCGACCTACCCCGCGAAAAACTTCCTGGTCACCGAGATAAACCTGCCTCGCAAGATTTTCGACTACCAGCCCTACACCTACGGAGGCCAGCTCCCGCAGCGCAATTTCATGATGAAGGCCATGCTCAACGGCAAAATCGCCGGGCTGAAACAGATGCACGTCTACACCTTCTCGGAGCTGACAACCGAGGCCGATGCCGGTTGGGAGTTCGACTTGATGGGCCTCTACCCGAACCTGTCGAACGTCGGTTTCAACGCCGCCTTCCCCCTCGAACCGGGCGCGGGCATCAAAACGATGTCGGATTTGATTGCAAACGCCGTCCACGACCCGGCCAAATCCGCCCTCCTACAGACCGGCCCGGACGTTCGCGCCGAGGCTTTCAAAAGACCCGACGGCAGCTACGTCTACGCCCTATGGGCAAAGATGCAGCAGGACTTCTCCGAGCTTGGGACGGTCAATTACAGCTTCCCACCCTCCGCCGGCGTCTCTCCGTTTTTGAGAAAAAGGCTCTGGTCGAAAAGCATCACCGGCAAAGAATACATCATCCAAAACAAGGACATCGTGCTCGACGGAACACCCGTTTTCTTCACCGAGGAGCCGGATGCAGGTCTGCCTCTTCCGGGTTTCACCGCCTTGCCGAGGTCGGGCTGTGTGCCTTTTGACATCAACTATTCGAGCATTTCGGCGAACGCCGACACGTTGAAATGGGAGTTCGAAGGCGGCGCCCCGCTCGTTTCAAACCAGACCAATCCCGTCGTAACTTACTCGACGTCAGGGCTTTATGCCGCTTCGCTGACCGCCGCCAACGCCCTCGGCTCGGCCGTCAACTCGCAGATTTACTACGTCAACGCCCGGACGGTTCCGCAGGCCAGCTTCGAGGCGAACGTCATCGCCAACAACGCCTTTTTCGTCAACTATACGAAGGACGCCGACACCTACTTCTGGGAGTTCGGCGACGGCGCGACCTCGACCGAGGTCTTCCCCAACCACGACTACCCTGCCGGAGGCACCTACCTCGTCAAGCTGACGGCGACGAACGCCTGCGGCAGCCACGTCTTCCAAAAATCCATCAACGCGACAGACCCGCTCTATGCCGGCTGGACGGCGGACGTGACAACCGGCTGTGCCCCTTTCACCGTCAATTTCACAAACACGACGGTCGGCGCGACCAATTTCTACTGGGAATTCCCCGGCGCCTTCCCGACGACGAGCGACCTCGAAAACCCGGCCGTCACCTACCCGCAGGCGGGCGATTTCGACGTGCGCCTCACCTGCTGGAATAGCTTCACCGGCGGGAAACTCTTTGTGGAAAAATTCATCCACGTCGACGCGAAGCCGACAGCCGGTTTCAGCTTCTCGAAAAACGGCCTGACCACCAGTTTTTCAAACACGGCCACGGGCGGCGACCAATTCCTCTGGGACTTCGGCGACGGGCAAACCAGTGCCGACCCCTCCCCTACTCACTCGTTCCAAACCGAGGGCAGTTATTGGGTGAAACTGACGGCGACGAACGGCTGCGGGGCCGATTCCTCACTCCAAAAAATCGACGCGTACCTGCCGCCA
>JBGAWE010000068.1:0-19940 GCA_044227705.1 Saprospiraceae bacterium
TTCCGAAAAACCCGACGGCTGGCCAGCCGCCCCACAGGCCCCCGGCAAATGGTCGCCCATGCAGCACCTCGACCACCTCTGCCTGTCCGTCTCGACCGTCAACAAATACCTGCGATGGCTTCCGCGATGGTTCTTCCGCTGGCGGTTCGGGAAGCCAAACCGGGCGGGGCGGACATACGAGCAGCTCGTCGCCCGATACGAGGAAAAACTGGCCACGCAGAACCCGGCCCTCAACCCATTTTCTAGCGGCGGCGTGGCGGCCGATCGGTTGCCCGGGCTGCTGCAAGCCTTTGAAAATGAGCACGTTGAGTTCGTCCGCCTGTTTTCAAAATGGCCTGAGTACGAGCTCGACTCGACCTTGATGCCGCACCCGCTCTTGGGCAAGATCTCGATGCGGGAGATGCTCTTTTTCATGGTCGACCACGTCCGGCACCACGAGCGGATTGTGGAAAAAATCTGACGGCCGTCGCGGCGCGATGCCCTTTTTTTGAGCCGAAATCCAGCTTCCAAATCATGGCCATCAGAGAGACGAACTTCCATTTTCCCAACCAGACGGGCTTCTATCGCGGCAAAGTCCGCGACGTTTATTCCATCGGCGACGACCGCTTGGTGATGGTCGCCAGCGACCGCATCTCGGCGTTCGACCACGTTTTGCCGAAGCCCATTCCATCGAAAGGGCAGGTTTTGAACCAAATCGCGGCCTATTTCCTCGATAAAACCCGCGACATCGCCCCAAACTGGCTCATCTCGTCGCCCGACCCGAACGTGGCCCTCGGCTGGCGGTGCGAGCCGCTGCGCGTCGAGATGGTCATCCGGGGCTACCTCGCCGGGCACGCGGCAAGGGAGTACGCCGCCGGCCGTCGCCTGATTTGCGGCGTGCCGATGCCTGACGGGCTGCTCGAGGGCGACCCGTTCCCCGCGCCCATCCTCACGCCAACGACAAAGGCATCGGCCGGGCACGACGAGGACATTTCCCGAGAGGAGATTTTGAAACAAGGCATCGTCGGCGAGGCCGACTACCTCGAAATGGAAAGACTGACCCGCGCCCTTTTTCAACGCGGCACGGAGATGGCCGCTGAGCGCGGGCTGATTTTGGTGGACACGAAATACGAATTCGGCAAAAAGGACGGCCAAATCCTCCTCATGGACGAAATCCACACGCCCGACAGCAGCCGCTATTTCTACGCAGACGGCTACGCCGAACGACAGGCGCGGGGCGAGCGGCAGCGGCAGTTGAGCAAGGAGTTCGTGCGCGAATGGCTCATCGCGCACGGCTTTCAGGGGAAGGAGGGGCAGCAGATGCCCGTCATGCCCGACGAGTTCGTCCGGCAGATAACCGACCGCTACGTCGAGCTTTATGAAAAAATGACCGGCCTCGCGTTCGTCCCGGCCGACGCCGGCGACCCGCTCGGGCGCATCGAAGCGGCCGTCAAAAGGGTGATCGGCTGACGCTTTGCCCTCCCCGAAACCACAGTTTGGATTCTTATCAAGTCATCAAAATCAACTCGAAAATGAAAAAAACAACGTTCGTCCTCGGCCTTGCGGCCCTCGTCGTCTGCGGCTCCCGCTGCGCCCAGAACACGGAGGCGGGCAAACCGGCCATGCCCCAAAAGGCGGCCGAAAACCCGGTCGAGCGGGGCAAGTACCTCGTCCACATCATGGGCTGCAACGACTGCCACTCGCCCAAAATCATGACCCCGCAAGGCCCCGCGCCCGACCCGGCTCGGATGCTTTCAGGCTATCCGGCCGCCGACCCGCTGCCCAAGATCGCGGACAAGGGCATCCTCAAGGACTACGCCCTCTTCAACATGAGCCTCACCGTCGGCATCGGCCCGTGGGGCACAACCTACGCCGCCAACCTCACGCCCGACGACACGGGGCTGGGCAACTGGTCGCTCGAACAGTTCAAAAAGGCACTGCGCGAGGGCAAGGCGAAAGGCATGGACAACGGGCGGATGCTCCTCCCGCCGATGCCCTGGCAGAACTACCGCGACCTCTCCGACGACGACGCGGCGGCCATGTTCGCCTACCTCCAGTCGATTCCGGCGGTGCGCAACATCGTCCCGTCGCCGGTGCCGCCGGCCAACTGAAGTCGTTGGTTTTCAACGAAAAAGCCCCGGGAGGACAACCTTCCGGGGCTTTTCATTTTCAAAAACCGGGCGAAAATCACCGCGCATACTGCACCGCCCGCTTCTCGCGGATGACTGTGACGCGAATCTGTCCCGGATACTGCATCTCCTCCTGGATGCGCTGCGAGATTTTGAACGCCACATCATCGGCGTACTGGTCGTCGACCTTTTCCGCTTCAACAATGACCCGAAGCTCGCGCCCCGCCTGCATGGCGAAGGCCTTCGAGACGCCGTCGTAGGACATGGCGATGTCCTCCAGCTCGTGGATCCTCTTGAGGTAGTTGTCGAGGATTTCGCGCCTCGCCCCCGGCCTCGCGCCGGAAATCGCGTCGCAGGCCTGCACGATGGGCGAGATGATGTTGTTCATCTCGATTTCGTCGTGGTGGGCACCGACGGCGTTGATGATGACCGGGTGCTCGCCGAGTTCCTCGCAGATTTTCATGCCATAGAGGGCGTGCGACAGTTCGGAGTCGTCCTCCGCCACCTTGCCGATGTCGTGGAGGAGACCGGCGCGCTTGGCCATCTTGACCTGCTTCGGGTTCATGCCCAGCTCGGCGGCCATGAGGGCGCAGAGTTCGGCCGTCTCGATGGAGTGCTTGAGCAGGTTCTGTCCGTAAGAGGAACGGAAGCGCATCCGGCCGGTGTAGCGGACGAGGGTCGGATTCAGCCCGTGGATGCCGAGCTCGAGGACGGTGCGCTCGCCGATTTCCATGATCTGCTCGTCGAGCTGCTTGCGGACTTTGGCCACGACCTCCTCGATGCGCTGCGGGTGGATGCGCCCGTCGGCCACGAGCCGCTGGAGCGAGAGCCGCGCAATCTCCCGCCGAACCGGGTCGAAGGACGAGATGACGATGGCCTCCGGCGTGTCGTCGACGATAAGCTCGACGCCCGTCGCCGCCTCGAGCGCGCGGATGTTGCGCCCCTCGCGGCCGATGATCTGGCCTTTCATCTCGTCGTTTTCGAGGTTGAAGACGGAGACCGTGTTCTCGATGGTGAACTCCGCCGCCATGCGTTGGATGGTGGCGACGATGATTTTCTTGGCCTCCTTGTTGGCATTGTTCTTCGCGTCGGCGACGGCGTCCTTCACGATGGCCAGTGCCTCGCTCTCGGCTTTCTTGCGGATGGCGTCGAAGAGTTGCTCCCGGGCCTCGCTCTCTTTCAAAGAGGCGATTTTTTCGAGCATCTTGATGCGCTCGTCGTTCGCCGCGTCAAGCTCCGCCCGCTTTTTCTGCACGATTTGGAGCTGCTTGTCGAGGTTCTCCCGCTGGGCGGCGACCTCCTTTTGCGACTGCTCGAACTCGGCGAGCTTTGCGGTCACCTCATCCTCTTTCACTTTGAAGGCTTGCTGCTTGAGCTTCAATTCGCCCTCGAGGTTGACGACCTGGATCTCGCGCGCCTTCATCTCCTCGGCATGCTTGGCCTTTTCGCGGTCGAACTCGGAGCGCAACTGGTTGTTGCGGTCGCGCACCTCGTTGATTTTCTGCTGCTTTATCTCCTCGTTCTTCCGCTCGGCCTGCGCGATGAGCTTGTCGCGCTGGATTTCGGCCTCGGCCGTCATCCGCTCGGCTGCGATGCGGGCCTCGGCGATGGTCGTGTCGGCCTTCCGGTTGGCTTCCGCCACGGCCGAGTCGAGGTTCTTGCCGAGCACCTGTTTGCTCAAAAAGTAGGCGACGACCGCACCGGCGAGCGCCCCTATCAGAAGTCCAATTCCTATGCCCATGATCTGGTTGCTGTGTAATTAGGTGATTGAATGCGGTTTTCTGGGATTGAAAATAGAGGGTTGCGTCAGACCGATTTCCAGTCGGGAAACCGCTTTTCGATTTCCCGCAAAATCAGGCTGGCCACCTCCTCGACCGTTCCGCTGCCGTCGATGTCGACGACTGCCTCGCCGGTCTTGTTGATTAAAAACTCGATGGCCGCCCGGTATTTCTCGCGGGTCTGGCTCAATTTCTCCTCGAAAAGCTCTCGCGGCTGGTTGCGGCCCGCCAACCTTCGATAGCAGACCTCGTCCGTCACGTCGATGAAGAAGGTCAAGTCCGGCCGCCGCGCGAAGCGGTTGAGGCTGAAAACCTCCTCCATCCCAAACTCGTCGAAGCTCTGATAGACGAGCGACGAGAGGTAAAACCGGTCGCAAAGCACAACGTTTCGCTCGCGAGGGCCTCCGACCCGATGCGCCCCGTCCGAAGGTCTCCGACCTGCCAGCCACGGCTCGACGACGCGGGTGCAGTGGTCGAGCCGGTTCGCCGCGTAGGAAAGCGCCAGTTGCCGGGGATGAAACTCGGCAATCCGCAGCTTCAAGACATCGCGGATGAAAAGCCCCCCGCAGCACGGGTCGTTCGGCTCGTAGGTCGCCAGCACGTCGCCGGGGAAGCGCTCGTCGAGCATCTCCGCCAGCCGCTTTGTTGCCGAAGACTTCCCGCTGCCGTCCAGCCCCTCGATGACGATGAATAGGCTCATTTCCTGACCGTCGCCCCGAGTTTTTCCTCAAAGACCTTTTGCAAGGAGGCCATCGCCTCCTCGATTTCCTTTTCGCCGAGCGTCTTCTCGATGTCCTCGAAAACGAAGCTGACGGCGCAGCTCTTCTTCCCCGCGCCGAGCCGTTTCTCGTCCTCGAACACGTCGAACAGGTTGACCTCGCGGAGCAATTTCTTGGCCGATTTCTGCGCCAGCGAGCGGATGTCGGAGAAGGCCGTCGCCGTGTCGACCACCAGCGCGAGGTCGCGGCGCACGGTCGGGAAACGGCCGATTTCCTGAAACTTGACGCGGTTGTTTTTCAGCGCGTCGAGGATGTTGTCCCAATCGAAATCGGCGAAGAAAACGGCGTTTTTCACCTCCATTTTTTTCAAAAAGGAAGGTTGCACCGGCCCCATCTCGACCAATGTTTTCGGCCCGCGATGGAGGCGAAGCCCGGCCGAGAAATTGCCGCCTTCAAAAGCCGTTTCCTGATAGCCGCTCACCCCGAGCCGTTGCAACACGTTGAAAACCAACGCCTTGAGCGTGAAAAAATCGACCAGCAGCTTGCCCGACGGCTGCCAGCTTTCCGCCTGCCCCGCCCCGGTGATGAGGATGGAGAGGCGGTTCGATTCGCGGTAGTTGTCGCCGTCTTTCGAGTAAATCTTCCCGAACTCGAACAGCTTCAGGTCGCTGTGCTGCCGGTTCTGGTTGTGCCGCACGGCCTCCAGCCCGCCGAACAGCATCGACGGCCGCAGCACGTCCAGACCTTGGTTGGCCGTGTTGTTGACGAAGACGAGGCCTTCCTGCGGCAAGTGCGCGTAAAAAGCCGAGTTCGACAGCGAGAGGGCCATGATTTCCGTCAGGCCGTTGCTCACGAGCTGGTCGCTGATGAGGTTTCGCAGACCGGTCGCGTCCGGTTTCGGGGTGATTTCGAGCGACATCTTGATGGCGTGCGGCATCGGCACGTTGTCCGTCCCGACCATGCGGAGGATTTCCTCGGCGATGTCGGCCTCCCTTCTCACGTCCGCTTTGTTCGTCGGGACCACGGCCGTGAAGCTGCGCGAGGTCTCGTTTTCCACCCCGATTTGCAGGGCGGAGAGGATTTCTTTCAGCCTTTCGCGGCTGAACTCCATGCCGAGCAGCCGCTCGATGTCCGCGTCCTGGCAGACGATGCGGGCCTTTTCAATGGGCCTCGGGTAGATGTCTGTGATTTCGGAGGCGACCTCGCCGCCCGCGACCTCGCAAATCAGCGCGGCCGCTTTTTTCAACGCCTCGACGCAGAGGTTCGGGTCGCTCCCTTTTTCAAAGACCCGCGCAGCGTCCGTCCGCAGGTTGTGGCGGATCATCGAGCGGCGGATGGTCTGCTGCGAGAAATGGGCGCTTTCGAGGAAGATGCTGGTCGTCGTCTCCTTCACCCCGGAGCCGAGGCCGCCGAACACGCCGCCGATGCACATCGGGCGCGAGTCGCCGTCGCAGATCATCAAATCCTCTGCGAAAAGGCTGCGCTCCGCGCCGTCGAGCGAGGTGAACTTCGTCCCGGCCGGGAGGCATTTCACGATGATTTTCCCGCCCGAAATCTCGTCGAGGTCGAAGGCGTGGAGCGGCTGCCCGAGGTCGTGGAGGATGAAGTTCGTCGCGTCGACCACGTTGTTGATGGGGCGCACGCCGATGCTTTTCAGGCGGTTTTTCAGCCAGTCGGGGCTTTCGCCGACCGTAAGATTCGAGATGACGAGACCGGCGTATCGCGGGCAAGCCTCCGAGTTTTCGACGGAGACCGCCACCGGTGCGGCTCCTTTTTTCTCTGTAAAAGATTGATTGTCAGCAACTTTCTCCGCCGAGCCGCCCAGGCCCCTCGATTTCAGGCAGGCCAACAGGTCTTCTGCGACGCCCCGATGGCAGGTCGCGTCCGAGCGGTTCGGCGTGAGGCCGACCTCGAAGACGATGTCGTTCTCGATTTTGTAGAAACCCGCCGCCGCCGTCCCGACCGCGACGCTCTCGGGCAAGACCATGATGCCCGCGTGCGAGTGGCCGAGGTTCAGCTCGTCCTCCGCGCAAATCATGCCCTGGCTCAAGTGGCCGTAGGTCTTCCGTTCGCCGATGACGAAGGGCGTTTCCGCGTTGTTTGGAAAGAGGGATGTGCCGGGCGTCGCCACCCAGACCGTCTGCCCGGCCGCCACGTTTGGCGCACCGCAGATGATTTGCAAAGGGGCCTCGCGGCCGACTTCGACTGTGGTAAGAGAGATGGTTTTTCCGGGGACATCGAGCCGCTCGCAGGTGAGGACGCGCCCTGCGACGACGCCCGCCAGCCCGCCCTTCACGGTCTCGAAACGCTCCGCGCCCTCGACTTCGAGGCCGATGGAGGTGAGCAGATCCGCTATTTCTTCGGGGCTTTTATCTGTCTGGACGTGGGTCTTCAGCCAATTGAGGGACACCTTCATCTCACGAGCGCACTTCTTTGGTTTATCGTAAATCACCCCTATTGCTGGGATTAGGGATTTGAAATTGGGGGTCGGGCGGCCTTTCGCCCAGTCCCCAATCCCCATTCCATAACCCCCCAAAACCGGGGCTACCTGCGCGGCGAAGGTAGATTTAAGTTTTCGCTTCGCGTCTGTTCAGCGGCGGACAATGACGGTTTGCGGGCGGCTTTCGCGGCCATTCTTTGAAAAAACAGCCCGATAGCTGCCATCCGCCAACCCATCGAGCGGTGCCGCTGCGCCGTCCTCCGACTTCTTTTTTGAAAAGGTGAGCCGCCCGACCGCGTCGAAAAGTTCGAGCCTGTCGAAGCCTCCCCAGTCGACGAAAAGGCGCGAACTGGCCGGGTTCGGGAAGAGCCGAGCCGCCTTTTCGCCGCCCGCCTCGCCCGCCGCGATGGTGAAGCCGACGGTCAAATCGAAGCTGGCCGAGCAGCCCGCGCCGTTCGTGACGGTGACGGGTTAGGGGCCGGGGGTCAGATGGAGCGGGTTGCCCGTCGTGTCGCCTTTCGACCAGAGGAAGTCGAATGGCGGCTCCCCCGAAATCGAGGCGACGATGATGGAGCCGTCGGCGGCGGCCGGGCCGCTGGCGTTGTTGATGGTGAAATTCGGAGCGGTCTCGGGCGATTTTTTCACGAAAAAGCTGTCCGAGGCTACGCAGCCGGCCGCGTCGGTGGCGGTGACGACGTGGCTCCCCTCGCCCGCGTCGGGCAACAATGGACCGGTTTCGCCCGTGTCCCATTGAAATATGACCGGCGGCAGCCCGCCTGCCTCGGCCGCCGTGAGCGTCGCGCCCGGCTCGTCGGCGCAGAAGATGGAGTGGCGGCCGAGAGGTTCGAGCCGGCGATGCCTACGGCGGCAGAGACTGTCTTCCCGCGCTGGTCGGTGAGGGTGAACTGGTAGCTGCCCGGCACAAGGTGTGAGGTGTCCGTTCCGCTGGCCGCGCCGTTTCTCCAATTGAAAAGGAACGGCCCGCAGCCGCCCGCCAGCCCGAAATCGACCGACCGCTCCTCCGATTTTGTCGTACCTGACGATAGCCCCCGCCTGCGCTCCTGAATTTTTCAAAAACGAGCAGCCGCGCCACTGCAGGTTCTCCCCGCCCTATTCCTTGACGTACTCGACGGCCGCCCCATAAACCTCCGCCCGGTTGCCCTCGAAGCGGCAACTGTCGAACTCGATGCGCCCGTCCTCGTCCTTCCCGCCGCGCAGGAGGACGGCCGCGCCCGTCACCTCGCTGTGGTTCGACAGGAACTGGCAGCGGCGGAAGGTGGGCAACGTGTTTTCACCTCCTTGTCGGTCGTGTAGAAGCCGCCGCCATCCTGCTGCGCGTGGTTTTTTCGGAAAACGCAGTCCTCGATGACCGGCGAGCCGGAGCCGTTGGCGACGTTCATGTAAATCCCCGCGCCGCAGATGGCCGGGTCGGTCGAGGCAAGGTTGGGGTTGTTGTGCGTCGCCTCGCCTTTTTCAAAAACAAACCCGCTCACGAGCGTCGCCGAGTCCGGGTGGTCGAGGTAGAGGATGGTCCGGCTGTTGTCGGTCGAGTCGCCCGCGAGGCCGATGTCGCCGGAGAGGATGGTCGGGTGGGCGGCGATGTCGCGCTCGGCGGGCGAGGCCTCCGTCCCGGCGAAGCCGCCGTAGAACTTCATACCGCTGTTGAGGAGGAAGGACTTGTCGCGGTCGCCGTCGTCGGTCGGCAGGTAGGTTCCCTCGGCGACCCAGATTTCGTCGCCCTTGTTGGCGAAGTCGAGGGCCTGCCGGAGGTCGGTGAAGGGGTTTTGCCAGTCGAAGCCGAAGGGCGTGCCGGTCGAGGCGGGGTTGACATGTCAGCGGTAGGGCTGGGCGGTCGCGCTGTTTTTCATCAAAAAGAAAAGTGCTGCGAGGGCGAGGGCGGTCTTGGCGATGTTCATGGCCGGGCTGTTTTAGGCTGGAAAATTAGTTGGCCCGGGCGGGTTTTTTCCCAAAAGCCTCAACTGAAAAACGCCGCCGCCCGCCGCGCCTCCTCCAGATTGGCGGTGAAAAAGAGCGGGAACCGGGCCTCGTTCTCCAAAATCAAGACCACCGCCCAGCCCGGCGAGGGGATGTCATAAGGCTCCGCGACCGCGCCACGAACGCGGCTTCGGAGGAGGAGCACCTGTTCATCTCCAAAAAAGCCCTTGACCGAGTAGATGACCGACCGGTGCACCTCGACCGGCCCGAACGTGGCCACCGGCTTCCCGTCGATCATGTTGGGGTGGAACTGGAAAAAGTCCTCGCCGCCGTTGAGGATGGGGCGCGACAGGCGCAGCTTTTCCGCCTTTTCGAGGAAGGCGCGAGGCGCAGATAGGCCCGACAGCCAGATGGCCTCGGGCACATGATCCTCGCCGACGCGCCGCCCGGTGCGCAGCTCCATTTTCGCGGCGGAGGTCAGGGAGCGGGCCTCGACCGAGCGCACCTGTTCCCAGAAGACGGTGCGCACCGCCCCGTCGCCCGGCCGCGCGGCGAGGAGTCGTTCGGTGGTGCCCACGACGGTCATCTTCCGCTGGAAGGCACGGCGCAGCTCGTCGAGGCTCCCCCGGTTGATGAAAAAGAGGTAGACGAAAACCCCGCCGCCGCCGAACAGGAACTTCGAGAGGCCGCTCATCACGTCCTCCGGCCGGTCGGAGAGCATGAGCATCAACGCGTCGAGCCAGACTTTGCGGGTGAAAAATAGGATGAACCCCAACTGCCCGAGCACGATGGCCACCCGCCACCCCGGCACCGAACGGCCCGAACTGGCCACAAACTCGAGCCGCTCGCCTGGCCACAATCGGCCGAACTCGACGGGAAGCTCGGGTTCGGTCTTGGCCTCCTCTGCCACTTCTCCGCTCGCCGCCCTGGTTTCTTTCAAAAAATAATCCGCCCTCGGACGACGGAGCGAAAAGAACCAGATGACGAAGGCCATCGCCACGACCAAACTGACAATGGCATAGGCTGCGATGGTCCGCTCCGAACCGGGCGGGATGTTGATTGGCTTCTGCGATTTGACCGTGCCGGGCGGGCGAAACTCGTGGTTGACCAGCTCGCCGAACAGGAAGCGGCGCGGCCCCGTCGCCCGGTTCTCGACAACTTGGTCCTCGATGGGGCCGGAGCGGCGCAGGCTTTTCATGTCGAACTCGACGCAGAGCATTTCGCGCAGCCGTTGGTCGCGCCCCGCGTCGAGCGGCATCCGGTTGTAGAACTCGGTCATGTCCGTCGCCCAGAGGCGCACGTCGTCGATGCGCCCGCGCATCGGGAGGAAGTAGCCCTCCGCCGGCAGCGCGAGGCCGCCGAAATACCATGCGCTGCCGTCGACGACCGCCGGGCCGGGCCGACCGCCCGTGTCGAGCTGCGAGCGGAGGAGCTTCCCGTCGACCCAAAAACTGGTTCTCACCGCCGAGTGCGCGACGGCGACGGTGGCCCACGTGTCGTTCATCAGAACCATCTGATCGGTGGAGGCGCGGCTCTCGGGCATCGTCCGCTCGAAGGTTGCCGGGTCTGTATGCTCGGTGCAGTAGGTGAGGGCGAGGCGGTTGTCGGCGGTGACCGTGAGGTGGAGTGCGGGGGCGTCGCGGCTGGCTTTTTTTGAAAAAAGGGTGCGGTCGCAGGGGAGCGCGTCGAGGCGCACTTGGCAGTCGAAGCTGAATTCCCCGGCGGCCAGCGGGTTCGGCTCGTTGGGGTGCGGCGAGACAGCGATGAGCGCGTCGTCGTGCTCGGCGGGGCAGAAGGATTTGTCCCAGTTCTGGGCAGGCGCGCCCGAGGCGGCGAGAAGAAGGAGGGCGGTCAGCCGGTTTTTCATGCCCCGCCGGTTTTCGGGTTGAGCAACTGCTCCGGGTCGCAGGGCTTGAAGCCGAGCAGCTCGCCGAGTTTTTTCTCCAAAAAATAGGCTTCGTCGAGCGAGAAGTGCCGCGCCAGCGACCGCCGCCCGCCCGCCCGGTTGACGAGCACGAGCTGGTGGTCGGTCGCCTGCTGTCCGCGCTGTCCGGCGGGTGCGATGTAGATTCCCGCCACGGTCGAGGTCTGGAAATCGGTCGGCAATGGGCTGTTGCGCAAGCGGAGGACGCCGCCCGACAGCTCGAAGCGGAAGCGCGCCTTTATCCGCCACGCCGCCTGCGCGATGGGCCAAGCGGTGAGGAGCCAAAAGAGCCAGTTGGCCCCGTTGAGCCACAGCGCACAGACGACGAGCACGGCAAAGGCGGCCAGCTCGGGCAGGCGCGTGGCGTTCGACCAGTTCTCTTTTATGCAAAAACCGTCGCTCCAGCTTTCGATGTAAAAGCGGCCGGTCGTCGGCAGGAGATCGCCCTCGCCTAGCGGCCTCGGGTAGGGTAGCAGGTCGCCAGAGAAGGGCATCGCGGCCCCCGCCTCGCCCGCAACGGGTTGATTTTCAATGGAAAACAACTGCTCGATTTTCGCCTCCAGCCGGGCAGCCTCCTCGCGGTCGGTGATGCCGTCGAGGAGGAGGCGCGTCGAGCCGTCGTCGAGGAGGAGGTGGAGCGACCAGTTCTTCTTCCCCTTTTTTTGAAAAACGCCGGTCTTGACGAAGGCCTGCCGGGCGCGGCGGCGGGGGACGTGCTCGCTCCAGATCTTGAGGAGGCCGGTGAGCTTGTGGTCGACGTTGAGGCCGATGTCGGAGATGAAAAGCTCGGTGCGGCCGAGCAGCCGGATGGCGGAGATGGCCAGCGCGATGAGCAAAAAGCTCAAGACCGGCGGCCCGGCGAGCCCCAGCAGCCGGATGCTGATCGGATAGAAAAACCAGGCGAGCAGAAAGGCCGGGACGCTCGCGGCTACGACCTGCCGGTCGATGGGCCGCGCCCAGGGGCTGCGGAGGGAGATGGTTTGTTCGTCCATTTTCGATTTGGGAAGGGCTGGCTGATGCACGTCGATGGCACACGGAAGACGCAGATTGGACACCGGTTCCGTGTTTGTCTGTGTCCAATCCGCGTCATCCGAGTGCCATCGGAATCACCACTTCGGGCAGTCGCACTTCGGCTTGAACAGGGCGCAGCCCGAGTTTGCGACGACGGAGCCGGTGGCGAGGATGGCGACGACGAGCCACCAGAGGTTCTTCTTTTTCATGTTGCGGAAGATTTTTTTGATGTGAGGAATGCACAGAGCGAAGGTAGACGCTCGCCGCAAAAACTCGGCTGCGCGGCCGCGAGTTGCCCAGCGGGCCGGTTTTGACGCGGTTTTCTGAAAAAGCGGCCGCCCAAAATAGTTTTGCCCCGAGAAAACCAGACCTCCCATGCCCACGGTTTCGCTGACCACCGACTTTGGCCGCAACGACCACCACGCCGCCGTGCTGAAGGCCGCCATCCTCGGCCGTCTGCCAGACGTGGCCGTCGTCGACGTGACGCACGAAATCGAGGGTTTCGACATCGTCAGGGCGGCCTACCTCGTGCGCAACGCATGGCCGAGCTTCCCGCCGGGCAGCATCCACGTCGTGGCGGTCAACAACATCTACGAGCCGGGATTCCGCTTCCTCGCGCTGCGCCGCGACGGGCATTTTTTCCTCGCGCCCGACAACGGGGTCCTCTCCCTTCTTTTTGAAGACCTCGCGGCCTCCGAGCTTCGCGCCCTCGACTTCCCGGTGGACAGCCCGATGCCGCTGCGCGACGTCTTCGCCGACGCCGTGGCCCACCTCGGCCTTGGAATCGATTTCGAAAAAATCGGGCAGCCGGCCGAGAGCTTTTCTCAACGGATTCATTTTCAACCGGTTACGGCCCCGAACCTCATCCGGGGCGCGGTCATGCACATCGACTTTTTCGAGAACGTGGTGGTCAACATCAGCCGCGAGGTCTTTGAGAAAGTGGGCGGAGGGCGGCCTTTCTCGCTGCATTTCAGGCGGAACGACCCCATCACGCGCCTCTCGAAAAACTACGCCGACGCGCCGCTGGGCGAGCCGCTCTGCCTGTTCAACTCTGCCGGCCTGCTCGAAATCGCGGTCAACATGGGCCGGGCGGCCACGCTCTTCGGGCTGAAAATGGAGGACCTGGTGCAGGTGGATTTTCATTGAAAAGGCTTCGAGCCGCCGCTTCGTCTACTTTTGTCCGACCTTTTGGTTCAAAATTCCAGTAACTTGAAGAACGTCCTCTCCCTCATCCAGCCGACGGGCGACATGCACATCGGCAACTACTTCGGCGCGGTGCGCAACTACGTCGACCTTCAGGCGAGCTACCGCTGCTTCTACGGCGTGGCCGACTACCACTCGATGACCATGCCGTACGACGCGGCCAAGCTGCTCGACAACACTTGGAAGATGGTCTTTTACCTCCTCTCTGTCGGGGTGAAGGAGGAGAATGTCTTCATCCAAAGCCTCGTGCCGGAGCACGCCGAGCTGACTTGGGTGCTCTGTTGCATGGCCAGCTACGGCGACCTGACGCGCATGACGCAGTTCCGCGAGAAGGTGGCGCAGCTTCAGGAGAAGGACAAAGACGCCTTCGTGAGCAACGGCATCTTCACCTACCCGGTCTTGCAGGCGGCGGACATCCTGATGTACAGGGCCGAGTTCGTGCCGGTCGGGAAAGACCAGGAACAGCACCTCGAACTGTCGCGCACCATCGCCTCGCGCTTCAACAACCAGTTCGGGAAGGATTTCTTCGTGCTGCCGCAGCCGCTTTTCACGGAAATCCCGAAGCTCCTCTCGACAGCCGACCCGACGCGCAAGATGTCCAAAAGCCTCGGCGAGAAGCACTACATCAACCTCTTCGGCGAGGAGGCGGCGATGCGGAAGCAAATCCGCTCCGCCGTGACCGACACGGGCGGCGAGGCTGCCGGCGAGATGAGCGCGGGGGTGAAAAACCTATTTGAAATCCTGAAAGCCTGCGGCGGGATGGAAGCTCATGCGAGCTTGACAGAGGATTTCAAGAACGGGGCGCTGCGCTATTCCGACTTGAAAACCGTCGTGGCCGACGCGCTCGTCGATTTCACCAACCCCTTCCGCGAACGGCTGGCCGAACTGAACGCCGACAAGAAGGCCGTCAAAACCCGCATCCACGAAAGCTCCGCCGAGATTCGGAAGCGGGCGCAGGAGACGATGCGGGAGGTGCGGCAACTGACGGGGCTGCCGACGCTGCGGTGATTTCCCAGGTTTTAAAGAATTGATTATCAACAACTTAAACGAATGTACAGAACCCACACCTGCGGCGAACTGCGCCAAACGGACATCGGAAAACAAGTGACCCTTGGCGGCTGGGCCGCGACCATCCGCGACAAGGGCGGCCTCCTCTGGATTGACGTGCGCGACCGCTACGGCATCACGCAACTTGTTTTTGACGAGGCCTATACCGGCAAAAGCCTCTTTGAAACCGCCCGTGCGGTCGGCCGCGAGTTCGTCCTGCAGGCCACCGGCGAGGTCATCGAGCGAGCCTCGAAGACTGCGAAAATCCCGACGGGCGACATCGAGATAAAGGTCTCCGAACTGAAGATTTTGAACGCCGCGAAGACCCCGCCGTTCACCATACAAGACGACACCGACGGCGGCGACGACCTGCGCATGAAGTTCAGATACCTCGACCTGCGCCGCTCGCCTGTGCAGCGCAACCTCATTTTCCGATCGAAAATGGCCATCGAGACCCGCAAGTACATGGACGCGCAGGGGTTCATCGAGGTCGAGACGCCCAATTTGATAAAGTCCACGCCGGAGGGCGCGAGGGATTTCGTCGTGCCGAGCCGAATGAACCGGGGGCAGTTCTACGCGCTGCCGCAGTCGCCGCAGACCTTCAAACAGATTTTGATGGTGGCCGGGTTCGACAAGTATTTCCAAATCGTGAAGTGCTTCCGCGACGAGGACCTGCGGGCCGACCGGCAGCCGGAGTTCACGCAGATTGACTGCGAGATGAGCTTCGTCCACCAAGAGGACATCCTCAACACGTTCGAGGGCTTGACGAAGCACCTGTTCAAAGAGATGCTCGGCCTCTCGCTCGGCGACTTCCCGCGCATGACCTACGACGAGGCGATGCGCCGCTTCGGCAGCGACAAGCCCGACCTGCGCTTCGGCATGGAGTTCTGCGACTTGACCGACGCGACGCGGGGCAAAAACTTCCCGGTTTTCGACGCGGCCGAATCGGTGCTGGCCATCGCGGTGCCGGGCGCGGCGGATTTTTCGAGGAAGCAAATCGACGAGCTTACCGAGTGGATGAAGCGGCCGCAAATAGGGGCGAAAGGGCTGGTCTGGGTGAAGTGGAACTCGGATTCAAGCTCGCCGGAGGCCGTAACCAGTTCAGTGTCAAAGTTTTACGACGACGCGAGCCTCCGCGTCTGGCTCGAACGGGCGGGCGCGAAACCGGGCGACATGCTCCTCGTCCTCTGCGGCGACGATGAAAAGACGCGCAAGCAGCTCTCCGAGCTTCGCCTCGAAATGGGCAGCCGCCTCGGCCTGCGCCAGCCCGGCGACTTCAAGCCGCTCTGGGTGATGGACTTCCCGCTGCTCGAATGGGATGAGGACGCGGGCCGCTTCTTCGCCATGCACCACCCCTTCACCTCGCCCAAGCCGGGCGACCTCTCGAAACTGGAAAGCGACGACCACGCGACCCTCAAAGGCATCCGCGCCGACGCCTACGATCTCGTGCTGAACGGCGTGGAAATCGGCGGCGGCAGCATCCGAATCCACGACCGGGAGCTGCAGTCGCGCAACTTCCGACTGCTCGGCTTCACGCCGGAGGAGGCGGAGGCGCAGTTCGGCTTCCTGCTCGGGGCGTTCGAGTTCGGCGCGCCGCCGCACGGGGGCATCGCTTTCGGCTTCGACCGGCTCTGCGCGGTGATGAACGGGGTTGGTTCCATCCGCGATTTCATCGCCTTCCCGAAGAACAACCAGGGCCGCGACATGATGATTGACGCGCCTTCGGAGATAAAAACTGAGCAGATGAAGGAGCTGGGAATCGCGGTGACCGAGGCGGCGAAAGGTTGATTGAGAAGTGCGAAATCACGGATACAGAACTTTCTTAAGTCTGTGTTCAAATGGAGAAAACGAGTCGGCCGAAGTGGCCTGAGCCGACTGCTGTGCTGCGCCGTCAGGTGAAGTAGGTGGAATAGTGGACACCCAAAAAAGGGCCGCCCGGATTTCCTCCGAGCGGCCCCAATGCTATTTACCCCTGAGAGTACAATTATTCAGATTTCAGCCAGCATCCGCCGGGCCTCGGCATGGCCCTGTTCGGCGGCCAGTTCGAGGTCTTTCTTGCTCGAGTCCTTTTTGCCGAGCTTGTTGAGCGCCACGCCACGCATGAAGTGGACGGTTGCGTCGGGCGTGAACTCGCGCCCCTCGGCGATGGCCAGCGAGCGGGTGTAGAACTCGATGCTCTCGGGCAGCTTGCCCGCCTCGTCGAGTGCCTTGCCGTGCAGGAAGGTCACCTTCCGCCGCCATTCGTAGTTCGGATCCTCGGTCTTGAACTTGCGGTCGAGGAACTTGCCGAACTCCATGAGGGCCTCGTCGTACCTTTTCATGTGCATGAGCGCCTCGCCCTTGCCGCGCCGCGCCTGCCAAAAGAAGGGCTGCAGCGCGATGCTCTTTTTCATCGCCGCATCGAAGTCCTCCAACGCGCCGAGCCAGTCCTGCTTTATCATCTTCACCTTTCCGCGCCCGAAGAACGCCTCCGCTTGGTGCGGGTTGATGTCGATGGACTTCGTGAAGTCGTACATCGCATCCTTGTAGTTCTGCAGCCGGTAGTTGACGTAGCCGCGCCGTTCGTAGGCAAGCGCGTGGTTCTGGTAGCGGGCGATGGCGCGGTTGAGGGCCTCTTTGGCCTTGTCCTCTTGGCCGCGCTCCTCGGTCAGTTGACGGCCTTCGTAAAAATCCTTCGCCACCGACTTCGCCTCCGAAGGCTCGAAAACCTTGTGGTCGACGAGGCTCCCCTCGCTCAAAGTCCAGACCTTGATGTTGCCCACCATGGCGAAGGAGGCAATCTCGGCGAGGAAGTCGCAGGTCGTCTTCCAATGCTTGTCGGTTCCCTCGACGACGTAGTTGTTGTTGGGGATGGAGAAGGACAGATTCTCCGCGTCGAAGACCTGTTCTGCCTTGAGCAGCACGTCGCTGCGGTAGACGGTCTCGGTGCGCGACTGCGACTGCTTGACCGCCAGCTCGTAGCTCCGCGAGTTGCCGAACTCGAGCCGGCCTTTGAAGATGAATTTGAGCGTGGACATCGTGAATAAAATGAAGCGTAGTGGTTCATAGCTGCCTTCCGGCAACTTGTTCAAGTTTTCTCGACAGCATTGCGCAACTGGTCGTGGCCGCAGAAAAACAGGCCGTGCGAAACCAGTTTCGCTTTACTTCTCAAAGGCGGAATAAAAGTCAATCAGATTGGACGCAGCTCCCGTTTGGCCCGCTGCGCAGTTGGGGTTTGCGCGGAACGTAGTTGGTTGCGAGCCTCCGGTGTTCTTACCCGGTCTGACAAATGTCTGATTATCAACAGTTTTGCCAAAACTTTCGCTCGAAAATCTTCCGCCCGCCTCGCCCGGCTTTTTCAACAGCCGACCTGTTGGCCCAATCCTCGCCAATTGTGTGGAATGTTGGTGGTAAAAGAAGTTTCGGTGGGGAATTGGTCGAAACCGCTATTTATGCGGCGGTTCCAGCGGGGTTGCAGTCCAATCAACTGCAAATCTCACCCGATGTTTCAACACCGCGCTGTGGATAAGTTTTTTTTCGCCATATGACAGTCACGCGACTTTTCGAAATCATTGAATATCAACGCCTCGCAGCCCCGCAGCTCCGCTCTTTTGGCCACCGGACACCCAACGGTTGGCGATATCTCTCGACCGACGAGCTTATCGACAAAGCCAACCTTTTGGCCACCGGCCTCCTCGCCGAAGGCATCTGCGCCGGCAACCGCGTGGCCTCCTCCGTCAACCGAACGACGACGGATTGGGTCGTCCTTGACCTCGCGCTCTTGTTCATCGGCGCCATCCACGTCCCGATGTACCCGACCATCAGCCAGCGGGACGTGGCCTTTATTTTGAAAGACTCGGGCGCGGTCGCCTGTTTCGCGGGCGATGGAGAATTGCCCAAAAAGCTCCAATCCGCCGCCGCCGAAAGCTCCGCCGTCCGACTCTTTTTTGTTCTGCAAAAGACCGAGGGCTTCCGTTTTTGGGAAGAACTGCTAGCCGAGACCCCCGATTTGGAAGAAATCGCCCGCATCAAACAGGCCATCCGCCCGGCCGACCTCGCCACCATCATCTACACCTCGGGCACGACCGGCAACCCCAAAGGTGTCATGCTCTCGCATTCGAACATCGTCTCCAACGTCCTCGCCGTACACGAGATCATGCCCATCCGGGCGGGCGACCGCGGCTTGAGCTTCCTGCCGGTCTGCCACATCTTCGAGCGCGTCTGCCTCTACGCCTACATGTATTGTTGTGTCAGCGCGACCTTGACCGGCATCGACAACCTCGGCGGCGACGGGGGCGATTTCAAGAGCATCCGCCCGCACTTTTTCACCGCCGTCCCAAGGCTGCTGGAAAAGGTCTTTGAAAAAATAGAGGCAAAGGGCGCCGAACTGACCGGCCTAAAAAAATCCCTGTTCGACTGGTCGATGCACCTCGCCGACGGCTACGAGTACGACCGCCGTCTCGGCTTTTTCGAGAAAATAAAATGGGCCGTCGCCGACCGCCTCGTTTTCTCGAAATGGCGCGAGGCCCTCGGCGGCTCCGTTCGCGGCATCGTGACGGGCGCGGCGCCCTGCCCGGTGCGCATCGCCCGGACGTTCTCGGCGGCGGGCGTGCCCATCCGCGAGGGCTACGGCATGACCGAGTCGTCGCCCGGCATCTGCATCAACCGATTCGAGCCGGGCATGGCCCTGCTCGGCACCGTCGGCCCGGTCATCGCAGACGATATTTTCCTCAAAATCGACCGCTCCGACGGCGAATACCGCCCCGGCGAGGGCGAAATCCTCTGCAAAGGCCCCAACGTGATGATGGGCTACTACAACCTCCCCGACCTCACGGCCGAGACCATCCTCGTCGAAAACAACGGCGACCGCTGGCTGCGCACGGGCGACGTAGGCCAGCTCGTCGAATCGGGCGGCGTGGTCTTTTTGAAAATAACCGACCGCAAAAAGGAGCTTCTTAAAACCAGCGGCGGCAAGTACGTCGCCCCCGCGCCCATCGAGGCGAGGCTGAAAGAAGAACTTCTCATCGAGCAGGCGATGGTCGTCGGCGACTCGATGAAGTTCGTCTCCGTCCTGATTTTGCCCGCCGAAGCCCCTCTGCGCGACTGGTGCGAGCGGCGCGGCCTCGGCTGGCAATCCATCAACGAGGCCATCGCCCGGCCGGAGGTCGCCGAGCAGTTCAAGCGGATTGTCGAGGCGGTCAACACGGGCCTCGGCCACGTCGAGCAGCTCAAAAAATTCCGCCTCGTCGCCGGGCCGTGGGAGGCCGTCAAATCCGACGGCTCGGAGGCGGAGCTGACGCCGACGCTCAAACTGAAGCGGCGCGTCCTGCTCAAAAAGCACGAGGCAGAGGTCGCGTCGATGTACGATTGAGTTCCTTTGCCTCCAGTATAGACGCAAAGTCTTGCGTCTATACAAGCACCCGGAAAAATGACTCGCCCAGCCTTCTTCACTCGCCTCCTCCTGACCATTGCCCTCGCGGCGGCGATGCTTTTCGGGCTTCACCAAGTCCCGGTTTTCCAAAAGCACTGGCCGGTCTCTCCGCTGGCCGTCGGCGTGTTCGCGGCCGTGTCGGTCGGGCTGTTCTTTTGGGGCGAGGCTGCCGCCGTGAGCAAGAACAAGTACGCCTTCAACGGCATCGTCACCGGCTCGGTCTTGGGCAAAATCATGCTCTCGCTCGCCGCGCTCCTCCTATATAATAAGGTGCAACGGCCGCCCGACCGGCTGTTCGTCGTGCCGTTCATCGCGGCCTACGTCGTCTTCACCGTTTTTGAAACGTGGTTTCTAATGAAGCTCGC
>JBGAWE010000419.1:0-2256 GCA_044227705.1 Saprospiraceae bacterium
AATCTGCCGTCGTGCATGTAGGGTGCCGTGCGGGCGATGTTGCGCAGCGAAGGGGAGACGAAAACGCCGTTGTCCTTCGGGTTTCCGGTCAGGGCGCCGATGCCCTGGTCCTCGTAGTTCGTCGAAAGGCCGTTGCAGGCCGCCAACACCTCCTGGAACTGCCTAACCGGCGAATGGCACTTCGAACAGTTTTTGATGAAGATGTCCTTTCCATAGGACTCTTCCGACGTCATCAGTGGGAAGACGTTCGAGAAAATGGTGGTCGTTGTCGTCGTCCTGACGGTGTCGATGGTCGTGCCATAGTAGGCGGGGACGAGAATCGTGTCGAAGGTCACGGTGACGGTCTCGCTCGTCGCGGCTCCGAGCGCGGACGTTTTTTCCGACATCCCCCGGTCGAACCTCGAATTGGCCGCGCCAATCGCCCCGACGAACTCCGATAAGCACTCGAGCACTTGATCGCCCGTCGGCTCAAAGCTGCCATAGGCGTCGCGCCAGATAATCTCGTAATATGCGTTGTTGCGGACCGCCGCCGCAGCCGTCTCGGCCGAGATGCCCATCTCGATGGGGTTGTGCAGCGTCTGCCGGCTCTGTTCGGCGACGCTGGTGGCGCGGCCGTCCCAAAAAAAGCCTAGAGACTCGCCCTTCCACGGTGCATGGCTCGCACTGACGCTCGGGCTGTTGGCGAGCGCAGGGGAGTTGCGCAGGGTTTGGCCGCCCACGCCCTCGCTCTTCGCTTTCGAGTCGGCAAATCCGTTGGCCTGCTGGTGGCAGCTCGCACAGCTCACCAGCCCGTTCGACGAGAGCTTTTTGTCGTAGAACAGGACCCGGCCGATGGTCGCCTTCCTGTTGTCGGCCGAGGTGGGCGCGAGGCCCATTTCGTCCATCCATTTGGGTAGTCGCCGGTTGTAGTCGGCGGTTGTGGCGGGCAGGTTGAGCGTCGTCTGCAGGGCCACCCAGCTGGCCTCGTTGATGCCCGGCTCTTCGACGGTCTTCAGCGAGTTCTTCTGACAGGCGGCCAGCCAAAGGCCGCAGAGGGCGAGCAGGAGGAAGTTTCTTTTCATGACCAAAGAATTTTGTTAGTCCTTAATTCGACAGAACAAATGTCTCGGAACGGTGACTGGTAACAACTCCCCATTAAGTGAGCACGTGATTTGACTGTTTGAGTCTCTCTCCCGGACGAGCGAACTGTTTTGGGTGGCCACTGTTCGGACGCCCATGAACAAGCTCCTTGTCCCGTGGGCCGACGTGCCGCAGCTTTCCAAGACCGATGTCGCCTATGCCTCCGGCGACCCCTTGCTGCGCCCTTTCATTGCCTATCAGCCTGACTATCAATCGTTTGGGGAAATCTTCGCCGAGCTTTCTGCCCGCGATTTTCCGCGCGATTTGCTCGTCGAGATCCTTTTAGAGCAGTATGAAAAAATCGGCTCGGCCCATCCGGCCATCGAAAAGCTCCGCTCGCCCGACACGTTCACCGTCGTCACGGCGCACCAGCCGACGCTGTTTTTGCACCCGCTATTTGTCTTTCTGAAAGCCTTCACCGCCATCAACCTCGTCGAGCGGCTGGCGGAGCTTCACCCTGAAAAGAACTTCATCCCAGTCTTCGTCCTTGGCTCGGAGGATCACGACATCGAGGAACTGAACAACGCCTCCGTTTTTGGGAAAAAACTCGTCTGGCAGCCCGTCGAGCCGGGCGGGTCCGTCGGCTTGATGAACACCGCCTCCGTCGCCCCTGTGCTGGCCGAGCTTCGGACGATTTTGGGCGAATCGGAGAACGCTCGCTCGATTTTCGGCCTGCTCGAAAAGGCCTATTCGTCCGACCGGAATTTTGCCGAGAGCACCCAGTATCTACTCCATGAACTCCTCGGAAAATTCGGCCTCGTCACCCTCAACATGGACGACCGGCGGCTCAAGCAGCTTTTCGTCCCGATGATGAAAAGGGAGCTTTTCGAGCAGGTTTCCCATAGAATCGTCTCAAAAACCATCGACGAATTGGCCGCGCTCGGCTTCAAGACGCAGGCCGCGCCGCGCGAAATCAACCTTTTTTACCGAACCGAAAGCCGCCGCGACCGCATCGTGCCGACGGCCGACGGCGGCTTTGAAATCTTGAACACGGGGCTAATTTTTTCCCGAAATGAAATGGCGGAAGAACTGGAAAACCGCCCCGAGCGATTCAGTCCGAACGTTGTGATGCGGCCGCTTTTTCAACAACTAATCTTGCCCAACCTTGCCTATGTCGGCGGCGGCGGCGAGCTGGCC
>JBGAWE010000069.1:0-20777 GCA_044227705.1 Saprospiraceae bacterium
CGGTACACGACCAACGGCTCGGAGCCGACCGCCGCCTCGACAGTTTACATCGACCCCATCAACATCACGGCGACGACCGTCTTGAAGGCCCGCGCCTTCAGCTCGGACCCGACGATTCTGCCCGGTTTCGTCATGGCGAACACCTATTTCATCAACGTAACCCATTCAGTGCCAGTCGTTTCCATCGCGGGCGACATCATCGAGACCCTGATGGGCGGCAGCCAGATCCGGCCCTTCGGCTCGCTCGAATACTTCGAAAATGGGAAGCGCGAGGCCGACGCATACGGCGAGTTCAACGAGCACGGCAACGACTCCTGGGCCTACGCACAGCGCGGCATCGACTGGATAACCCGCGACCAGATGGGCTACGACGACGAGCTGAACTTCAAGTTTTTCCCCGAAAAGAACCGGAAGAAGTTCCAGCGGCTCATCCTCAAGGCGGCGGCGAACGACAACTACCCCTTCCAAAACGGAGGCGCGCACATCCGCGACCAGTTCGTCCACACCCTCGCCATCCACGGCGGCATGGACATCGACTGCCGCGCCTACAAGCCGTGCGTCCTCTATGTCGACGGGAAATATTGGGGCGTCTACGACCTGCGCGAAAAGGTGGACGACTCCGATTTCACCGACCACTACTACGGGCAGGACGAGAACAACATCGACTTCATCAAAACTTGGGGCGCGACCTGGGCCGAGTACGGCTCGATGACCGCCTGGAACAACCTCAAGCTCTTCATCCTCGGCAACAACATGGCCGTCGCGGCCAACTACGACTACGTCGCCCAGCGCCTCGATTTGCAGAGCCTCGTCGACTACATCATCATCAACCAGCACACCGTCTGCAAGGACTGGCTCAACTACAACACCGCCTGGTGGCAAGGCAAAGCCGGGGCCGGCCAAAAGTGGCGCTACGCCCTCTGGGACATGGACGCGACCTTCGGCCACTACGTCAACTACACGCACATCCCCAACATCGGCCCGACCGCCGACCCCTGCGACGTGGAAGAGCCGTCGGTCGCCGACCCGCAGGGGCATATCGACCTGCTGGTGAAGCTCTTCGAGAACCCCTCGTTCAAGTCGCTCTACATAAACCGATACGCAGACCTGCTCAACACCTGCCTTTCCTGCCCCTCGATGCTCGGCCTGCTCGACAGCCTGACGACGGCCATCCAGCCCGAGATGGCCAAGCAGTGCGCCCGCTGGGGCGGCACGACTGCCGGTTGGCAGGCCAACGTGAAGACGCTGCGAGACTTCATCAGCGCACGCTGCCCGGTGCTCGACGGGGCCATCGTCGGCTGCTACGACGTGACCGGCCCCTTCCCGCTGACGGTCGACGTGAAGCCGACCGGCTCGCCGAATCACGTCAAACTCCAAACAATCACGCCCGCCACCTATCCTTTCACCGGCGACTATTTCGGCGACATCAACATCGACCTGACCGCCCTTGCGGGCACCGGCTGGGTGTTCGACCACTGGGAGGTGAGCGGCAACACGTTCGGCCCCGGCCAGCTGTCGGCGCCCATCCTACTGGCGTTCAAACAGGCAGGGACGGCGACCGCTTTTTTCAAAAAACTCTGCGCCCCGTCGACCGCCAGCATCAGCCCGAAGCTCTGCCCGGGGACGAGTTTTCAATTGGGGAACCAAACCTTCAACGCCCAAAACCCGACCGGCACGGTCACGCTCCCCGGCGCGGCGGCAAGCGGCTGCGACAGCGTCGTGACAGTCACCGTGAAGATGCTGGCCGCCAGCCAGTCGCTTTCACTGAAAAAAAGCTGCGACCCTGTTGAAAAACGCCGTCGGCCGTCGGCACCGACACGCTCGCGCGCTCGCTCCTGTTGAAAAACGCCGTCGGCTGCGACTCGCTGGCCATCACGAAGACGACCCGGCCTCGCGCCTTTCAGCCAGACCTCTTTGGTTGGAAAAAACCTGCAACCCGATGGACCAGTCGCCGAATCGACACGGTGGTTTTGACAAACTGGCTGGGCTGCGACTCATCGTGACATCACCTCGAAAAACCTTCGACGGCGCGCGGAAGCGTAGATCGGGTCGGAATCGACGGCCTGTTTTCAAAAATCCTGCGACCCAACGCGCCGTCGGAGTCGACACCCGGCCCTCGTCGCTGAGTCTTTTCAAAAACGCCCTCGATTCACTCGTCGTGACGACGCGCACTTTCGACCCGGCGGGGATTTCGACGGCGCACTTTTCAAAAGCTGCGACCCATCGCGTCCGACACGCTGGTTTTCAAAAGCCCCTCCTGGTGCGACTCTTTGAAAATCCCGAATTGACCTGCAACCCGGCCGCCGTCGTCAGCTCCTGATTCAGTTTGAAAAACCAGTTCGGCTGCGACTCGCTCGTCGTGACGACGCGCAGCTTCGACCCGGCGGGGATTTCGACGGCGCACTTTTTCCAAAAATCCTGCGACCCATCGGCCGTCGGTGTCGACACGCTGGTTTTCAAAAACGCGCTCGGCTGCGACTCGCTCAAAATCACGACGACGAGCCTCGCGCCGACGAGCCAGACTTTTTTGAGCGAGAAAACCTGCAACCCGGCCCTCGTCGGCTCTGATTCGGTCTTTTTGAAAAACCAGTTCGGCTGCGATTCGCTCGTCGTGACGACGCGCAGCTTCGACCCGGCGGGCATCTCGACGGCGCACTTTTTCCAAAAATCCTGCGACCCATCGGCCGTCGGAGTCGACACGCTGGTTTTCAAAAACACCCTCGGCTGCGACTCGCTCAAAATCACAACAACGAGCCTCGCGCCGACGAGCCAGACTTTGCTGGCCGAACTGACCTGCAACCCGGCGGCCGTCGGCTCGGATTCGGTCTTTTTGAAAAACCAGTTCGGCTGCGATTCGCTCGTTGTGACGACACGCACTTTCGACCCGGCCGGGATTTCGACGGCGCATTTTTTCCAAAAAAGCTGCGATCCGTCGGCCGTCGGAACCGACACGCTGTTTTTCAAAAACGCCCTCGGCTGCGACAGCCTGAAAATCACGACGACGAGCCTTGCGCCGACGAGCCAGACATTTTTGAACGAAAAGACTTGCAACCCAGCGGCCGTAGGCTCGGATTCCATCTTTTTGAAAAACCTGTTCGGCTGCGACAGCCTCGTCGTGACGACGCGCACTTTCGACCCGGCTGGGATTTCGACAGCCCACTTTTTCCAAAAAAGCTGCGACCCGTCGGCCGTCGGAATCGACACAATCATCTCGAAAAACATCCTCGGCTGCGACTCGCTGGCCATCACGGCGACCGAGTTTGCCGGGCTGGAAATCACGGCCTCGGCAACGGAAAGGCTCTGTTTCGGGGAGCAAACCGGCCAAATCCGCCTCGATTCAGTGATTACCGGCCAGCCGCCGGTGACAGTCTGGCTCAGCGGCGGCCCGACGCAGAGCTACTCGGGCCAACCCATTTCGTGGGAGAAACTCGGCGGCGGCAGCTACTCCCTCACCGCCGCCAACTCGGCGGGCTGCACCACGACGGCCTCGCTGAACATCGAGGAGGGCGACCCGCCATCCCTCGCCATCGCCCCGGCGGAGGCAGCGATGCATTGGGGCGACAGCCTTTTGCTCGAACCAGTCTCCAATTTCACAATCGCAACGGCGGCGTGGACTGCCCCGGCGGGTGGCTCGGTCGGTTGCGCGGATTGCCCGGCCGTATTTGTCAAGGCCGAAAAAACGGGCGACTTCCTGCTGCGAGCGAGCGACCCGTTCGGCTGCGAGGCGACCGCGTCGGCCCGAATCCATGTGGAACGGGGCCTGCGCCTCTTCGTGCCGAACGCGATGCGCCCGGGCAGCGGCGGCGCGAACGACGGGCTTTCCATCTTCGCCGGGCCGGAGGTCGTTGAGGTTCGGGTGCTGCGCGTTTTCGACCGGTCGGGCAACCAGGTTTTCGAACAAAAGGACCTCGCGCCCAACTCGGCGAGCGGCTTCGACGGCACCTTCCGGGGGCGCGATTTGCCGCCCGGCGTATATGTCTGGTGGTGCGAACTGGCGATGCTCGACGGCTCGGCGGCGACGGCGAAAGGGGATTTGACGCTGCTGCGATGAGGGTCGAGGCCCGCGCGAGATTTGTTGGAGAAGACGCCAGCAACGGCCGGAAACTTTGAAAAATCAGCTTTTCGGTTTCAGAAAGACCACTTGCCCGAGGTGGTTGGCGAGGTGGTTTGTGCGGCTCAAAAGGACGTTCAGCCGGTTGCGGTGCGGCTCTTTTTCGAAATCCTCGGCGGAAACGGCGGTGTGCTTTTCGAACCATTCACCCGGACGGAGGGCGGCAAAACGGTCGGCCAGCCGGGCGTTCACGTTTTTCCAAAAAAGGCGCAGCTCGGCGGCGGGCGGCATTTCGAGGCCGGATTTGTCGGGGCTGAACACAAAAACCTGGTCGAGTTCCGGGCGCAGCGGCTCGCCAAAGCCGAGCAACGGTAGCATCCGGTCATGGACGGCGGCGAGGTGGCCGAGCAGGTAAATCCCCCGGTTGCGGCCCGGCGAGACCTCGTTTTCGAGCTGTTCGTCGGTGATGGAATCAAACAGCTCGTCGGCCCTTTTGAGGTGGGCGTTCCAGCCGTCGAGGGCCATTTTCACGAAAAGCGATTCTTGATTTTGCATGGAAAAAGGATGTTGTTGAAGAATGAAGGCAAGGCCTGTCGAACACCAAAACGGGCGGCGGGTTTTGTCGCTGGGCGTCTATGTTTGGTGGCACGAACTGGCCTTGCTCGACGGGTCGGCCGCGACGGCGAAAGGGGGTTTGACCCTTCCGCGATGAGCCTGATCGGCCGCAAGGGCGCGGAAGGCGCAGAGATTTCTTCCAAAACCTCGGCGCCCTCCGCGTCTTTGCGACCAATCATCGACTTTCGCCCCCCGTATGAACCTCACCGAGCTTTCCATCCGCCGCCCGTCGCTGCTCATCGTCTTGTTCAGCGTGCTCCTGTTCATGGGCGGCGCGAGCTACCGGGCCTTGCCCATCGAGCTGGTGCCGAAGTTCTCCGCGCCGGTCATCACGGTGATGACGGTCTACCCGGGCGCGTCGCCGAGCGAGGTCGAGAACGCGGTCTCCAAACCGATTGAGGAGGCGATTTCCAGCCTGGAGGGCATCGACCAAGTTCAAGTTGGCTCTCATGAGAACGCCTCGTTCGTCGCCGTCGAGTTCGACCAGGACGCCGACCTCGACCTCTCGCTGGCGAACATGCAGCGGAAGATAAACGCCATCCAATCTCAATTTCCGAAAGAGGTCCGCTCGCCAGTCCTCAACAAGTTCGCGCTCGACGAATTACCCGTCGTGCGGATGGCGGTCTCGGCAAACCTGACCGGCACGGCGTTTTTCGACTTGGTCAAAAACCGCGTCGCGCCCGAGCTGGCGCAGGTGCCCGGCGTGGCGCAGGTCCAAATTCTCGGCGGGCAGGAAAGAGAGATAAAAATCAATGTCAACTCGGAGCGGCTGGAGGCTTTCGGGCTTTCGCTGTTGCAGGTCGCGCAGGCGGTTCAGGCCTCGAATTTGGATTTCCCGACGGGCAAAATCAAGGACGAGGGCGGCCAGTCGCTCATCCGACTGGCAGGAAAGTTTGTCTCGCTCGACGAAATCCGCAACCTCGTTATCGGCCGGGGCAAGGCCGGTTCGAGCATCTTCTTGAAGGACGTGGCCGAGGTCGCCGACGGGCTGAAAGACCCCGAGATCCTCTGCCGAGCGGAGGGCCTCCCGGCCATCGGCATCTCGATTCGCAAGCAGAACGACGCGAACGGCGTGGAGATGAGCGACAAGCTGCGCCAAAAGCTCGCCTTCCTCGAAAAGACCTACCAGCCGGACGGGCTGAGGTTCAACGTCATCGCCGACCAGAGCGTCTTCACCCGAAAGGCGGCGACGGCGGTCATCGACGATTTGTTCGTCTCCGTCGCGCTCGTCGCGCTCATCATGCTGCTCTTTTTGCACAGCCTGCGCAACGCGGCCATCGTGCTCGTGAGCATCCCGACGAGCATCATCTCGACCTTCGTGGTGATGAAGCTTTGCGGCTACTCGCTCAATTTGATGTCGCTGCTCGGCCTGTCGCTCTCCATCGGCATCCTCGTCGACGACGCGATCGTGGTCATTGAGAACATCTACCGGCACCTCGAAAAAGGGAAAGACCGCGTCAAAGCGAGCTACGACGGCCGCACCGAAATCGGCTACACGGCCGTCAGCATCACGCTCATCGACGTGGTGATTTTCCTGCCGATCATCTTCACCGTCGGCCTCGTGCCGAACCTGCTGCGGCAGTTCTGCGTGACGGTCCTGACCTCGACGCTGATGAGCCTGCTCGTCAGTTTCACCCTCGTGCCGTGGCTGACGTCGCGCTTTGCAAAGGCATACCATTTCACCGGGCGGAACCTCGCGGGGCAGTTCATCCTCGCTTTTGAAAGGATGCTCGACCGCTTCTCCGACGGCTTCGTCGACGCGCTGCGCTGGGCGCTCGCCGGCCGCGGCCGCCGGTGGCTGGTTTTGACGGCGGCGTTCGGCCTTTTCATCGCCAGTTTTTCATTGATAAAAGGCGGCTGGATCGGCTCTGCGTTCATGGAACAGGGCGAAAAGGGCGAGTTTTTGATTCAAGTCGAGATGCCGCGAAACTCGACCCTCGCCCAGACGAACGAGACCACGCGCCGCGTCGAGGACTTTTTGAAGGCCATGCCCGAGGTGACGGAGACCTTCACGACGGTCGGGACGAACAACAAGAGCTTCGGCCTCAACTCCGCCTACAACAGCGAAATCCTCGTGAAACTGGTGCCGATGGGGCCGTTGCGCAACATCAAAACGCCGCTTTTCACCCGTCGGACGAAGGTGGCTCTGGAAGAGAAAATCACCGGCGCGCGCATCAAGTCGTCGCCCATCGACATTCTCGGCCTCTCGTTTTCGCCCATCGAGGTGATGCTCATCGGGCCGGACCTCGACTCGCTCCTTTCCTT
The DNA here is from genome assembly GCA_044227705.1 of Saprospiraceae bacterium. Classification (GTDB taxonomy): domain Bacteria; phylum Bacteroidota; class Bacteroidia; order Chitinophagales; family Saprospiraceae; genus JANOQP01. The sequence continues at coordinate 6,932 of JBGAWE010000069.1, forward strand.
TTCAAAGGAATGCCGCGCCGTGATGGACAGCGTCCCGGGCTGCGTCGAAATCGAAAGCTCCGTCGAGGCCGGCAACCCCGAGCTCCGGGTCGAAATCGACAGAAAAAGAATGGCCGATTACGGCCTGACGATGGCTCAAGTCGGCCTGACGATGCAGACGGCGTTCACCGGAAACAGCGACGCGCGCTACCGCGACGGCGACTTCGAGTACGGCATCCGCGTCCAGTTCGACGCCTTCGACCGGCGCAACGCCAACGACTTGCGCAACATCGCCTTTGTCAACCCGCTCGGGCAGACGGTCTACCTGCGCCAGTTCGCCGACATCATCGAGGGCACCGGCCCGACCCGTCTAGAGCGCCGCGACCGCCTCCCCTCGACGATGCTCACGGCGCAGGTCATTGGCCGCCCCATCGGCACGACCGGCCTCGAGGTGAAAGCACGATTGGAAAAATTGAAGCCGCCGCCTGGCTCCTACATCAAGTTCGGCGGCGACCTGAAGCGCACATCGCAGGCCGTCGGGACGCTGGGCTTCGCGCTTTTCATCAGCATTTTGTTGGTTTATCTCGTCATGGTCGCGCTGTACGATTCGTGGGTCTACCCGTTCGTCGTGCTGTTCTCGATCCCGCTGTCGCTCATCGGGGCGTTCCTCGCGCTGGCCCTGTCGGGGCAAAACCTGACCGTCTTCTCGGGCCTCGGCCTGCTCGTTTTGATAGGGCTGGTTGGTAAGAACGCCATCCTCGTCGTCGACTTCGCCAACCAGTTGAAGCAGCGCGGCTGGCCGCTCGGCGACGCGCTCCTCCGCGCCACGAAGCTGCGCTTCCGCCCCGTTTTGATGACGAACGTGGCGATGGTGGTCGGCCTGCTGCCCATCGCCTACGCCGTCGGGACGGGTGCCGAGTGGAAGAACGGCCTCGCCTGGGCCATCATCGGCGGGCTGACAAGCTCGATGTTCCTCTCGCTGCTGGTCGTGCCGGTCGTCTATTTCATGATGACGACCATGATGGAAAAGCTCGGCCTCGGCGAGAAGCGGACCGTCGTGGTGGACACGAATTATGTGGAGATTGAAAAAGAAGCCTGACTGTAACTGGTTGGAAATCAATTCAAAAGCCCCTCCAGCTTCACCCCTCGCGAGCCTTTGACGAGAAAAGCCGTCCGCTCGAACACCTGCCCGTCGAACCACTTTTTGAGCGACTCCGTGTTTTCAAAAAACCTCGCCCCGCCATCCGCCGCCGCCGCGAAACCCCGGCCGACGAGCCAGAGTTCATCCAGCTTCAGTTTTTTGGCCAGCTTGAAAACCTTCTCGTGCTCGGCCGCCGCTTCCTCCCCCAGCTCGAACATCTCGCCGAGGACGGCAATTCTCCGCCCGGCCTTCATGGTCGAAAAGTTCTCGAGCGCGTGGGCCATGCTGGTCGGGTTGGCGTTGTAGGCGTCGAGCAAAAACGTGTTCGTCCCGCGCTCGACGATTTCGCTCCGCATGTTCGCCGGGCGGTATGCCTCGATGGCCGCCTTTATCTTTTCCGCTGGGACTTTGAAATAGCGGCCGAGCGCGATGGCCGTCATCAAATTTCCCAAATTGTACTTCCCGATCAATTGGGTCTGGACTTCCACAAAGCCGCCCGTCGCCGGGTCTCGAAACCCTATTTTCAAAAAGGGTCGGGCTTTCAAAAGCACCACCTCGACCGCTGGCTCGGCCGGGTCGGGCGGCGTTTTCGACTGTTTGTAGGTGACCTGCTTCTTGCATTTCTTGGCGAGCGCAGTCAAAAACTTCTCGTCCGAGTTGATGAAAACCACGCCGCCCGTCGCCGCGAGGTGGCGGTAAAGCTCCGATTTCGCCCTTTTCACCCCGGCGAACCCTCCGAACCCTTCGAGGTGCGCCCGCCCGAGGGTGGTGATGAGGCCGTGCGTCGGCTCGGCGATTTTGCAGAGTGCCCTTATCTCGCCGACATGGTTCGCCCCCATCTCGACGACGGCCACCTCCGCGTCCGTCGGCATGGCGAGGAGGGTGAGTGGGACTCCGATTTCGTTGTTGAAATTGCCCTTCGTCGCGTGGCAGCGGTATTGGCTGGCGAGGACGGCGGCGACCAGCTCCTTCGTGGTCGTCTTCCCGTTGCTGCCGGTGATGGCGATGACGGGGCAGTGGAACTGGCGACGGTGGTGGGTGGCGAGTTTTTGGAGGGCGGCGAGGGTGTCTTTTACGAGAAGAAATCGGTGGTTCTTCGGCAACTTAGGTTCGTCGACGACTGCGACGGCGGCCCCCGCGTCGAGTGCCTTTTGGGCAAACTGGTTGCCGTCGGCGTTTGCGCCGCGCAGGGCGAAGAAGAGGCTGCCCCGCTCCACCTTTCGGCTGTCGGTGCAGATTTTGGGGTATTTCTGGTAGATCCTGTAAAGCTTCTGGAGGGATGCCATGTTTCTCGTGGATGCTTTTTAATGGGTTGATGAGGTTGGTCGGCCGGTCGGCGGGACAGCATGGATGCTGTGCTACTCGCACTTCAAAGCCTCCGATTTCTGCTGCAGCTCCCGGTCGTCGGGCCGCAGGTCGAGCGCTTTTTTCACATAAAAACAGGCCTGCCCCGCCGCCATCGCGTCTGCCCGGTCGGCCAGCCAGAGGCTGAAATAGGTCTCTGCCTTCCGGTTGAAAATCTCGAACGCCAGTCCCAAAACCTGCTCCGTCCGCTGGATGCGGTCGCCGAGGTTGTCGGGGTATTTTTTGGCCTCGGCGTCGCGGTAGTTTGCCAGTGCAAGGCGATAGCTGCCGACGAAATAGAGCGAGTCGCCCGCCGTCACGACCTGTTTGATGCTGTCGAGGTGGAGCATCCTGACGGCGGTACGCGAAACGGAGTCGCGGTCGTAGCCGGTGAAGTCGAGGATCCGCTTGTCGAGCAGGCGGTTGTAGACGTCGGCCGCCTCGCGGAACTGCTTCTGTTTTTGCAGCGAGTCGGCCTGTTTGAGGTAGCTGTCCTTTTCCTGCTTGATGTTGTACCAGCCGAAAACGAGGCTCGAAAACAGCAGCACGAGGCTCGACAGCGAGAACATGTAGGCCCGCCGCGCCGCCTTCTCGGCCTTTATCTTCTCTGAAAAAGCGAGGTTTTTGGCCTCCTCCGCCTCGTACTTGGCCTTCTCGGCCGATTCACGGAGGCTGCGCTCCTGTTCGAGGCGGGCCTGTTGCTCGGCAAAAATCTTCTCCTGTTCCGCTTTTTCGACGGCGGCCCGCTCGGCTGCCTCGCGCTCGCGGCGAGCGTCGCGCGATTTCACGATGGGGTCGACGAGCGTGTCGTGACTTATCTCGAAAACATCCCCGAGGTGCGTGTTCGAGACGCGGATGATGCGGCTGGCGAGCAGTTTTTCCACCAACTCTTTCGGCAGCGTCACCGTCTCGACTGCCGCGCCGATGCGCTTCCGGTCGGCAATCAATTGGTCCTCGATGAGGTGGCGGGCAAGGGTCTTTGAGCTGTCGTCGCCGAGTCGGCCGATGGAGTTTTCGTAGTAGTTGTTCAAAATGGCTTTGATGCCTTCGGCTCCCCCCAGATAATCGGGGGTGACGACGACGCCGGCCGCGCCTTTTGCCACGACCTTCTTTTCGATTTCGCCGCAAAGGATTTGGAGCTGGAAAGACTCGATTTCGTCCCCCTTTTGGCTCGACAGGTTGGTCAGGATGTCGTCGAGAGTCGCCTCCTCGTAGGTGAAAACTGGAGACGAAAAACTCCCGTCGAGCCGCGCCGGTTCGACGATGGCCTCGCGGGCGTTCAAACGGTTGAGCGGGCGCAGCTCGAAACGGTTGCCCGTCGTCAGCACGGCCGGGATGGCCGTCGTCATCTCGTTGAGATAATGGAGCAGGTCGCTTCGGATGGCGAACAGGAACTTGACGCCCGCTGGCGTGTGCCATTCCAGAACCTCCGGCGTCCGCTCGCTGCGCGGGATGGACTGGAGGGCCTCCTGCGCCGCCTCGGGCAGGCGGTTCTCCACCAAATCGGCCAGTTGGCGGGTGAACTCGGCCCGTTTCTCGGGCGCGTGGCCGAACAGCTCCTCGAACTGGTCGAGCAAAAAAAGCGGCACCTGGTCGCCGTTCTCCCCAAATTTGGAAGCCTTGATTTTGTGCCAAAGCTCGGCCTCGCCGCCCGGCGGGAGGTGCCGTGCCAGCATCTCCTTGTCGATGAAGGCGTCGAGCGTCTTGCCCATTATGTCGAGCGGCGAAAGCTCTGTGCTCTGAAACCTCACAACGATGGGGAAAAAGCCGTGCTCACGCAGCTTCGGGATGAGGCCCGCGTTGATGAGTGAGCTTTTCCCGATGCCCGATTTGGCGAAGAGGACGGTCAGCGAGCGGGTTTTGACGAGGCTCAACAGGTCCTCCGTCTCCTGCCTTCGGCCGAAAAAGAGCTTCGCCTCGCCCGGGTTGAAAGCCCGGATGCCGGGGTAGCGGTCCATCAAAACAGGAATGGCGTCGCTCATTTCAACAGGTTTTTCAGGTTCTCGACGATGTTTTGCAAGGCCTCGTCCTGGTTGGGCCACGTCGTGATGGCCTTGCCCGGCTCGCTGCCGGGGTTGGGCAAGATGACCGGGAGCTGCGTCAGCTCGGCAATCATCTTCCACGGGCTGGGCTTGAGGATGACCGGCACGACCTTCGTCTTGCCGTCAGCAAGGCGGGCAATGGCGGGCTTGAACTGGTTGTCCAAGATTGCGTCGTCGCTCAAATAGTCGGCCGTGACGAGCACCAAAATCAGGTCGGCGGCGGCCAGTTCCGAGGCGATTTTCGGGTCGCGGGCCTCGCCCGGCTGGAGCATCTCCTCGTGCCAGCATTTGGCCAGCCCGGTGTTTTCCAAAGTCTTTAAGTAGTTGAAAATCAGGTCTTTGACCGCGTCGTCGGTCGCGGGGTTGTAGCTGATGAAGACCTTTTTGGCGGCCGGTTGCGCAGGGTCGAGCGGGGCTGGCGTGGCGAATCTTGATGCGAGGCCGCCGACAAAATCCTCCAGCTTGTCGTCGGCGAAGAGGAATTTTTTGAACAGGCTCGTGTAGATGTCCCGCCCCGCGCGGCTCGGCTCGAAACCGGGGATGGCGGGCGAGAGGATGGCCGAGTCCTTGTTCAGTTGGAGGGTCTTCATGAGGAGCTGCATGTGCCACTCGTTCCAGTCGAAGCCGACGAAGAGAAAGGTTTTCGAAGCGTCGAACTCCTCCAAAAGTTTGGGCGGCAGCGGCGGGTTGTCGCGGGTCACCTTGCCGATGAAATCGACCTGGTTGCTGGCCGTCAGGACCAGCGACTCGGGCGTCGCAAAATGCCCGAACAGGTTGAAAACCAACGGCTTATCGACATCCGGTTTGTCGAACGTGTAGCCCTTTGGCCGCCAGTAGTTGTAAAAATCGAAGACGCGGCCAACCTTCCCGGCGGCCTGAAAAGCCGCCATGAAAAGGTCGTCGGGCGTGGTGTTGACCACGATTTTGAACGGCATCTTGGCCAGCGCGGTGAGGAAGGGCGGCGGCGTCTTGGCGTTCTTCGTGTAGAAATCCTTTGCGGCGTAGGCGGCGTCGAGTTCGGTCGCGGAGGGGTTGTTGAGGTAGAGCTGGGCGACATAGTCGAGGTCGTCGCGCTTGTCCTTGTCGTAGTCGGTCCGCTCTGCGTCGAGGTCGGCGGCGAGCTGGCGGGCGAACTGCGTGTTGAACGGCGTGAACTGCCCGCCGACCGCCGAGCCGCTGGCGCCGGGGCCGAGCAGAAGGATGCAGTTCTGGTTCTCGACGGCTCGTTGGAGGTTGGTCCAGTCGCGGGGACTCATTCGGGAAAGGAGATGATTGTTTCAAAAAAAACTGTCCAACTCGTTGATTCTCAACGGTCTGGGGAATGGACGGCCAAACATAGACAAAATCCGGTTGGCGAAACGAGGGCGAGGGTTAGACGCGGATTCCCGTCCGCTAAAATCCATGTCAAATCAGTGTCGTCCGTGCGCCAATGTGTCGCACATTCGCCCCCGAATCAAAAAAAAGACCGCCATGACGCGCCTCTCTCTCGGCCTCGCCGTCGCCTTCCTCTCGATTTCGACGGCCCTTTTCTCGCAGGAAAAAAAGCCCATCGTCTCGATGGACGACGCCATCCTCAAGGGCCGCACGACCCTCGCCCCGGGCAACTTCCGGCAATTGCAGTGGCTGCCCGGCTCGCAGTCGTTCAGCCATGTTTTGGACAACAAGATTGTCCGAGTAGACGCCGAGAGTTTGGAGGGCGACACCCTCATCTGGCTGCCGGCAATCAACGAAGGGATTGAAAAATCGGGCGGAAAGGCGCTCAAGAACTTCCCAGCGATGACGTGGCTGACGGACACCTCTTTCTTTTTTCAACAGGAGAACTCGGTCTTCACCTATTCACGGAAGGCGGGTTTGAAAAAGGTCGTCGCCGGCCCCGAGGACTTGGCGAACACGGATTTCGAGCCGAAGTCGATGCGGCTGGCGGCGACGGATGCCAAGGCCTCGGTTTTGAAAATCTTCGACTCGAACGGAAAGGAGACCGTTGTCGCCCGGGGCGAGAAGGACGGGATCGTGGTCGGCAAATCCGTCCACCGGGAGGAGTACGGCATCGAAAAAGGCACCTTCTGGTCGCCGCGCGGCGCGAAACTGGCCTTCTACCGGATGGACGAGAGCATGGTGACGGAGTACCCGATTTACGTCCTCGACTCGATGCCGGCGACCGACCGGAAGATTCGATACCCCTTTGCCGGGGCGACGAGCCACGAGGTGACGGTCGGCGTGTTCGACGTGGCGAGCGGGCGGACGGTGTTTTTGAAAACGACGGGACCGAAAGACCAGTACCTCACCAACATCGCCTGGACGCCCGACGAAAAGCACGTCCTCATCGCCGTGCTCAACCGCAAGACCGACCATTGCTGGGTCAACCTCTACGATGCGGAGACGGGGGATTTTGAGAAGACCTTGTTTGAGGAAACCAATGAAAAATGGGTCGAGCCAATGGTCGCGCCGGTCTTCGTGCCGGGGCACCCGAGCCATTTTTTGTGGCAAAGCCAGCGGGGCGGGTTCAACCAACTTTACCTCTATGATCTGAAGGGCGGCCTCATCCGGCAGGTGAGCAAGGGCGATTTCCCGGTCGTGAAGCTCCTCGGGTTCGACGAGTCGGGTGGGGTCTGTTTCTACCAGACGGCCGACGAATCGGGGATGAACCGCTACGTCTGGCAGGCGCCGCTGATGAACGGAGAGCCGAAAAAACTGGCCGACCGCGTCGGGACGCACGGCGGTCTGGTCAGCTCGGACGGCAACCGCTGGCTCGACGTTTTTTCGGATGAAAAAACGCCGCGCAACATCTACTGCGGGCCGGTCGGCGAGAAGGGGACGGTCGTCTTTTCCTCGAAAAACCCGCTCATGGACGTGCAAACGGGGCGAGTTGTCTTGGGCAAAATCATGTCGCCGGGCAAGGTCGAGCTGAACGTGCGGACCATCCTGCCGGCCAATTTCGACGAAAAGAAGAAGTACCCGGCCATCGTCTACCTCTACAACGGGCCGCACGTCCAGCTCGTGACGAACACGTGGCAGGGCGGCGCGGAGCTTTGGATGCACCGGATGGCGGCGCTCGGCTACGTTGTCTTCACGCTCGACGGGCGCGGCTCGGCCAACCGGGGCTGGGCGTTCGAGAGCGCCATCTACCGGCAGCTCGGGACGGCTGAAATCGAGGACCAGTTGGAGGGCGTCCGTTTCCTCAAATCGCAGCCCTACATCGACTCGACGCGGCTCGCCATCTGGGGCTGGAGCTTCGGCGGCTTCATGGCCACAAGCCTGATGACACGCACGCCGGGCGTGTTCAAGGTCGGCGTGGCGGGCGGCCCGGTCATCGACTGGAGGATGTACGAAATCATGTACACCGAGCGCTACATGGACACGCCCGCCGAGAACCCGGAGGGGTACAAGAAGGCGAGCCTCTTTCAGTACATCCCAAATTTGAAGGGGAAACTGTTGATGATCCACGGCACGGAGGACAACACCGTCCTTTGGCAGCACTCATTGAAATATGTGCAGGAGTGCGTCTCGAAAGGGAAGCAGGTTGACTACTTCGTCTACCCCGGCCACGAGCACAATGTCGTGGGGAAGGACAGGGTGCACCTGTTCAACAAAATCGAGGGATACATCCTGCAAAACCTTTGATTTTTCGCAGAGAAAACGAGAAGAGCCATTGTACTTTGGCCGCATAATCCTGCCGTTTCTTTCAGCTAAACATTCTACGTTTTTTATGGACAACTACAGCCAGCAGCCCGAACCCCAATCGACCGGCGCCGGTTGGCGCGTTTGGGGCATCATCGCCACCATCTGGGCACTCCTCGCCAGCGGTTTCCTCTGGAAACAGTGCGCGGCCAGCGCAAAACTGACCGGCGACCTCGCCCTCTCCGAAAAGCAGATCGACTCGCTTGCCAACGTCAAAGCATCGCTCGACCGCGAGTTGGACAGCCTAAACACGAGCTACAACTCGCTGCGCACCGAGAACGAGAGCCTGCAAGGGGCTGTCGCCCGCACGGAGCGCATCGTCCAGAAGAAGAACGCCGAGCTGGAGTCCATCCGCCAGCAGAGCACCCGCGACGTGGCTGGGCTGAAGGCCCAGATCGAGGCCATGACTAAGGCGAAGACTGAAATCGAGACCGTCGTCACGATGCTGCGCAACGAAAACGACCAGCTCAAGGCCGAGAATGCCCGCCTCACCGGCGAAAACACCACGCTCAAGACCGAAAAGGCTGCCCTCACCGGCCAGGTCGGCGACCTCTCCAACCAGCTCGCCGAGCAGATAAAGCGGACGCAGTCGGCCAAGTACCGCGCCTCCGCCTTCCGCGTAGAGGTCGAGAAGCGCGGCGACAAGCTCACGACGAAGGCCCGCAAGGTGCGCGAGATAAATGTCTCGTTCGACCTGGCGGACATCCCCGAGCCGTACCGGGGCGCGACCAACCTCTACCTCGTCATCACCGACGAGAAGGCGACGCCCATCGCATGCGCAAAGCCGATCAACGTGACCGTGCAGGCGCCCGCCGGGCCGGTCAACATCGTTGCACAGATGGTCAAGGCCGTCATGCTCGAGGAAAAACAGCGCCTGTCGTTCACCTACAAGCTCGACGAGAAGCTCAAAAAGGGCAACTACGTCGCAGCCATCTACAGCGACAAAGGATTGTTGGGGGCGTCGAGCTTCAAGCTCCTTTGAACCGGTTGGCCGGGCGGTCTGTGGGCTGTCCGGCCAATTTTTTGCCCGTTTCCTAATCAACAAACACGAAGACCATGCGAGTCCTGACCCTCCTCGCCTTGCCTGGCTGCGTCGGCCCTTTAAAAAACACCGGGCCGACCCGAAAAGCGAGCGGCCGAGGCCCGAGAGTCCGTCCTTTGGGAACACCGAGCCGGAAAAACGAGGTCGCCGCGCTCACCGACCGCACCGAAACTGGCCAAGACCGTCGGCCGCCTCGAACTCGAACTGGAACAGGCAAAGGCGCAAGCAAGCAGCCAGTCGAACACCGCGCAAGCTTCCACGCTACCAAACTTTTTGGAGGAAAGAGTACGCCTCGAAATGAGTTTGAAAGAAGGCTCGCCGAGCGCAAGACTTCCGCCTGAACTAGCGGAGGCCAACTGGCTGCGTGCTGACCCACGCCCAATCCATCCGCGACGAACTCGCCATCAAGTTCAACGAGGCGGCTACACCAACGTCTATGCTGAGCCTGTCGATGGAACTGCGTCCGCCTGACGCTGCCCGACGGCCTCATCTTCGACGAAAAAGGCCTGACAGTCAGTGCTTCTGGCCTGCCCGCGCTGCAAATCGTGGGCGAGTTCCTCGCCACGCGGCCCGGCATCCAGACCATGGTCGTCGCGCACACCGACAACACCTTCCCAAAAGAAAAGGGCTTCACCATCCGCGACTCCCGAGACTGGAGCCTCTTGCGGGCCAATGTCGTTGGGCGCGTCCTCTCGCGCGAGTTCAACGTCAATGACAACCAGTTGAGCTTCGCCGGGCGCGGCGAGTTCTTCCCCGTCGCCTCCAACGAGACGCCCGAAGGCCGGGCCGAGAACCGGCGGACGGAGATTTTCTTCTATCCGAAACTGGCGGAAATCCCTCGAAAGTGAAGAGTGATAAGCGATGGGCGTCTCGCCGCTTTTCTCTCATCGCCCATTGCGCACTACTGCCAGCGACCCATTTTTTGCCGAGGGTGGTAGAGGTAGATCGTCTCCTTCAAAAAGTCGGTGTCGATATGGGTATAGATTTCGGTCGTCGTGATGCTCTCGTGGCCGAGCATGTCCTGCACGGCCCGGAGGTCGGCGCCGCCCTCGACGAGGTGCGTGGCAAAGGAGTGGCGGAAGGTGTGCGGCGAGACGTTCTTGGTGATGCCCGCCAGCGCGACGAGTTCTTTTACCAGAAGGAAGACCTTTATGCGAGTGACCGGCGCGCCGCGCAGGGAAAGGAAGACGATGTTCTCCGCCCCTTTTTTTATCGCCTTTAATTGCCGCCGCTCCGTTTCGAGGTAGAGTTTGACATACTTCAGGGCCTCCTCGCCGATGGGTACGATGCGCTCTTTGTCGTTCTTGCCGACGACCTTCACGAAGCGCTCCTCGAAAAAGACGTTGCTGATGCGCAGCCCGCACAGCTCCGACACCCGCAGCCCGCAGGCGTAGAGCACCTCCACCATAGCCCGGTCGCGCGTGCCGGTCGGCTGCGAGAGGTCGACGGCGAGGAGGACTTTCTGCACCTCGTCGACGGAGAGCACCTCGGGCAGTTTTTTGGACAGCTTGGGCGGCTCGAGGTTGTCGGCCGGGCTTTCATCCAGGAGGTCCTCCAGCAAAAAGAACTTGTAAAAAGCCCGCAGCCCGGTCAGAATCCGGGCCTGGCTCTTCGGCTCCATCTCGATCTGTGCCAGCCAGCCGAGGAAGGCGGCGATGTCCTCCTCTTTCACCTCAAGCGGCGCCAGTTGCAGGCCCCGCCCGTCGAGGTAGCGGACGAACTTCTTCAGGTCGCGCTGGTAGGCGTCGATGGTGTTCGAGCTGAACGAGCGCTCGAGCTTCATGTAGGCGGTGAAGTCGCGGATGGCCTTTTCCCAAGTCATCTTGATTTCGGATTCCGGTTTGCTGGTTTCGGAACGCGGCGGCAAAATCCGAAACCCGAAACCCGAAACCCGAAACCGGGTCAGTCTTCTTTCTCAAAAATCTTCAAAAAGGCCCCCAAGCGGCGGCGCGAGACGGGCACGCCCGACCCGTCGCCGAACTCGACGTTGCCGTTCGCCGGGTCGAACTTCTGGACGTGCGGCAGGTTGACGAGGTGCTTGTGGTGGACGCGGTGGAACTTGTGCGGCGAGAGCAGTTTCTCGAAAACGCCCAGCGTCCGGGCCACGAAGATGGGCGAGCGCTCGGTGAAGACGACCTTCGAGTAGTTCGAGTCGGCCTCCATGCGGACGATCTTGTCGAGCGGCTCTTCGACGGTGCTTTGGGCTGTGGGCAGTTTGAGCTTGTGGCCGCCGTCGTGGTTGGGGAGCAGTTCAATGGGCATGAAACGGGAGTGAAAGAGGGTGAAACATTAATAGTGTTTGGGGCTCGGAAAAGCCCTGTGAGGTTGTTTTTCGCCGAACCGGAAACTTTGACGGCCGTGCCTGGAAAAGTCACGTTGCGGTCAATTTTTCTGGCAAAACAAGACATGCCCGCTCTTTTGGGAACCAGCCTCCCTGCCAGAGAGCCGCCACTTTCGAGGATTTGCAGGCTCATATGGCGGCGGTTTCGCTGGCCGGAAATCGATTGCTCGGCAATGCTGGGCGCGTTTACTTTAGGCCGAGTTTTTCACCAACCAAGCTTTGCTCGTCCAGCCTTTTTTATGAGAAAACAGACCTTCCAGCTCGCCGCCTCGCTCTGCGTCGCCGCCTTTTTCATCGGCTGCAAGCCTAATGGCCCGGCCCCTCAAACCGGCAACCCATCCGCACCGAACGCCTCGACGACCGCCGGGGCCGACCGCTATTTCCACCTCAAAGGCACCATCGGCGACTTGCCGGTGACCGTCCACCTCGTCGGCGACCCAACCAAAATTGGGCAGGGCGCATTGCTGAAGGGCTACTATTCCTATGAAAAAAGCACAGAGCCTATCTCCCTTTTTGCCGTCGAGGGGAACATGGACGGCATGACCTTCGAGGAATCCTATCAAGGCGCGGAGCCGAACCAAATCAAGGGGAAGTTGACCGCCGACGGCCATTTCGCCGGCACTTGGAGCGACGCGGCTGGAAAGCGGCAACTGCCCGTTTCGTGGTCGCCCGCGACCGGTGGCGTGGCCCTGACCAGCCAGTTGATGGCGGACTCGTCGGACGCCAAGCCGGGCGTGAAGGACTCGCCGAGGGCCTATTTCGAGCAAGGCTGGCTGCTGCCAGATGCGGCTACGGAGGCCGGTCTGCGGTCTTTTTTGGAAAACGAAATCCGCCTCGGCATGGCCGGGGATTCTCTCGGACGGCTTGCGAAGTCGCCCGCCGAGGCTTTTGCGATGGGCAAGCAACAGTATTTCGACGGGGAAAAGGAGATGTTCAAAGACTGGACGCCGACCGACTCGACCTTCGGCGAGATGGACATGAGGCACGAGGAAATGGCCTCTATGGTGGTCTTCTTCAACGAGGCCAACCTGCTGACGCTCGGTTTCTGGAACTACTCTTTCACCGGTGGTGCGCACGGCATGTACGGCACGGCCGTCCGCAGCTACGACCTCGCGGCGAAGAAGCGCATCGCCCTCGCCGATGTCCTCAAGCCCGGTTACGAGAAAAAAATGGCCGCCGCCCTTGCCCGGAGCGCCCGCCGGAAGTTTGGCCTGCGCGCCGCCGACGCGCTCATGTCGGTTCTTTTCGAAAACGAAATCAAGCCGAACGAGAACTTCGGGCTGACCTCGAAGGGCATCTTCTTCAACTATGTGCCGTATGAAATCGCCTCCTACGCGCAGGGCGAGATTCAAATATTCGTGCCGTTCGAGGAAATCCGCGACCTGCTCAAGACGCCGAGATGAGCGACAGCGACGGCCGTTAAAATGCGGTTAAGCGACGAGCGCGGCCGGGACGATTTTTTTCCTTTGCTGGCAAGCCCGAACGGCCAGATTTCCAGTTTTTCACTCAAAACTTTGTTCACCATGAAAAAAGGCTTCGCGCTAGTATTTGTTTTCACGGCCTTCATCTACAGAATTACCATCGGCCAAACACCGCAATCGCCGGAGCAAGCGGCCTTCGCTTGGCCCGACGCGAAAGAGATCAAAAAGCCCGGTCGCGGCTGCGGCGGGCCGAGAAAGATCCATTGCCGAGACGAGCAATATCCCGACAAATCGGCCTGCCTCGGCGTCTTCGGCGGCAACCAGGTCGATGCGGAGAAGATGCCCGTCGGGGCGTTCATCGACCGGTTGGTGCAGGATTTCCCGGCGGAGCGGTCGGGGATCGCCGTCGGAGACGTCATCACCGCCATCGACGGCGTGCCGGTCGAGACCTACAACCAGCTCTACCGCACCATCGGCGAGTACCGGCCGGGCGACAGGGTCAAGGTCGATTTCCTGCGCGACGGCAAGCTGTTCTCCGTCCGCCCGACGCTGGCCGCTTGCTCGGACAAACGCCTCTCGAAAAAATGGGAGGATGTCATCAAGCCACAGGCCCCGGTCGTCGCCCCGCCCGCGCTGCCGACGGTGAAACTGGCTCTACCCTCGTTCTCGGCCTTCCCCAACCCGGTGGTGGATGTGGTGACCGTCCGCTTCACGGGCGAAGAGGCTCCGGCCGAAATCCGGTTGACCTCAGCGACCGGTCAGGTGCTTTTCAACGAAAAACTGGAGGCTTTCGACGGCCGCTACGAGCAGTCGTTCGACCTCGCGGCACTGCCTCCGGGGGAGGTCGTCTTCTCGGTC
>JBGAWE010000420.1:0-3420 GCA_044227705.1 Saprospiraceae bacterium
GGAATACGAGGCAATCCGCGATTGGTCTGACGACGAAGCGGGCAATGTCGTCGTCGCCACCCAGACACAGGCATTGCCCTGGGGAACGACCCTGGCTTCGGGCAACCTCAATCCCGATGTGCCGACGACGCTCGGTTCGCTGTCCAGCATTTTCAACGGGCCTTTCGGCACGGTGGCCAACTTCAATCAGGGCGGCGGTTTTCAGGCGACTTTCCCGACCGCTCCGGCGGGCACGGTGCTCGGCGTGGACGGAAACGGCGAGCCTGTTTTCTTGCTCGACCGCGATTACAAAGACTTTTTGGTGAGCGACGTGGACATTTTCACCGACCTCGGCGGCATCACGGCGGGTGGTGCGATGACCAGCAACAACGATAAACTCTACGGAAACCTCTGGGCGTACATTGCCAAAATCGCCACTTGCGGTTGCGGCGCGGACACTGACGGTGATGGCATCGCCAACCACCTCGACCTCGACAGCGACGGCGACGGCATCCCCGACAACATCGAAGCCCAAACCACGGCGGGCTACGTCGCCCCGGGCTTGATTACAGCCGTCGGTGCGACGGGCATCCCGCTCGCCTACAACCAGACAACGGGCATCATAGCAACCGACACCGACGGCGACGACACCGCCGATTACCTCGACACCGACTCCAACGGCGTCGGCAAAACCGTCTCAGAACAGGCTGGCATGTCGTCGACCAAGAGCAACGTGGACGGCGATTTAGACGGCATGGTCGACGGCATTGAAGACAAGGCCAGCAGACGACGGCATTGACGACAACGATGGGCTTTTCGTCAGTCGCGGCTGGTTTGACCGATCGCCCGCACGGGCGGCTCGACCTACCGAACACCTTCTCCCGTGGTCCGGTCCAGCGTTTCTGCCCTCTGCGCGTGTCGACAAGCCTGACGCTGGGTGAAATCCGACGCGGAAGCATCTGGCGGCCTCCCGGAGCGGGCATCAACGTGGACCGACCAGTCGCCCAACCCGCTGCAATATCACAACGGCGGCAGGTGATGGCCCTCTACCGCCGACAACCTCGATGAACTACAGCCCGTCAGTCGCTTCGACAGCGCCCGTTCATCGACGAGCAGCGCATCAACTACAACTCGCGTACCGCTGGATGCGCTATGACGCCCGTTCGGCAGAGCAGGCGCGGAAGGCATGTTGGCGCAGCCTGTTGGGATGGCTTCAACTGCTACGTCGACTACCTCCTCGGCAACACCGCAAAACTGACTGCGTTGCCCGGCATTACGCGGCGCGTGCCGGACGCCGAGCTGTTCGAGCAAAGGCGCCGTTTACGGGCCTTGCGACGACTCGTTGCAACGGCAGCGGCACGACGTTCACCACGAACTGACCCGCACGGAAAGCGGTCGCAGGCGCAGAAGTCTTTGGAATGTCGGCTAAAACGGCTGACGCCAACAGCAACACTGGACGGACGGCTGGAAAGGCCTCCCGGCATGGGCCACCTCGCAGGAGAGGCAGCGTACCTCGTTCACCCAGCGTTTTGCCATCGGTTCCGACTGGTAAAACCCGGCGACGAGGCGAGCGGAGATTTCATTCGTCGTCAATGCATTCTACGTTTACAACCGCCGTTATCGAATATGGAAATGAAGGTCTGGAACACCTGCATGGCCGTAAATGGGGCGTCCACAAGGCAAAACGGCAGACATGTTTGGCTTCGGCAACAACGTCAGCTACCACGCGCTACAGACGGGACACTCGTTGGGACAGCACGGCAACTCGACGGCGGCTTCAACATCGCGGGCATCGGCTACGTGCGCCCGACCTGGCAAAAGCTCGGTCCGTTCGGTACAAAACACCAACGCTGGCGACATGGTGGCCATCGGCCTCGGCAACCTCGCGGCCTCGAACGCGGCGGGCGCCGCCGACTTTCGGTGGAGCCGATCACCTGATTTGGGGCGACAGCCAGCCAGTCGAAGGCCATGACCGCCATGACCGTCGCTGGCCACGCCAACGACATCTCGCACCGCATGAACCGCATTTGGAAATCCGTCGAAACGGGCACGGTCGGCATGGTCGAAGTGAACGCTGCGGGCAACGCGATGACTGCTTTCAACCAGAGCAACGCCGTGTTCCTCCTTATCGCCAACGACGCAGACTTCACGACCAACTTGCAGGTCATTTCCCTCGAATACGACGGCACGAGGTACTATTCGGCCGATTTTGACTTCTCGGGCACCAAGTATTTCACCTTCGCTGGAACGCTGCCGCCCGCGCCGGGCTGCGTCGTGCCGGGTCTCGCGGCTTGGTTCAAAGCGGATGTTTTCACCGCTGGCCAGCCCTGGACGGACAACTCGACCAACGCCAACCCGATTGAAGTCATCGGCACCATGCCGTTGAAGGCGGCGGACGAGACGCACAACTACCAGCCGTATTTCACCGGGTTCACCTCGGCCAACCACTTCTACGACCCGACTTCTTCGTTGAACACGAGCAATTCCGGGACGCAGGTGGCGACCGACGTGGCCGTTTTTGCAGTCGTTCGACCCACAACCGCGACCGAAACCGGGCGCATCACGGGGGTTGACAACGACGCGCTTTACGCCGCCGAACCGGGCTACTCCCTGAGCGCGGGCAAGCCCTACGCGTACAAATTCAGCGGAACGGGCGGCGCGTACAACCGCCAACACACGACAGCCGCGCCGGGCAGCCAAAACTCGGTCGTCTCTTTCAACTCGAACAACGCCACGACCACCTTGAAAATCGGCTTGAACGGCGTTATCGAAGACAAAGCGACCTCCGCAGGTTATGGCATCGTCGGGCAAAACCTCCGCATCGGCTACGGCACCTGGGATTTGAACGAGAAATTCGACGGCGACATTCAGGAAGTCATTTGGTACAAAGCCTCGCTTTCCGCGACGGAGGTCAACCAAGTCGAGACCTATTTGGCCATCAAATACGGCGTGACGCTCGCCCACGATTACATCTCCGGAACTGGCACGACCATCTGGGACGTGGGCGCAACGGGCGGTTTTGACAATGCCATCACGGGCATTGGCCGCGAAGACTGCTCGGCTTTGGAACAAAAACAGTCCAAATCGAACCTCGGCACCGACCCGCTCATCATGGGCGTGAAGGAAATCGCCGCCGACAACGCCTCCAACACGGGCGCATTCACGAACAACCGCACCTACTTGATTTGGGGCAACAACAACGGCTCCGCCACCACCACGACCCCGCTGCCGACGAGCGGCGCCTGTGCTCCTCCGGGACTGGCCGATGCTCGCCTCAACCGCATTTGGCGCGTGCAGGAAACGGGCAGTGTGGACAAGGTGAAAATCAACTGCGACCTGCCGTTCAACATCGGCGCGGCGGCCTACATGCTCATCGGCACCGACCCGAGCATGGCCAGCTGGGACCAAGCCTTGCCCATCACTTGGGACGGCACAACGGCG
>JBGAWE010000070.1:0-17862 GCA_044227705.1 Saprospiraceae bacterium
CGCCGCCGCATCGAGCTTGGCTTGCGTGATGAGGCTGCTGCCGGTCGCGGGCGAGCCGTTGAGGTAGACCTGCGGCGTGCTGCCAATCGTGTAGTAATCGGCAAGGGCTTGGTTCTCCGTTTTGTTGGCGACGTAGAACTCGCAGGTGGTGTACGGAACGGGCGGGTGGATGGAAAGGTGGTGGATGTTCGGCGCGTTCGTGGCCGAGTTTATCGTCGTGTAAAACGCCGGGTTCTTGCTGGCGCAAACAGAGCATTTCGAGTTGGTGAAATGCTCGAGCATGGTGTATTTCTTCACCGGGTTTTGCCCGAAAAGATTGACGGCGATAGAAAATGACAGGATGAGCGTGAGAAAATTTTTCATTGCTGTGAATAGATGATGAATGATGGATGTTTCAATTCGGTTGGATTCGTTTGGAATGATGTTTCGCCCCGACTGTTGGCGACTGTACGAGGTTCAATTTGCGCCCAATTCCTTTTTAGGGAAATAAGCTGGGCGAGATTTATACAGTTCGCTCACAGAGCCGTCCGGTTTTTCGGGAACATCTACGAGCGAGTTTTGAGCAATGGTTTCGGCCTCCGGCACCGCCAATCCCTGCAATCGGTCAATCGCCCTTTCGAGGTCGCCGACGACGCTGTGCAACGTGAACGGCCCGCTGACTATCGCCCGAATCACCCCCGAAGGGTCGATGACATAAGCGACCCGGTCATGCCCCGAGGGCCGCATCCGACCGATGACCATGCCGTAGGCCGAGGCGATTTTGAGGTCGATATCGTCGACGACGTGCGCTTTCAGATAGATGCCGAGGTAGCGGCGCATTTTGTCGGCCCAAGTCCCTTCCGCGTCGGGTGTGCTCGAGTGCGAAAAGAGGCCGAGCAGCTTGCAGTTCCTGTCCGTGAAATACTTCTCTTTCAGGGCCAAAAACGTCGAGTACATCACCCACGCGCCGGTGAAATTGGCCGGGTGGGAGAAGAAAATCACCCAGTTCCCCTCGCCAAAAAGGCCGGGGAAGCTGATTGTCCCTTTGTTTGTCGCGGCCTCGAAGCCGGGTGCCGTGTCGCCGATTTTCGGCAAGTCCGATGTCGTTTCCATTGCGCCTGAATTGTCCACAAAAGTCCACCCGAATTGGGCAGAATTCAAAACGGGTAACTTCACCCCATGAAAATCGGACTTTTCGGCTACGGCAAGATGGGCGCGGCCATCGAGAAAATCGCCCTCGGCAAGGGCCACGAAATCGTCTGGCGCATCAGCCGGGCGAACGGCCACGAGTTCGGGCCGGAACGGCTGCGCGAGGCCGACGTGGTCATCGAGTTCTCGCGCCCCGAGGCTGCTTCGGCAAACGTAACCGATTGCCTGCGGGCCGGATTGCCCGTCGTCTGCGGAACTACGGGGTGGTTGGGCGACTTGTCCGCAGCGAGACAACTTTGCCTCGACACAGGCGGGGCTTTTTTCTGGGCCTCCAATTTCAGCGTCGGGGTCAACCTGTTTTTTGAACTCAACCGGCGGCTGGCGGAGCTGATGGCGAACCAGCCCAATTTTCATCCAAAGCTGACCGAAACCCACCACGTCCACAAGCTCGACGCGCCGAGCGGCACGGCGGTCACGTTGGCCGAAGACCTTATTTCTTACTCAGAAAGACTGGAAAAATGGGCTTTGGATACCGGTCAATTGCCCGAAGGGGTTCTCCCGGTTGAGTCAATCCGCGAGGGCGAGGTGCCGGGGACGCACGTCGTCCGCTGGGAAAGCCCCATTGATTTTATCGAGATAAAGCACGTCGCCCATTCGCGCGAAGGGTTCGCGGCTGGGGCGGTGCTGGCGGCCGAGTGGCTGGTTGGGCGGAAGGGTTTTTTCGGGATGAAAGACCTTTTGGCCGCAGGTTGATGAGGGGGTGACTTAAAGCCACCCCCTCATTTAAGCCTATCGGGGCGTGACCGAATCGACGATATAATCCGTGTCGCCCTGCCACGGGAAGGCGCTGACCTTCTGGTTGTAGTGGAGGGTGACGGTTTTGCCCTCATTCTGTTGGAGGGTGTTGAAGACCGAGCGCTGGGCCGAAAAAGTCCACATCGACTGAGGCGTCATCATCCCGCCTTGCCCGGCGAGGTTCAGTTCACCCTCGTAGGTCTTGAACAGCCAGCCTTTTTCGGAGACTTTCACAAGAACCCCCGTCCGCGTTCCTTGCGAGTAGTTGTAGTTGCGGTAGCAGAAGTAGCCAATAGCCGCAACAAGGGAGAGGATTAGGGAAATCCACAATACCCGCTTCGTGATGCGGGCGGCCGATGCCTTTGCGTTGGTGAGGAATTCGCTCATTTTGTTTGAATTGAGTAATCGAAGAATTGAAAAATTGAGGAATCGAGGGCCGCGCTGGTCGGTTCCTCGGTTCCTCAAATCCTCAAATCCTCATCAAAATTTCAGGGTGATGCCGCCGAGGAAGTTCACTCCATAAGTCGGGTACTCGTTCCACCGCTCGTATTTGTTGCCCATCAGGTTGTTGAGGTCGAGGAACGCGCCGAAGTTCTTGGCGATTTGGTAGTGCGTGCCGAAGCTCAGGTCGAGCAGCGCGTTCGTCCGTTTCGGACGGCCCTCTTGGTCGAGGAACCACGATTGGTCGGCGATGTAGAGATTGCCCTTCACGGTCAGCGCGTCCTTTTCAAGCATCTTCAGGACGGCCCCGAAGTTGCCTTCCGTGCGCGGCAGGTGCCACGGGTGGAGTTCGTAGTTCGTGTCCATGATGCTCTGGTTGAATGTGCCGTTGATGTCGAGGTTTCGGGCAATGTGGAGCTTGCCGGAGACGCCGAGGGCGAAGATTTTGGTGGTGTCGTAGAGCACCTTGAACCGCCGCCAGCCGCCCGTCGCTGTTGCACCCGTCCAGTCGTTTTGAAAGAGCGCAAGGTCGTCGGCCTGCCCATAGGAGAGCTTCGCCTCGTACTCGGCGATGCCGAGATTCCCTTTGATGCCACCGAAATACTGCGTGAAGTCGGTGTTTTTGATGACGATCCTCTCGTTCTCGTTCGGGTTCGTACCGAGGAACGGGTTGTACGTCGTCAGCGAGCGGAAGGTGTTTTTCCGCAAATCGCCGTTCCAGCCGCCGAACGCCACGATGCCGTCGCCCCATACGCGGAGCGTCAGTTCGAGGTCGGGGTAGGAGTGGAAGACGTCCTTGTGAGAGACGAAGTTGCCGCCCACCTTCAGCCGGAAGAAGTCATGCGAAAAGGTGAAGCTAGGCTGGATGTAGATGTTGTGGAGCTGCTGCTGCACCGTGTCGTTGAACCACGTGAAATCGGGCCGGATGTTGAGCCGCAGCGCGTGTTTTTCGGCAAACCATTTCGTCGCGGAGAGGCCGACCGAAATGCCCTTCTCTTTCATCGAGAAGTCGTCGGTGTAGTTGTAAAACTTTGGCTCGATGGCGAAATTGAGGTCGGTCGAGGTCTTCTCCGAGTTGAACAGCCGCCCGGCGAGGTCGATGCATTTGAACCGCTGGCGCGAGCCTTCTTTTGAAAAGTCCAGTCCGGTCGAGTCGTGGTCGTAGCCGTAGTAGTAAAAGTCGTCGAACGAGTAGCCGATTTTGGCCTCGACCGAGGTGTTCTCCGCCACCTGCCCCGAGCCGGAAAGCAGCACGTCATTGTTCATAAACCGCTGATTATCAACGGCCGACGAGTTCGCCGAGTGGTGCCTGACCCAGCCTTTGAAGTCGGATTTCCCCTTCGTCCAACCGTATCCGACCTCGCCGTAAAGCGAGGTCGGAACCCCGCCGCCGAGCTTCGCGTAGCCGTTGTAGTCGCGGGGCACCGCGTCGGTCTTGAAGCCGACGGGCCGCAGCTTGGGCGGCGCGTATTTCACGGCCACGCCCTTCGGCGGAATGTCGTAGGTCTGCGCCTGCATCTTTTGGTCGAGCGGTGGGAGGGTCGGCACGACGTCGATTTTGTTCGCGTCGAGGAGCCGCGCGTCGAAGCTCTTGATGACCTCGACATTTTCGTTTTCGAGGTCTTTCGCCGGTTTCTTGCCCGGTTGCGCGGTCAGCGCGATTGTAGCAAACAAGCCAGCGACAATGGCGAGGCTGATTTTTTTATTGAAGAACATGGTGTTTCGATTGATGATTTCTGAATGAAGGTCAGCCGCTGGCCGTTTTTGTCGGGAACACCAACAACGGCCGCGTTTTCAATTCCGGTCGTCAGTTTCGAGAAGGTTGTTCCCGCCCGGCTTCGGGTCGGCCCGTTTAATCCCAGACCCGCTGCCGGAAAGCTGGTTGACGCGGTCGAGCTTTTGTTTCGCCTCGTCCTTGATGGCCTGATTGTCGCCGGGATAGTTCTCGACAAGGCCTTCGAGCGTCGCCTTTGCCGTGAAATAGTCCTTCCTTTCCACGTAGATGTCGCTCATCAATATCAGCGAACGCGCGATCCAGTCGGGATAGGCCGAGTTGTCTTTGTTCGCGTTTTCGCATTGCTGCTCGGCCGCGTCGAGGTTTCTCTGCTGATAATAGATGTAAGCGATTGCGTAGCGAGCCTCCGCCGTCGATTCGTTGTCGCTCAAATCGACCACCTTTTTGAACGCTGGCAAGGCCTTCGCCCAGTCCTTCGAGTCGAAAGCGACCTTTCCGAGGTAGAAATTGGCGGCGGCCAGTTGCTCTTTCGAGGCGTTGCCCGAGTTGATGACCTTGTTGGCATAGGTGTAGACATCGCCCGATTTGTTGAGGCGATAGGCGCAGCGCAATGCGCCGAGTTGAGCCTCATATTGAAGCTCTTGCGAAGTTTCCGCCGCTTCCAGTTTTTTGTAATAGTCGAAAGCGAGGTTGTAGTCCTTCTCGTGCGTGTAGGCGAGCGAAGAGGCTTTTTTCAACGCCTTCAAATAGAAGTTCGACTGCCCGCCCTTGCTGACGACATAACTGTAGTCTTTCAGCGCAAGGCTGTATTTCTTGACCGCCGAATAGCTCTCCGCTCTGTGGAAATAAGCCGTCATCGAGTTAGCACCCGACGGGTATTTGGCCAAATAAGCGGTATAGCCGTCAATTGCCCGGTCGTAATTGCCGTTCTCGTATTGGCTCTCGGCTGCGGAAAAGGAGACGTTGTCCTTCTCTTTCGCATCGACCTTATAACCCGGAATGGTCTCCAAAAAAGCAAAATACTCGTCCGGCTTGCCGAGGTCTTTTACATAGATTTCCTCCAATGCAGCCAATGCGTCCTTCGACTCGTCAGCGTCCGGGTTGTTGGCGAAGACCTGTTTGTAATAGTTGATGGCCGCGCTCGTGTTTCCCTGATTGTACGAAATCAGGCCCAGTCGATTCAGCGCTTCGTTGATGAGATTGGATTTGCCTTTGAAATCTGCTACCAATTTCTTGAGCGACGGAATGGCTTGGTCTAGCTTTCCGATTTCCTGATAGGTCGTCCCAATCTGCAACAGCGCCTCGTCAGTGAATTCGGAGCTTGGATAGTTCTGAACCAGCTTTTCGAGCGCGATGATTTTGTCGACCGTGTTCCCTTTCAGCCCCTCGATGATTGCTTTTTGATAGAGCGCGTAGACGTAGCCGTTGTATTTCTGGTTGACCGCTTCGTTGTAATACTTCAATGCGCTGTCATATTGGTTGCGCTTGAAGTGGCAGTCGCCCGCGCGCAGAACCGCGTCGCCGAGAACAGCTTCTTTGATTTCCGGGTCGGTCATCTTTTTGAGGCCGGTCACCGCGTCGGTGAAATTGCCGAGGGCCGTCGCGTAGTCTTTTGTTTTCAGGTAATTGTAGCCCTGAATATAACTGCCCATCGCCTGATTGCTGGCGGGCGGCAAATTCAGCCCCTTTGCGCGGCTCAAGAAGTTGCTCAAATACTGTTTCGACTGGTCGAACTGGTTGTTCTTGTGGGCAATCTCGCCGAGCCAGTAATAGGTCAGTGCCTCCGTTTCGTCGTCAGGTGTCTTGGAAAGCGCTTTGAGAAAGTACTTCTCCGCGCCCGTCCGGTCCTTGTCCTGAATGAGTTGGAGGCCGCGCAGGTAGCAGACTTTTTGGTACGTCTCGTCAATCTTCGCCGTCCGCGTCGTCAGCCCCTCGATGGTGGTGATGGCGCGGTCGTAGTCCCTCGTGTTCAAAAAGATTTCACCCATAAGTGCCTGTGCGTCAGGGTAAAACTTGCTCGAAGCGGGGAACGACTGCAGCGCGGTGATGGCCTCGCGGTCGTACTTTAGCTCGTAGCAGAGCTTGGCGTAGTTGAACAAGGCTTCCTCTTTCACCCCTTTGTCGAAGTTCATCTGCGAGGCTTGGCCAAAGGCGTTCCGCGCCGCCGCCTTGTTAGGCGGGTTGCTTTTCAGATAGCAGTCTCCGAGGTGGTAGAGGCCGTTTTGGCCGAGCAGGCTGTCCTGTTTGGTGAGGTTCTCAAAGTTGGTGATGGCCGCCGCGTAGCTGCCCGCTTGATATTGGGCATAGCCGACCTGATAATAGTCGCTCGGCCGCAAAGCACCGCCGAGGTTCTTCGCGCCGTATTCGAGATAGGGCAGCGCGTTCTTGTAATCGCCTTTTTCAAAATAGGCCTGGCCAACAAGCATGTTCAGTTCTGCTGCGTTTTTCACGTTGCCGTCCTTTGCTTTCGGCGCGCCGTAGCTGATTACTTTGTCGTACTGTTTCTGAGCGAAATAGATTTGACAGAGGTAATAAGGAATAAGCCCTTTATAGCGCGGCGACTGTTCGCACCGCTCAAAAGACTTGGTCGCGTCCGCATATTTCTGGTCAAAGAATGAACAACAGCCGAAGTAGTAATTGGCCGGAAAATAGAACTCCGAACCTGTGAACTCTTTGACCTGCGAAAAGGCCGACTTGGCCTGTGGGAATTTTTTCAACAGGAAATAGGAATACCCCTCTTTGAAGCGCACCTCGAGTTGCTGCTCTTTGGGCATCCCGCCGCGCGGCGTCATCGCGTAATAGTCGATGGCCTTTTCGTACTCTTTAGAGTCGAAAAAGTAGTTGGCGACCTCCAATGCGGCTTGGCTGGCCTGCGGCGAGGGCGAGTTTTCCCGCAAAAAATCCTCGACGAGCTTCGTCGCTTCCGGCTGCTGGAGCCGCACGGCGCACTTGGCGTAGTTGAGTTCCGCGTCGGTCTTGAGGTTCTTCCATTCCGGCTCGTTGACGGGCCGGGAGAGCTCGATGGCCTCGCGGTACTCCTTCTGGGCGAGGCCGTAGAGCGCCTGCTGATAAAAATCATTGCCGCGCTTGAAGGCCTTTTGCGCCTCGGTGAAGACGGCGGTCGCTTGTCCGCTGGCCCCGGTGGCGGCAAGGAGCAACAGCATCGCGCCGAGGCATTTTCGCATTGTCGTCATGGACTTGAATGGTTTTGTTTTTCAGTGAAAAGTTTGGTCGGAGGAAAACGCCCGTCACGTTTTCGGGCGAGGGCCAATCGGCTGGCCGCAAATTTGCACGTCATTTGACCGGATTACTTGGCGCAAACATAGAAGAATGACTGTAAGCAAAGACCCGACTCTGTTCGTCCCGACGGCCCCGCCGAGCGGCGAGGCGTTCTTTTGGGCCTTGTGGAAATCGGGGGCGCAGGCCGTCGCCGTGCTGTCCGAGGGCAAAAAGTGGGAGTTTAACGATGCCTTCCGTCGCTTATTTCGTCTCGCAGAGGGCGTGGCGGCAGAGCCGTCGGCCATTTTTCAAGGTGAGAACCTGGGGATGCTCCAAAAAATCTGGGCTGGCCAGTTGAACGGCTTCGAGGCCGAGATGCATGTCGGCAGCGACCGCGTCGTCAGGGTTCAGGTGCTGGCAGTCGCCTCGCCGACCCCCGTCAACCAGGCCCTTTTACTGGCGACCGACGTGACCGACAGCCATATTTTTCAGGAAGAACTGACCGACAAACTGGCCGAACTCGAGAGCAAGAACCAAGAATTGAAAAAGAACATCGAGGCCGCCCAACAGCTCGAAAACTTCGCATGGGTCGCCTCGCACGACTTGAAGGAGCCGGTTCGAAATATCAGCTCCTTTGCCCACCTCCTCGAAAAAAGGTACGGCGACCGCCTCGACGAGCAGGGCCGCGAGTTCCTCGGCTTCATCCGAAACTCGGTTGGCGCGATGAACCAGTTGATTGAGGATTTGACCGCCTTCGGGCAGGTCACGTCAAATGAAATCCAGCTCGAACCGGTCAACCCGTCCGCTATTTTCCTCGCCCAAAAAAAGAAGGTCGAACAGGCCTTTCCCGCCGTCGACTGGACGCTCGACCTGCCCGCCGACCTGCCCGAAACCATCGTCGCCGACCGGCAGAAAATGGGCCAGTTGATTTTCAACTTGTTTCACAACTCGCTGAAATTCAGAGGCTTGGGCAGCCCGACGGTCATTTCCGTGGGCTTCCGGCAGACTGGCCACGACAACATTTTTTCCATAAAGGACAACGGAATCGGTATCGCGCCCGAGTTCTTCGACCGCATCTTCCAACTTTTCAAAAGGCTGCACCCGCGGCAGGTCTATGTCGGCAGCGGCATCGGTCTTGCCATCTGCAAGAAAATCGCCGAGCAGCACCGGGGGCGCATTTGGCTCGAGAGCGAGCCGGGGGTGGGGTCGGTGTTCTATTTCTCTTTCCCCCGAGTTTGAGGATTCAAAGGTCATAATTTAAAAGAGCCGTGCTTCCGATGAGATGGAAGCACGGCTCTTTTGACTTTTGACTTATGACTTTTTACTCCTCAACCAGCACCAGCCGCCGAACCTCCGCCCGCAGCCCTTCCACCTCAATCAAAACCTGATAGATCCCGGCCGGTTGTTCGCTCAAATCGAGGTCGAGTGAGGAGGTTTCCATCAACGACGTCGGCCGGGCCAGCACCATTCGCCCAAGCGCGTCGAAGACTTTCAGACCGACCTTATTACCCGAGAAGTCGGGCAGTTCGACCGTCGTCCCGCCCGTCGTCGGGTTGGGGGATAGGCGGAAATTGAGGCCTTCGCTGCTTGCGCCCTCCTCATCGCGGGCGGCCGAGCCATTGTTGTTCTGGTTGGTCTGGACGGTCACTGTGTAGTCCTCGACCTCGCCGAAGGGCAGCACTTCGCAAGATGTCGGTGGGGTTGCGCCGCGCTTCATAGCTACGCGCATCCTCGTCGTGCCGAGCGGCGTGGAGCTGGGAAGCGCGAAACCGGAACTCAACGAGGTCGTCAAGGTGCCCGCCGGGGGGGCGCTCATTTTTTGGCTGAAAACGAGTTCGCCCGCGTCCAAAAAGTCGCCGTCCTTGTTGAAATCCATCCAAATCCGCCAATATTCCTCATAGAGGGTGAACGAGTAGCTTGTGTAGAGCCGCACCGAGTTGGTCCCGTTCTTCGTCACGATGAAGGGCGTGAGGCCGGTGAAATTGGTGTACTGGCTCTTGTCCGAGGGGTTCTCCTTCGCATTGATTTTCACCCGAGAAATCCAGTCCTCCCACGGAAAGTCGCCCGAAGAGGTGCAATAGCTCACCGGCGCCGGCGCGGAGACGGTCACTTGGTTGAGGTTCTGGTTGTTCGCCTCGTTCGATTCGGCGACGGTGCCGCCCGCATCGGTGTTCAAAATCAGGAAATAGGCCGCCGAGGAACACGTCGCCCGTCCCGATGGTGTTGTCGAGGCTCAACCAGAGGGCCGTTTGGAAGGGCGAGGTGGCAGCCGCGCCCGTGTTTTTCACAAAAAAGGAAACCGTAGAGGAGGCGCCTGCCGTCAGCGTCGAGGGGATGACGGCGGCGGTCACCGATAGGTCGGGCTGCGTCGGGTTGGCCGTGATGTTGACGGCCTGGGTGAACTGGTTGTTTGCCTCGCTCGCCTCGATGACCGCGCCTGCGTCGTCAGCGTTGAGGACGACAAAATAGCTGCCCGTCGGCGTCCCGGTTGGGACCTTGACGGAGATGCTGCCAGTCGTTGAGGCACCCGCGTTGGGCACGGAAAGCGAGGCGGAACCGAGCGACAAGTCATTGGCGCTCAAGGAGTTGTCGCTCGACAAATAGGCCGTTGTCGAGACGCTTCCCGTCGCTGTGGCGGTGCCGATGTTCTTCAAAGAGAAGGAAATGGTGGCCAGCGACCCGATGTTGAGCGATGCCGGAACGGTCGCCGAGGCGATGACCAGATCGGGCTGCGACGGCACGCTGCTCGTCACCGAGAAGGGTTGCGAGAAGGTGTTGTTCGTCTCCTCCGATTCGCCGATCAGGCTGCCGTCGTCCGCATTTGCAATCAGAAAATAACTGCCCACCGCCTGCCCGGCTGGGATGGTGAAGTTGAGGGAAGTCCCGTTCGTCCCGCCTGCTGCCGGCATGGCGACGGAGGCAAAACCGAGCGACAAGTCATTGGCGCTCAACGAGTTGTCAGTCGAAAGGTAGACACCGGTCACGACGCTGGCCGCGCCGCCGGTGGCCGTGCCGGTGTTTTTTACCGAATAAGAGACCTGCGCCGAACCGCCCGCCGCGACAGCGGCAGGGGCCGTCAGCGAGGCGACGATGAGGTCGGGAAAGCTCGGCTGGCCCGAGGCGACGGTGACGGCTTGCGAAAAGAGGTTGTTTGCCTCGTCCGCCTCGGCCACAGTGCTGCTGTCGTCCGTTTTCAAAATGATGAAATAGCTGCCCGCCGCCTGGCTTGCCGAGACAGTGAAATTGATGCTGCCCGGAGCCGATGCCCCGGCCGTCGGCAAGTTGAGCGAGGCCGAACCGAGCGACAAGTCGTTGACGCTCAACACGTTGTCCGTCGAGAGATAGGCGACGGTCGAGACAGACTGGCCCGTTCCGCTGCCCACGCCGTTGTTCTTCATCGAGAAAGAAACCTGACCGGCGGCGCCGGCCGTGAGCGAAGCCGGGATGGTCGCCGAGGCGATGACGAGGTCGGGCAATTGCGGCGGCGCGCCGACGACGGTCGTGGCTTGCGAGAACTGGTTGTTCATCTCGTCGGCCTCGGTCAAGATGCTGTTGTTGTCCGTTTTTAGAATCAAAAAATAGCTGCCCGCCGCTTGACTCGATTGCACGGTGAAAATGATGTTTCCCGAAATCGAGGCACCGGCTGTCGGCAGATTCAGCGAGGTCGAACCGAGCGACAAATCGTTGACACTCAACACGTTGTCCGTCGAAAGGAACACTGCGGTGGCGACCGATTGGCCCGCGCCGCTGCCCGTCCCGTTGTTTTTTACCGAGAAAGAAACCTGCCCGGCGGCCCCGGCCGTGAGCGAAGCCGGGATGGTCGCCGAGGCGATGACTAGGTCGGGCAGTTGGGGCGGCGCGGCGGCGACGGTGATGGATTGCGAGGCCGTGTTGTTCGTCTCATCGAGCTCGGCGACGGCGTTCGCGTCGTCCGTCGAGATGATGAGGAAGTACGTTCGCCGCCTGCCCCGAGGGGATGGTGAACGTCAGCCCGGCATTGGCCGTCAGCCCGACGGCCGGGGCAATGGCGAAGACTGAGCCGAGCGGCAAGTCGTTGGCACTCAACGAGTTGTCGCTGCTCAGCCACGCTGTGCTCTGCACGGATTTGCCGTCCGTCGCCGTGCCGTTGTTCTTTATTAAAAAGGAGACGGAGACCGGATTTCCGGCTGTCGCCGAGGCCGGGGCGGTGATGGAACTGACAATCAAATCCGGCTTCGAGGTCACTCGCCGCCGCCCGCGTAGGTCACTGTGAAATCCTCGATCTCGCCGTAAAGCAGCGAACCGCAGGCCGCCGGAAAGGCCGAGCGCGTCATCGCCACGCGCATCCGCGTCGAGCCGCAGATGCTCGAAGACATTGAAAATGAGGCGGTTGTGGGCGAAGTCGTCGTGCCGATGGTAGGCTTCAAAGCCAATTTTTCGGCGACCATCTCGCCGTCGTTGAAGTCGCCGTCGCGGTTGAGGTCAATCCAGACGCGCGAAGTATTCGTCGAAAGTCGTGTACGAGAAGCCGCTCGAAAGGGCGATGGTGTTCGTCGCCGCGAGCGGGAAAGTGGTCGAGGTGAAATCGGAGTAGGGCGTTTTGCCACTCGTCTTTTCGACTGCCCCGATTTTGACGGAGGCAATCCAGTCCTCCCACGGCGCGCCCTTGGTGGAGGCGCAATATCCCGTCGGCGCGATGCTCTCATCGACCTGCCCGTTGCAGTTGTCGTCGATTCCGTTGCCGCAGATTTCGGCGGCGGCGGGGTTGATGGCGGCATTAGCGTCGTTGCAATCGCCCGAGTTCGAGACGTAGCCGGCCGGTTTCGTCGGCGCGGTCTGGCTGACGGCGGGGTTTCCGTAGTTGTCGCCGTCCGCGTCTTGGTACCACGTCTGGCCGCCGGGGCCGCCGAGGTTTTCGACGTATTTTATCCAAGCGTAGATGGTCTTCGCAATCTCGTTGTAGCCGCAGTGGGTGTTGATGTTGTTGTCCGGCGGGTCGAGGCGGCGGGGCATCCGGCAGGTTGTACTGCGAAGTCGTCCACGTCTAAATTCTGGGATGAGCCGAAGTTCTCGCCCTCGCGGTTCGAGTAGCGCTCGATGTTCTTGTAGATGATGCGCGAAATGATTTTCTGCCACCGCCAGCGGTTGTTCAAAACGGGGTTGCCGCCATAGGTCGACTGGAAGGCCGACTCGCGGGCGTTTGGCGGCGGCGAGATGCAGATGCCGAGCTTGCAATTCGGCGCGGCGACGCGGATGGAGTCGAGCAGGCGCTTGGCGTTGAGGTTCCAGTCGTTGGTTATCCGCGGAGTCGTCGATTTCTTGCAAGGTGTTGCCCGCGAGGGCCGTGTGTAGCCGCAGAAGTCGTTGATGTCAAAATGGATGACCATGAAATCGGGCCGCTTGCCGGGGCCGCCGCAGACGTCGTCGAAGTATTGCCTCAAGTTGACCTTCGAGCCGTAGCGGAAGGGGCTGCCCGCGTCCTGAATGAACCACCGCCACATGAAACCGCCGTATCCCTCGTGCTTCGTGAAGGGCGTGGCCCACGAGGCCTTCTTGCCGTGATAGGTGATGGGCGGGTTGCCCGCTTGGTTCGTCAAGTTGTTGATGTAGACCGGCATGTAGCCCTGGTCGTAGAAGCTGTGGCCCCAGAGTACGCACTTTTTGGCGGTCATGTCGGCCGGCGCCGCGCTCGGCGAGACACGGATTTTGGTCGAGGCAGTCCCGAGGACGGTGCCGCCGGGGGTCTTGATTCGGACGGTCAAATCATGGGTGCCGACCTCGGCCGCCGTCGGTGTCCAAGCCCATTTCGGACCGGAATTCACTCCAACTAAAGGGGTGACGACCTCGAACGAGTAGTCGTTAGGGTGCTTCGAGAGGATGAGGTTTCGGAAGTAAATCTCGAAGTCCTGCCCGGCGACTGCATAGGCATACGGCGGGAGCTGGAGATAGAAGTCGTCGAGGTTGTCGCAGTCCTCGTCGATGCCGTTGCCGGGGATTTCGAGGTCGGTCGGGCTGCACTGCGCGGCGGCCTGTTTTTGAAAAAAGAGAAGGGAGAGGAGGGCAAAGAAGGCGGCACAAAACGGTCGGCGGATGCGGAGATTTCCGGTCATCAGTGTCTGTCTTTTTTAAGGAATTTGGACAAGGGATTAAAGTCTTGCAAGGGCGGAAGGCCTCGGCCAAAAGTCTTAAGAATCGCTGGAGACAATGGTTTTTTGGCAAAAAATTACGGGTTTCGGGTAGCGCAGCGATCCTGCTGCAATGGCTCGAAATGAGGCCGGAAGACAGCGGAAAAGCCGCGCAACAGGTGGAAAACTTTTATGGAACGGCCACTTACCTTCGCCCGGAAACAGGTATAGTATGAATCGAACGCTCACGGCCCTCGCCGCCAACCCATGCAGCCGCTACCCGGGAAACCGGGAGCTTTTCGACGGGCTGGCGGCGCGCGAGACCGCCGCCATCCGCTGCCTGCAAGACAAGGCTCGGGGGGCGATTTTCAATTACGGAAGCTGCGCGGTATCCACGACCAAGACCTCGAAGAAATCTTGGAGGACGCGACGGTCATCTTTCTGGAAAAGATTTCAAGCGGAGCATACGAGTTCCAGGGCATGGCCCCCGTGACTTACTGCGTCGAGGTCGGCAAGCGTCTCTGTCTGAAAAAGACCGAAAAAGCGGCAGCTGCACACGGTCGACTTTGACACGGCACCAGTGGTCGGCGAGAACGAAATCGGTAAGTTTTACGAGCAAAAGCGCTCGAGGAACAGGTCGGCAAGCTCCTCGCCTCAATTGGCGAGAACTGCCGGACGGTCATAAGACTTCGCTACTTCGAGCGGCTTTCGGACGCGGAGGTGATTGAACAAAAGCTCACACCCTACTCAACGGTCGGCAGCTTGAAGGTGAAAAGGAGCGAGTGCATCTCGAAGCTGTCGGACATGGTGGCGGACAAGCGGCATTTGTTTTTGAACAGATAAAACGAGCGCGAGCGGACAACCTTTCAATCCAACCATTTGGCACTTTTTACTACCCAAACATGAATCCTGAAATAGAAACCAAAGTCGAGGCCTACCTCTTTTCGGAGCTGCCCCCGGCCGAAGCCGAGCAGTTCGAAGACCAGATTCGGCACGACGCCGACCTTCGCTCACTCGTCGAGGACAGGCGGGAACAGGCCGAACTCGTCCGTCGCGCCTTTATCCGCATGAAAGTGCGCGAGGCGCAGAACGAGGCCTCCGGTTTTTCAGCCGACGCGCCCGACGCGGCCCCTGCCCGAACCGTTCAACTGCCTTCCTTTCGATATGCAGCTGCGGCAGCGATGGCGGTGCTGCTCGCGGCAGCCGCGTGGTATTTCTGGCAACAAACCGAGTCCCTTCAAAACGACATCGCGGCGGCCAAGCAGGAGAAAGAGCGGCTTTCCGAAAAAATAGGGATGAACGAAACGCCGGCCGCCGAACCGCCAATGATCGAGAAATCGACGGAAACGGTGCAGAAAGACAATGTTGGAAAAGCAGACCAGCCCGCTGCTAACGACCCCGACGTAAAAATCCTCACCGACCGGCCGACCGCCGCCTCCCCCAAAATCGCGCAGAACACCGATACCCGCACCGCCGCCCGCCCTGAGACCTACGGCACCGAGACGCGCGGCCTCGCGCAATCAAAACAGACGACGAAAGGCGAAACCCTCTACCAATCCATCCACCAAAAGCCGGACATCTCGGGGTTCAAGGGGACGACCTTTGACGGCTTTGTTTCCTTTTTTGAAAAAGAGAAATATCGGGAAGCGGCCAGCCGTCTTTCCCAAATGGAGGTCCCGAAGGGGCAGGAGGACGCACACCAGCTTCTTCTCGGCATCGCCAACCTCGAAATCGGCGATACGAACCGCGCCGAGCGGCACCTGATGAGCATCTTCGAGGCGAAGAACCCATACTACTCGCAATGCCAATGGTGGCTCGCACTGGCCTTCCTCCGCGAGGGAAAACTTGATGCAGCGCGGGACATTTTCCAAAAAATTGGCAAGACGGCGGGCCATCCCTACCGGGCGGAGGCGGAGGCTGCACTGGCCAAATTCTGACCGGACGACCGTTCTAACCCATCGAAAGCGGAGGGCGACCAGCAGGTTCCCTCCGCTTTCTTTTTTGGACAAAAACTACCCAATTGGGCAAATTTTCCTCGAAAACAGGAAAAGCACGGCCCGAATCGGGCGTAGTTTTCAAATTTGCCGACCCAAGCCGCATCGTTCAAAACAGACACCTCCCGCCGCCGTCCGATGTCCCGACTTGTCGCCGCGTTCCTTTTTTCATGGGTTCTGGCGGGCCGCCTGCCCGCGCAGGCCCTGCGGGATGCGCGTCGGCTCTGCGACTCCCTTTACACGGTTGCCGAGTTCAAGGCCGCGCTGCCCGTCGCACAGCGGTGCCTAAAGCTTGCCATCGAGGAAAAGCCCGACAGGCGCGACTCCATCCTCGCCTCGATGCACCTTCGGTTGAGCAACATCCAGTACCGCCTCGGGCAAAGCGAGCCGGCCGCCGCGAACGCCCAGACCTGCATCGAAATCCGCCGTGAGGTCTACGGGGCCGTCTCTCCCGAGGTGGCGACGGCGATGCACAGCCTTGGCAACGCCGTCTTCCAGCAGGGTCGCCTGCTCGACGCGCAGAAAATCTTCCTCGCCTCCCTCGCCATGCGCGACAGCGTGAGGCAGCCGCCGTCGCGTCTCCACGCCGCCTCGCTCAACAGCCTCGGCATGATTGCGGGCGACCTCGGCAACCTGCACGAGGCCGAGGACTATTTCACCCGCGCCGCCGACCTGATGCGGGCCAAGTACGGCGAGAAGAGCCGCGATTTCGCCCTCCCGCTCGGCAACATCGCGCAGGTCAACGTCGAGCTGGGCAACTACGAGCGCGGACTCGCTCTGCACCGCAAGTCGTTGATAATCAGGCGGGAAGTCTACGGCGACGACCACCCGATGTACGCCTCCGCCCTCGTCGCGCTGGCCGACCTCTACAAACGGACGGAGCATTGGGCAGAGAGCGAGCCGCTCCTCCGGCAGGCGCTCGCCATCCGACGCAACAAGCCCGGCCCGACCCACCAAGAGACCCTCAAGACCGAGGCCGCCCTCGCCGAGGCCTTGCTCGAGGCCGGCCGTGCCGACTCCGCGCGCATTTTGATGCTCGATGCCGTCGCCCATTTCGACACCATCCACGACGGCTCGCCAGCCGACCGGGGCGACTTGCACAACGGCCTAGCCGACATCTTTTTGCGACAAAACAGGCCCGATTTGGCCCAAAACCGATTCCGTGAGGCCTATTTGATTGAAAAGAAAAGCCTCCCCGACGCGCAGGTCGAATATCTGCGGAGCCTCGAAGGGTTGGCTTTTTCGTCGATGCTCCTCGGTCAAGCGGCGGCGGCGGACAGCTTTTTCTGCGAAGCACAACAGCTTGAGCTGAAAAAATTGGCCTTACAGTTCCCGCACTTTTCAGACCGGGAACGGCAGCTCTTTTTCCGGCCGGTGGCCCAGGAAATCGAGCGGTTCGCCACGTTCGCCGAGCAGTCGGCGGGCGAGCTTCCGTCGCTCTCCGGGCAGCTCCTCGACCTACGGCTGGCGACGCGGGGCATCCTCTTTTCGGCTTCGAAAAAGATGCAGGAACAGTTCCGCCAAACCGGCAACCTCGCCGACTACGAGCTTTGGCGGCAAGCCTCCGAGCGGCTGGCGGAGCTGTTTTTCTCCCCTCCCGAAAAGCACGAAAACCTCGGCCTGACCATCGCCGAACTGACCGAGACCGTTCGCTCATTGGAAAAAAAGCTCGGTCGGCAAAGCGCCAGTTTCAGCGAACAGACCGCCGCCGCGCCCGTCGACTGGCGGCAACTGCGCGACGCGCTCAAACCCGACGAGGCGGCCGTCGAAATCGTCCGTTTCCACCGGCAAACGGCAGCGGGCGAGGGCGAGGTCTGCTATCTCGCCCTCGTCGTCACCCGCGAGACGACCGCGCAGCCAGGGATCATCGTCCTGAACAGCGGCGACGGGCGCGAGCTTGAAACCGTCATCCTCGAATTCTACAAAGTGGAGATGGGGATGAGGGAGGGGCCGCTTGGGCCGCGCGGCACGCCCGCCTTCCGAGGCTTTTGGCAGCCGATTGAGCCTTTCTTAAAGGGGAAAAAGCGCCTCTACTTCACCCTCGACGGTGCTTTCCACAAAGTCAATCTCGGGACTTTGCGGTCGGCGGACGGCCGGTTTCTTTCTGAAAAATACGAGTTCCGCTACCTGACCAACCTCTCCGACCTCGCCCGCGAAAGGCAAAAAGGCAAGCCGAAAGGTGAGGTCGAAAAACCCTTCCTGCCCAAAACCGCCCTCCTAGTCGGCGACCCGAGGTTTGATTTTTTCGATAGCAACCTCGCAGCTCGCGGCATCCCACCGGCCTCGATCGAAGGACTCGGCGGTGAGCTTCGCGGCATCGACCTGCGACCGATTTCAGGCTCCGGCTCGGAGGTCTGGGAGGTCGCTGGGCTGTTGAAAGAGAAGGGCTGCGCGGCGACCGTCGTCACCCAAAAGGAGGCGACCGAGGGCGTGGTCAAAGCCGCCG